>JAWXCJ010000001.1:0-12233 GCA_034408875.1 Actinomycetota bacterium
ACTAGGCCACCCCATCTGGGGGTGTCAGTCGAACATCGTGCCCGGGTTGAGGATGCCATTGGGGTCGAACGCCGACTTGATACGGCGCATCAGCTCGATCTTGGCCGGGTCCTCGAGTTCGAGGAAGTAGCGCTTCTTCTCCGTGCCGATGCCGTGCTCGGCGGAGATCGCGCCACCGAGCGCGATGCCCGCTTCGAGCACTGCGTGCATCACCTTGTACCGCAGTTCGTCGTCGGGCTGGAACACCGAGAGGTGCACGTTGCCGTCGCCGGCGTGGCCGGCGCCCGCGATCCACGTCTGGTGTTCGTCGGCGATCTGCTGCACCGTCTCGAGGTACTCGGGCACCGACGCGCGCGGCACGACGACGTCGATGATGTCGTTGGCGCCGTTCTGCTTCACGACCCAGAACGCTTTCTCGCGCGCTTCGAGGAGGAGCGCGGCTGATCGCGACGGCAGGACGTAGACGTCGAGCGCGCCGAGCTCGGTGAGGAGTTCGGCGCACGCCACGACGTCCTCGTCGAGGCGCTGGTCGTTGTGGTCTTCGAGACAGACGACCAGATACGCCGCGGCCGCCTCTTGGACGTCGGCCGGGATACCGAGGTCGAGGCCGACGTGCGCCGTCAACGTCACGATGCCGAGGGCGTCGATGTACTCGAGCACGAGCGGGCCGATACCGCTGTTGACGATCGGCGGCACGGCCGATGCGACGTCGTGCACCGTCGGGAACGGAACGAGCATCGTCGCCATGTGCGCGGGTCTCGGGTACAGCTTGAGGACCGCTTCAGTGACGATCGCGAGCGTGCCCTCCGATCCGATAATGAGCTGCGTGAGGTCGTAGCCCGTCGTCGCCTTCACGAACTTGCCGCCGGTGCGGATGACGTCGCCGTTGGGTAGCACCGCTTCGAGGCCGAGCACTTGGTTGCGCGTCACGCCGTACTTGACTGCGCGCATCCCGCCCGCGTTGGTCGCGACGTTGCCACCGAGGCTCGCGCTGTACTCACCGGGGTACACGGGATACACGAGTCCGTGCTTCGCCGTAGCTTCGTCGAGCTGGTCGAGCGTCACCCCCGGTTCGACCACGGCGATGTGGTTGTCGACGTCGATCTCGATGATGCGGTTCATACGCTCCATCGAACAGACGACGCCGTCGGCCAGGGGAATGCACGCGCCGGAGAGGCCGGTGCCGGAGCCCCGGGCCGTCACCGGCACCCGGAGCTCGTCGCACATGCGCAGCACGGCGGCGACTTCGATCGTGTCCCGGGGCCGCACGAGGGCGACGGGGCGCACGGGTTGCGCCGTCAGGGCCTCGTCATGGGTGTACTCCTCGGGAATGTCGTCGCCGCTGACGACGTTGCCCGCTCCGACGGCGACACCGAGCAGTTCGACAATCTTGTCCATCCCGGCTGTGTAGCCGACGCCCGTTGGGTATGACAACGTGACGTGTCAAAAAGGAGCCTTTCCATGAAGCCGTACGTGCTGCCCGATCTCCCCTACGACTACGCCGCGCTGGAGCCGCACTACTCGGCGCGCATGCTCGAACTGCACCACGACAAGCACCACGCCGCCTACGTGAAGGGCCTGAACGCGGCGCTCGACAAGCTGAAAGCGGCGCGTGACTCGGGCGAGTTCGGCGCGATGGTCGGCATGGAGAAGACGTTGGCCTTCAACCTTTCCGGCCACATCCTGCA
Organism: Actinomycetota bacterium; assembly: GCA_034408875.1. Lineage (GTDB taxonomy): Bacteria > Actinomycetota > Acidimicrobiia > IMCC26256 > PALSA-610 > JANNHK01. The sequence continues at coordinate 1,689 of JAWXCJ010000001.1, forward strand.
CACGATCTTCTGGCAGAACCTGAGCCCCGACGGCGGCGACAAGCCCACGGGCGACCTCGCAGCCGCGATCGACGACAACTTCGGGAACTTCGACGCGTTCAAGGCGCACCTCACCGAGACGGTGAACACCGTGCAGGGTTCGGGTTGGGGTTCGCTCTCGTGGGACCCGCTCGGCGAGCGCCTGTTCATCGAGCAGATCTACGACCACACCGGCAACGTCGGCCAGAGCGGCGTCAACCTGCTCGTCATCGACGCGTGGGAGCACGCGTTCTACCTGCAGTACGAGAACCGCAAGCCCGAGTACAGCAAAGCGATCTGGAACATCATCAACTGGGCCGACGTCAGCTCCCGCTTCGACCGCGCCCAGGCGTTGGTCCTCGCAACCCCGTAACCCCCGATGCGTCGGTAGGGGGTGAGAATTCCCCTCTAGCGACGCACGAGGGTTTAGGGCATGAGCTCGGTCAGGGTGCGGAGGGTGTCGAGATCGCCGTGGACGATCATCGTCGTCACGGGTGACTCCTCCCACGCTTGGAGCTTGTCGCGGATGCGTTCCTTCGGGCCGATGAGCGAGATCTCGTCGGCGAACGCGCTCGGCACGAGCGGGATCGCCTCTTCACGCTTGCCCTCGAAGAACAGCTCCTGGATCCGATGCGCCTCGGCCTCGTAGCCCATGCGACTCATCAATTCCATGTGGAAGTTGCGGTCCTTGGCGCCCATGCCGCCGATGTAGAACGCGAGCCCGGCCTTGGTGCCCATCAAGCCCGCTTCGACGTCGTCGGTGATCTGGCATCCCATCACCGTCACGCACACTTCGAAGCCGGGTTTGGTCGTGCCCAGCGTGTCGTACACCTCGGGGCGCGTTGGCGCGTAGTAGAGCGGGATCCAGCCGTCGGCGATCTCGGCCGCGAGGGCGACGTTCTTCGGACCTTCCGCGCCGAGCATGATCGGCATGTCGGCGCGCAACGGGTGCGTGATGGAACGCAGCGGCTTGCCGAGCCCCCACCCGTTCGGGCCGTCGTACGGCATCTTGTAGTGCTCGCCGTGGAACTCCACCGGCGCTTCTCGACGCAGGATGCGGCGGATGATCTCGACGTACTCGCGCGTGCGCGCCAGCGGCTTGCCGAACGGCTGGCCGTACCACCCTTCGACCACTTGCGGTCCGCTCACACCGAGGCCGAGCGAGAACCGGCCGTTGGTGAGATGGTCGAGTGTGATCGCGTGCATCGCGGTCGCGGCGGGCGTGCGCGCCGACAGTTGCACGACCCCGGTACACAGGCGGATGCGTTCGGTCTGCGCGCCGATCCACGCGAGCGGCGTGAACGCGTCGGAACCCCACGCCTCCCCCGTCCACACCGAGTCGAAGCCGAGGCGTTCGGCCTCCTGCGCGAGGCTGACGTGGAACGGGTTCGGGCCCGCCCCCCAGTACCCGAGTTGTAGTCCGAGTTTCACGGGCCTGATTTAACTACAGCGGCGTGGGCGGATGCGCCGCGCGTAGCCTCGCCGCATGGACACGATCGCGCAGCTCGTCCGCGTCCGCGCCGACGACGACAACGTCGGCCTGAGATTCGGCGCCGACGAGTGGACCTACCGCGAAATGGTCGCCGAGTGCGCAACCCGCGCCGCGTTCCTCGAGTCAGTACGGACGGTCAGGAGCGCAGGTGCTCCGGTGCGGTCGGCCGACGCTCCCTTTCACGTGGGCGTGCTGCTCGACAACGTGCCCGAATTCTGGTTCATGCTCGGCGCGTGCGCGATGAGCGGCGCGACGCTCGTCGGCATCAACAACACCCGGCGCGGCGCCGAACTCACCCGCGACATCACCCACACCGAGTGCGCCCTCGTCGTCACCGAGTCGGCGCACCTGGCGATGCTCGAAAACACCGTCGGGCCCGTGTACGTCAGCGACGAGGGTGCGTGGGCGAAGGCGCTGGCGCCGTTCGTGGGGTCTCCGCTCCCGGCCGACACGGTGACCGCGGCCGACACGTACATGCTCATCTTCACGTCGGGCACGACCGGCGCGCCGAAAGCGGTGCGCATCAGCCACGGCAAGTTGGCCGGGTGGGGGTCGCGCCTCGCCGAGAACTTCGGCCTCGGACCGGCCGACAACTGCTACTCGGTCATGCCCCTGTTTCACTCGAACGCGCAGGTGGCCGGGTTCACGGCGCCGCTCGCGGCCGGGGCCACCACCGTGCTGCGCCCCCGATTCTCGGCGAGCGGGTGGCTCCCCGACGTTCGCGAGTACGGCATCACCTTCTTCAACTACGTCGGCAAGCCGCTCACGTACATCCTCGCGACACCCGAACTGCCCGACGACGCCGAGAATTCGCTGAACATCGCGTTCGGCAACGAAGCCGCGCCGCTCGACATCGACCGGTTCGCGCAGCGGTTCGGTTGCTTCGTCGCCGACGGGTACGGGTCGACGGAGGGCGGCATCAACATGGGCCGCGCCCCGGGCACACCGCAGGGGTCGCTCGGCCAGCCAGTCGAGCCGTACCAGGCCGTCGTGCTCGACCCGGAGACGATGGAGGAGTGCCCACGGGCACGCTTCGACGACGCGGGCCGGTTCCTCAACCCGGCCGAAGCGATCGGCGAGATGGTGAACCCGAGTGGGCCGGGCGCGTTCGAGGGCTACTACAAGAACCCGGAGGCCGACGCCGAGCGGATGCGCGGCGGCATGTACTGGACCGGCGACCTCGGCTACCGCGACGCCGACGGGTACTTCTACTTCGCGGGCCGCAACTCCGACTGGCTGCGCGTCGACGGCGAGAACTTCGCCGCCGCGCCCGTCGAGAACATCGTCGCCCGCCACCCCGACGTCGTGCTCGCCGCGGTGTACGCGGTGCCGTCACCTGACGTCGGCGACGACGTGATGATCGCGCTCCACTTGCGCGACGGCGCGTCGTTCGACCCCAACGCGTTCGCGACGTTCTGCACCGCGCAGGGTGACTTCTCGCCGAAGTGGCTGCCGCGCTATGTGCGCGTGAGCGAGTCGTTGCCGTCGACCGCGACGCAGAAGGTGCTCAAGCGGGTGCTGCGCCAGGAGTTGTGGGATTCGGGCGACCCGGTGTGGTGGCGGCCCGGACGCGAGACCGAGTTCCGGCAGCTGACCGACGACGACGCGCAGGCGTTGCGCGCCGAGTTCGAGGCGCGTGGTCGCGACCATCTGCTGGGTCGTTAGAGCACCGCGGCCGCGGCGAGGGTGGCGTCCTTGTGCTCCTTGCGCCGAGGTGCGTCTCCGGGGTCTGGGAGTGAGCGTGGCAGGATGCGCCCGTGGTTCGATCGACCGCGACCGCTCTTGTACTCGAAGCGCCCCGGACGCTGGTGGCGCGCGAGTTCGACCTGCCCGAGGTCGGCGACGACGACGGCGTGTTGCGGGTCGAAGCGCGCGGGTTGTGCGGCACCGACCACGAACAGTTCACCGGCGAGCTGCACCCGGGATACCCGTTCGTACCGGGCCATGAGACCGTCGGCATCGTCGAAGCGATCGGGCCGCGCGCGGCGGACCGTTGGCGTGTCAGCGTCGGTGACCGGGTCGCGGTCGAGGTGTTCCTCTCGTGGTACTCGCGGGAACGCGTGGCAGCACCGACGCCCCGGCGTACCGCGCCGCGCTCGACCTGCTCGCGTCGGGCCGCTACCCGTTCGCCGATATCGCCCGCGCGGTCGGCCGCCGCATTCCGCACGGGCGATCGAGGGCCGAAGGTCGGAGCCGCATGAGCAACGCCGAAGGCGAATGGCGGGCAGAGGTCGTCGCGTTCCTCGACGGCAACGCCCGGCTGCGCACCGGGCTCGGCGACTGGTCGGCGACATCGGTGCACGACGACCCGGCCGAGGAGCACGAGTACTTCGAACGGTGCCGCGCGTGGCAGCAGACGGTGTTTGACCACGGTTTCGCAGGCATCACGTGGTCGCCCGAGTACGGCGGCCGGGGCGGGCAGTCGTGGCAGCAGGCGATCTACCGCGAGGAGGAATCGCGCTACGACGTCACGAGCGGGTTCCTCACGTCGACGATCGCGCTGGCCGGCGCGGCGCTGCACGGCCACGGGACCGAGGATCAGCAGGAGCGGTACCTGCGGCCGTTGCTGCGCGGCGACGAAGTGTGGTGCCAACTCTTCAGCGAACCCGACGCCGGTTCCGACCTCGCGAACCTCGGCACCCGGGCCACGCTCGACGGCGACCAGTGGGTGGTGACCGGTCAAAAGGTGTGGACGTCGGGCGCACAGCACGCCGACCTCGGCATCTTGCTCGCCCGCTCCGACCCCGACGCGCCGAAGCACCGCGGCATCACCTGCTTCGCGTGCCCGATGCAGAGCCCCGGCATCGAGATCCGCCCGCTGCGCCAGATCACGGGCTCGGCGCACTTCAACGAAGTGTTTCTCAGCGAGGTCCGCATCCCCGCCGACGCGGTGATCGGCGAGGTCCACGGCGGCTGGACCGTCGGGCGCGCGGTGCTCGCGGCGGAGTCGGCCATGATCGGCGGATCGACGCGGTTCGATCCGGTCGTCGAGTTGCTGCGCGTCGCCCGCGCCCGTGACCGGACGAGCGACCCGCGCGTCCGTCAGGCGATGGCGACGTACGTCGCGCGCGAACGCATACTCGGCATCCTTCGCGAACGGCTGCGCCGCGACATCCGCTGCGGCGCGCGCCCGTCGGTCGATGGCTCCGTGATGAAGCTGCTGTGGTCACAGGCCCGCACCGCGCGCGGCGAACTCGCGGTGATGCTCCTCGGTGCCGACGCGCTCGCCGACGACGGCACCGACCCCGACCCGCGCTTCTGGCGGGTCGAACTCCTCAGCCGCTACTGGGGCTCGATCGGCGGCGGCACCGACGAAGTGCACAAGAACCACGTCGCCGAACGCGTCCTCGGCCTCCCGCGAGAACCCCGAATCGACCTGGATCAGCCCTGGTCAACCGGGCGACCTATTGGCGCATGAGGGCTTGTTCTGCGCCGATGGTGGTGTCGTCGCCGTGGCCGGCGTGGACAACGGTTTCGGGCGGGAGGGTGAACAGCTTCTTCTCGATCGAGCGGATGATCGTGTCGTAGTCGGAGTACGAACGGCCGGTTGCGCCGGGGCCGCCCTTGAACAATGTGTCGCCGCCGAACACGTGGCCGTCCTGGTCGAGGAGGCACACCCCGCCGGGACTGTGACCGGGCGTGTGCAACACCTTCAGACGCTTGCCCGCGATCTTCAGTTCGTCGCCGTCGACGATGTCGCGGTCGGGCTTGTAGCCGGGGTAGACGACGTCCCACAGCATCCGGTCGGCCGGGTGCAACAGGATGGGCGCGTCGACGTCGTCGGACAGCGCGACCGCGGCGTTGATGTGGTCGTTGTGCCCGTGCGTGAGGAAGATGGCACGCACGATGCGGTCGCCGACCGCGGCGCGGATGGGTGTCGCGTCGTGGGCGGCATCGACGACGATGACGTCGCGGTCGTCGCCGAGCAGCCAAATGTTGTTCTCGACGTCGAAGTCCTCGCCGTCGAGCGAGAAGATCCCGTTGGTGCGTACGAGCTCGATGCGCATGCTCATACTCATGCGGCTGCGACCTTCGGCGCTCTAACGCCCATGAACCTGTGGGTCATTGCCCGCACCTCCGGATCTGCGCCTGTCATATCGTCACCACCGATCGCAGCACTTCGCCCCGCTCCATCTTGTGGAATGCTTCTTCGACCTGGTCGAGCGCGATCGTCTCGGACACGAACCGGTCGAGGTCGAATCGGCCCTGGAGGTACAGCTCGATCAGCGCCGGGAAGTCGCGGCTCGGGAGGCAGTCGCCGTACCACGACGGCTTCAGTGCGCCGCCCCGCCCGAAGAACTCGATCATCGGGATGTCGGGCATCGCCATGTCGGGCGTCGGCACGCCGACCTGCACGACCGTGCCCGCGAGGTCACGCGCGAAGAACGCCTGCTGCAACACTTCAGGATGGCCGACGGCTTCGATGCACACGTCGGCGCCGTTGCCCTCGGTCAGTTCGCGGACCCGTTCGACGGCGTCTTCCAACGAAGCGTCGACCGTGTGCGTCGCGCCGAAGTCCGTGGCCCACTCGAGCTTTCGGGCATCGAGGTCGACCGCGATGATCGTGCGTGCGCCCTGCAACTTCGCGGCCGCGATCGCCGCGTTCCCGACACCGCCGCAGCCGAACACCGCGACCGTGTCGCCGACGCCGACGCCACCGGTGTACTTCGCGGCACCGAACCCGGCCATCACACCGCAGCCGAGCAACCCCGCGGCTTCGGGCCGGGCCGCCGCGTTCACCTTGGTCGCCTGCCCCGCCGCGACGAGCGTCTTCTCCGCGAACGCGCCGATGCCCAGCGCGGGCGACAGTTCGGTCCCGTCGGCGAGTGTCATCTTCTGCGTCGCGTTGTGGGTCGAGAAGCAGAGCCATGGGCGCCCGCGCCGGCACGAGCGGCACTCGCCGCACACCGCCCGCCAGTTGAGGACGACGAAGTCGCCCGGTGCGACGTCGGTGACGTCGGGTCCGACCGCTTCCACGACTCCTGCGGCCTCGTGGCCGAGCAGGAACGGGAAGTCGTCGCTGATTCCGCCCTCGCGGTAATGGAGGTCGGTGTGGCAGACGCCGCACGCCTGCACCTTCACGAGCGCTTCGCCCGGTCCGGGGTCGGGGACGATGATCGTCTCGACGGTGACGGGTTCCTTCTTGTGTTTGGCGACAACGCCGCGTACTTCGTGAGCCATGGGACCGAAGATTACGGCTTGCGGCCCCACGCCGTGATCTGCAGCGGCGACAGCAAACGGCACGCCGGGTCACGCACTTCGGTCATCGCCGCCGTTGCCACACCCGCGTCGACGATGCCGGCCTCGATCAGCGTCGGCAGCGCGCGCTCGATACCGAGCACGTACCACTCCATCGACGGCGTGCCGCCCTGCATCGTGAACGTGCGCCCGGCCGACTCCACGTCGACCAGACCGTGCTCGGGGAGCCACGTCTGCAACTTGCGGCCGAGGTGCGGGTCGTACCCGGCCCCGGCGACGTACGCGTCCTGCATGCACCGGTGCAACTGCCCGAACGCGGGCGGAAGCTCCTGCGCCTCGAACACCAGCCAGTCGACGTCTTCGATCACGACGAGCCCGCCCGGTTTGGTTGCGGCCGTCATCGTGGCGAGCGCCTGGTCGCGGTCGCGGATGTGTTCGAGCACTCCGCGCGCATGGGCGAAGTCGAACATGGCCGCGGGTAGGGGGTCCTTCGTGATGTCGTGGGCCCGCACTTCGACGTGCGGTTCGTCGAGCGTCTCGAGGAACCGCAGGTCGAGGTCGGTGGCGAGCACGGCGCCGTCGGGCGCGACGAGCGCGGCAAGCGCCCGGGCCACCGAACCGCTGCCGGCGCCGACCTCGAGACAGTGCCATCCGGGGGCAACGCCGAGCCGGCGGAACGTGCGGATCGTGCCGTTGTCGAACAACTCCGCCAAGTGCGCAAGGCGGGCGCGTTCGGCATCGGCCGCGTCGTCGGAGGCGCGATACGTGGCCGTCATGCCGAAGGCTCCGACGCGCCCAGGTACCGGTCGATGACCTTGTGCATCTGGAGGATGTTGCCTTCCTGGCGCGGATTGAGCCGGAGCCCGTCGCAGCCGCGGGAGCGCATACCGTGCTGCACGTTGGCCAGGTTCTCGTAGTCCTGCTCGGTGATCAAGCCCCAGTCCCGTTCGCGCCAGTCGGCGTAGAACCGGCGCTCGGGCATCGTCCACTCCCCCTCGGCGCGAGGCCACTCGAGCACCCACGTGTCCTTGAGCGAACGGTTCGGATCACGCCCATACGGGCGTACCCGGAAGAGCAGGGCGCTACCGGGATAGATCGGCCCGACGAGATTCGGGAACCAGTACACGTCCTCGGCGCTCGTCATCTGCTCCGCGGCGAAGCCGGACACGTCGACGCCGCGCGCCGCGAGCAACTCCCTGCGCCGCGCCTGATACGCGTCCAACAGAGTCTGACCGGGAGGCGGTCCGCTCGCGCGCAACTGGGAGACCGCGGCCCGCTCGTCCGCAAGGAACGCACCACCGAGACCGGCCACGAGCCCGGCGAGAATCTCACCTTCGTCGTAGTCGCCCGGCGCGAGTCCGAGCCGCGGGCTCGGTCGCAGCTCGCGGCGCGCGCCGGGCAACCGCCCGTACCGCGCGTGCCCGTTGAATTGTTCATACGCGATACTCACGTCGTCGGTCCACGGCAGGATCTGCGAGTGGAGTCCCTGCACGTGATAGCCCTCGTTGAACGCGTCGACGACTGCCTTCCAGTTCGCGTCGACGACGGTCGTGAGATACGACCGCAGCCGCATCCGGTGCAGGTTGAACGGCGCCAGCAGTTCGGGAAGCGGGTCGAGGAAGTCGAGGAGCGGCGGCGCACCCGGGTCCATGTTGACGAACACGAACCCGGCGAAGCACTCGGCCCGCACCGGCTGGAGCGTCAGTTGGTCCCCCGCCACGTTCGTGAAGTCGTCGCGGTCGACGATGTCGACGAGGCGACCGTCGAGCGCGTACGTCCACGCGTGGAACGGGCACCGGATGCATTCGTCGAACGTCCCCGCACCGTCGGCCAAGCGAGTCCCGCGGTGCAGGCAGGTGTTGTGAAAGGCGCGAATCGCGCCATCGGCGCCCCGCACCACGAGGATCGAATCGTCACCGATTGCGTACTCGACGAACGCGCCGGGACCGCCCAGTTCCTCCTCGCGGCAGGCGATCTGCCAGACCCGCGCCCACAGCCGCTCGAACTCCAGATCGGCGAACTCGGCCGACGTGTAGCGCGCGGCCGGGACGAATCCGTCGTCGCGCGTCAGGAACTCGGGACTCGCCATACTCATGCGGCTACAACCTCCAGCGCTCCATCACGGTCGGAACGATTGAGCACTGGCCGCGCCTCCGGATCTGCGCCTGGCAAACTGGGATCGTAGTGGCCGGATTCAACGTGGCGGACCTGTTCGAGCGAGTCGTCGACGCCGTACCGGAACGCGAGGCCGTCGTGGGCGGCGAGATCCGCTGGACTTACGCGCAACTCGACGAACGCGCGACCCGGCTCGCACACGCGCTGCTCGACCGGGGCATCGATCCCGGCGACTTCGTCGGGTGTCACATGCGCAACTCGGCCGCCCATCTCGAAGTGATCCTCGCGTGCTTCAAGATGCGCGCGGTCCCCGTGAATGTCAACGACCGGTACGTGCGCGACGAGGCCGAGTACGTATGCCGCGACGCCGGAGTCGCGGCCGTGTTCGTGGACGCCGACCTGAGCGCGCACGTGGCCGCACTCGGCGGATTGCAAGTCGCGGTCGGCACTCCTACGTACGCCGAGCTGATCGCGTCGGGCTCGCGGCAGCGCCGGTTCGCCGAACGGTCGGGCGACGACCACTACGTGCTCTACACGGGCGGCACGACGGGTCTGCCCAAAGGTGTCGTCTGGCGTCAGGAAGACATCTTCTTCGCTGCGCTCGGCGGCGGCAACCCGGGCGGGCCGCCGATCACCCGTCCGGAGGAGATCGTCGCATCGGTCCTCGACAACCCCGCGCAACGGCTGCGCCCGTTCTTGGCGCCCGACGACGCCGGCCCGGCGCAGTTCGTGTCGCTCGCGTTGGGCCCGCTCACGCACGCGAGCGGTCAGTGGTCGGCGTTCGGCGCGCTCCTCGGCGGCGGCAAGGTTGTCCTCTCCTGCGAACGCAGCATCGACATGACCTCGGTGCTCGACCTCATCGAACGCGAACAGGTGAACGCGCTCAACATCGTCGGCGACGCGAGCGCGCGGCCGTTGCTCGACACACTCGCCGCCGACCGGAACCGATGGGATACGTCATCGCTGCGCCTCATCGGGTCGGGGGGCAGCATCCTCTCCGCCGACGCGAAGCAGGCGCTGTTGGACAAGCTTCCGAGCGTCCTCGCCCTGGTCGAGGGCATCGGTTCGTCGGAGTCGCCGGCGCAGGGTGTCGCGCTCACGACCCGTACGAGCGGCGTCGTGCAATCGTTGACGTTCGCGGCGAAGGCCGAGACGGTCGTCGTCGACGACGACCTGCGCCCGATCGCCCGCGGATCGGACGAAGTGGGCCGGCTCGCGACGCGCGGTCGCGTTCCCATCGGGTACCACAACGATCCCGAGCGCACCGCGCGTACGTTTGTCGAGATCGACGGGATGCGCTGGTCGCTCCCGGGCGACATGGCGACGATCGACGCCGACGGTACCGTCCACTTGCTCGGGCGCGGATCGCAGTGCATCAACACGGGTGGGGAGAAGGTGTACCCCGAGGAGGTCGAGGCGGTCCTGAAGCTGGATCCCGCCGTCGAGGACGCGATCGTCGTGGGCGAGGCCGACGAACGGTACGGAGAGCGCGTTGTCGCGATCGTCGCACCGACCGGGGGTCGCGCCGCGCCGACGCTCGCGCAGTTGCAGGCGCGGTGCCGGGAACGGCTGGCGGGCTACAAGATCCCGCGCGCGCTGCATCTCGTCACCGAGGTCGTCCGTACGCCCGCCGGGAAGGCCGACTACGCATGGGCCCGGCGCGTGATCGAGACCGCGTAACTGTCGCAGTCGCGTCGACGTGGGCCGCGATCGCCGGACCG
>JAWXCJ010000002.1:0-7984 GCA_034408875.1 Actinomycetota bacterium
ACGGTGTTGCGGGTCGAGTCGAAGACGCGCCCCGACTTCCTGCGCGTGTACGCGCTCGGGCCGAACAACCCGCACGGGCTCGAAGGCGCACCCATGTACGACGGGCTCAACGTCGGCAAGCGCAACCTCGCGATCAACCTGAAGCACCCCGAAGCGGTCGACCTCGTGCGCGGGCTCGTCGTCGAGTGGGCCGACGCGGTCGCCGAGAACTTCGCACCGCGCGCGATGAAGGGATTCGGTCTCGACTACGACGCGCTCGTCGAACTGCGGCCCGATCTCGTGATGATCAGCGCGTGTCTCAACGGCCAGACCGGCCCCCACAAGGATTACCCGGGGTTCGGAGGCCAGGGCGCGGCGCTGTCGGGCTACAACGCGCTCACGGGGTGGCCCGACCGCGAACCGGTCGGCCCGCACGGCACGATCACCGACTCGCTCGCGCCGCGGTTCGTCGCGTCGGCGCTCGCCGCGGGCCTCCACTACCGGCGTCGCACCGGCGCAGGCGTCTACCTCGACGTTTCGCAGGTCGAGACCGCGATCTGGTCGCTCACACCGTGGCTCCTCGACTACGCATTCGACGGCGTCACGCGGCTACGCGACGGCAACAGCCATCGCGACGCCGTCGTACACGGCGCGTTCCCGTGTGCCGACGAGAGCGGCCTCGACGACCGTTGGGTCACCATCGCGTGCTGGACCGCCGACGAAGCCGCCCGACTCGGCCAGATCGCCGGGACCGACGTCGCGGCGTGGACACGGACCCGCACGCGCGCCGAAGTAGCCCAGCAGCTGCAATCCGAAGGCATCGAAGCGGTGCCGGTGCTCGACTTCGGCGACCTGCACGACGACCCGCAACTCGCGCAACGCGGCCACTTCGAACGCCACGTGCACCCGTATCTCGGCGCCGGGTTGTACGAGCGCAACGGTTTCCGGCTCGGTGCCGCCGCGAGCGCCTACGACCGTGCCGGCCCGACGTTGGGTCAGGACAACGACTGGGTGCTGCGCGACGTGCTCGGCCTCGACGACGCGACGATCGCGCGCCTGCTCGAATCGGGCGCGGTCGAATAGCCCGCCTACGCGCCCGCGAGCATCTGCTCGCTCAGGGGGTCACACCCGTACCGCACCGGTCCCCCGTCGTCGAGGATCGCGTCGACCATGCGGCGGGCGGCTTCCGCGGGGGGTGTGTAGTAGCTCTTCACGTGCTTGCGCATCTCCCACATCTGCTGCGCGAGCTGCCGGTAGTTCGGGTCGTCGATCGCGGGCGACGGGCGATCCGATGTCGCGAGCATGTCGGTCTCGATCGGACCGGGCATGATCTCGATGACGCGAATGCCGAACGGCGCGACCTCGGCCCGAAGCGACTCGCCGATCGCGCCGACGGCCGCCTTGCTCGCGCGGTACGCGCCGAGGAACGGCACCGGTGCGAGCACCGACGACGACGTGACGTTTGCGATCACACCACCGCCCGCGGCGCGCATGAGCGGCACCGCCCGCTTGGTCACTTCGACGAGTCCGAACACGTTCGTCTCGAACAGCTTGCGCCACACCTCGGCCGGCATCGACTCGAGGGGCAGGTTCTCGTCTTCGACCCCGGCGTTGTTGACGAGCACGCGCAGGCCGTCGGGCAGGCGAATCGACTGGGGCGCGTTCACGTCGAGCCGTTGCACGCGCATGGACAGGTCCTTGCCCATTTCGGGGTCGCGCATCGTCGCCACGACGTCGAACCCGCGCTCGGCCAACTCGATCGCCACGCCCGGCCGATACCCCGGCTGGCGCCCGTGACCACTGCGATACCGTCTGCGTTCACCCGCCGAAGGGTAACGAGTTGGACCTGCGGTTCACAGCCGAACAAGAACGGTTCCGGGCCGACGCGCGCGCCTGGTTGTCCGACCGGCTCGACGGCCCGTTCGAAAAGGTGCGCGGGCGCGGCGGCCCCGGCGACGAGCACGACCTGTTCGACGAACGCTGCGAGTGGGAGCAGGAGCTCGGTCGCGACGGCTGGATCGGGCTCGGCTGGCCCGCCGAGTACGGCGGCCGGGGCGCGTCGCTCGTCGAGCAGATGATCTTCTACGAGGAATACGCCCGCGCGGGCGGGCCGGGGCGCGTCGGCATCGTCGGCGAAGGTCTGCTCGGTCCGACGATCGTGCACTTCGGCGACGACGCGCAGAAACGCCGGTTCCTGCCCGGGATCCTCGGCGGCACCGAGATCTGGTGCCAGGGCTACTCCGAACCCGACGCCGGGTCCGATCTTGCCAACGTGCAGACGCGGGCCGAACGCGACGGCGACGAGTGGGTCGTGACCGGCCAGAAGGTGTGGACCTCACTCGCGCACTGGGCGCAATGGATCTTCGTGCTGTGCCGCACCGACCGCGACGCCCCGAAGCACAAGGGCATCTCATATCTCTTGATGCCGATGCAACAACCGGGCATCGAGATCCGCCCCATCGTGCAGATCACCGGGCACAGCGAGTTCAACGAGACGTTCTTCGACGGGGCGCGCACGCACGTCGACAACGTCGTCGGCGAAGTCAACGGCGGGTGGCGGGTCGCCATGGGCACGCTCGCGTTCGAGCGGGGCGCGTCGACGCTGGGCCAGCAACTCGACTTCGAGAACGAGCTGCGCGCGGTCACGGACCTGGCGCGCGCCAACGGAAACACGTCCGACCCGGTCCTACGCCAGCGGCTCGCCGATGCGTGGATCACGCTGCGCATCATGCGCTACCACGCGCTGCGGACGCTTCCGATGATGGAACACGGCACGCTCACGCGCGAGACGTCGATCCACAAGCTGTTCTGGGCGTCGTTCCATCAACGCCTCGGCGAACTCGCGATCGACGTACTCGGGCCCGCCGGCGTCGCGGGCAACGACTCGCCCCTCGCCGGAGTCTTCCTCTACAGCCGGGCCGACACCATCTACGGCGGCTCGAACGAGATCCAACGCAACGTGATCGGAGAACAGGCCTTGGGACTTCCGAGAGAACCACGATGAGCCCGACCCGTCGACATGGACTGCTCGAAGGCAAGACCGTGCTCGTCACCGCGGCCGCGGGGACAGGCATCGGGTTCGCGACTGCGAAACGCTGCGCCGAAGAAGGCGCGAGCGTCGCGATCAGCGACATTCACGAGCGCCGCCTGCGCGAGTCGGCCGAACAGATCGGCGCGTTCGGAGTCGTCGCCGACGTCACCTCGGAGGCCGACGTGCAACGGTTGTTCGACGAGGTGCTGCGCGAGTTCGGGCAGCTCGACGTCCTCGTCAACAACGCCGGGCTGGGCGGCACCGCCGCGCTCGTCGACATGACCGACGAGCAGTGGTCGAGAGTCCTCGACGTTTCGTTGACCGGCACCATGCGCATGACCCGCGCCGCGCTCCGCCTCATGAACGAGCAGGGCAGCGGCGCCATCGTGAACAACGCGTCGGTGGTCGGCTGGCGGGCCCAAGCCGGGCAGTCGCACTACGCCGCCGCGAAAGCCGGGGTGATGGCCTTGACCCGCTGCGCCGCGGTGGAGGCGGCACCGTACGGCGTGCGGGTCAACGCAGTCGCGCCTTCGCTGGCGATGCACGCACATCTGGCGAAGGTCACGACCGAGGAGCTCCTCGCCGAGCTCACCACGCGGGAGGCGTTCGGCCGGGCCGCCGAACCCGAGGAGATCGCGAACGTGATCGTCTTCCTCGCGAGTGACCTCGCCTCGTACATGACGGGCGAGGTCATCTCGGTGAGTTCGCAGCACCCCTGACGATCCGTGGTCACCGATCTGCACACATACACCCAGATCGGTGACCACGGAGTCGGTGTCTCACCTACCTGCGAGGATTCACACCACTTCCCGCCTACACGGGAGGTTCGTCATGTCGATCCGCCGCCTGCACGCTCACGGTCGTCGGCAGCACTCGCTCTTCACCTACGCCCAGGCAGTCGAGGCCGGCTTCTCCCACGAAGGCATACGGCGGCAGCTCTTGCGGGGCGCGTGGCAGGAACTCGAACCGCTCGTGTTCCGGGCATTACCGGCCGCGCCACCCACCTTCGAGCAACGCCTCCACGCCAAGATCCTGTCGGTCGGCGGCGTGGCCTTTGGCCGCAGCTCGGTCGCCCTGTACAAGATGATGCCGTCACCACGAGACGCCGAAGTCCTCGTCGCGCGGCCGGGACGGAACCGATCGCGTCCCGGGCTGCACAGCACGCGTTCGTTACCGCCCTCGGAAGTCACGACGGTCGGAGGCATCCCGGCGACGATGCCCGGACGCTCGGTCATCGACGCGTGTGCAGCGTTGCCGCCGAGGCAATGCAACAACCTCGTCGACGCGGCCGTCGTGCGCCGACTCGTACGGCCGCACGGTCTGTTGAAGCGAGCGATCGAGTTGAACAACTCGAAGCGTCCCGGGTGCGCCAAGGTCATACGGGCTCTGGCGTCGCAACATCCCGGCCTCGACCGCGCCCGCAACGAGTGGGAGGCGCTCGTCGTGCGGTTGGCACGCGAGTTCGGCCTCCCCGATCCGGTGCTCAACTATCCCGTCGTCGTCGGCGGGCAACGACGCCTGCTCGATGTCGCGTGGCCCGAACCCAAGGTCGATCTCGAGTTCGACGGATTCCAGAGCCACATGGTGCGCACCGCGTTCGACGACGATCGAGTACGCCAGAACGCGTTGGTCGACGAAGAGTGGAAGGTCTTTCGGGCCACGTCGCAAACGCTGCGCGACGACCCGAGCACGACGTTCACGCAGATCGCCACGGCGCTCGACCGTCGTGGTCACGGATCTGCACGCATGCGTGCAGTTTCGTGACCACGGCCCCTTCTACGTGGCGGCGTCCATGTATCTGGGGAGTTCGCCGCCGCCGTGTACAACGATGTTGGCGCCACTGACGTAGCGGGCCAGGGGCGACGCGAGGAACAGGCACACGTCGCCGACGTCGCCGGGTTCGGCCATGCGGCCGAGCGGGACCGTCTCCCCTACCGCGCGGATGCCGGCTTCGTCGCCGTAGAAGAGGTGCGCCTGTTCGGTCACGACCAGGCCGACGGTCACCGCGTTCACGCGCACCTTGGGCGCGAACTCGACCGCCAGCGTCTGCGTGAGGTTGAGCAACCCGGCCTTGGCCGCGCCGTACGCGGCCGTATTCGGCGACGGGCGAATACCACTGACGCTCGCGATGTTGACGATGCTGCCGCCGTCGGGCTGGGTCTGCATCATCGCGTTGGCGCGCTGCGCGCACGTCAACGGGGCAGTGAGATTGAGGGCGATGATCGACGCGTTGAACCGCGGCGACACCGTCGCCGTGTCCGACGGCGGCGCACCACCGGCGTTGTTGACAAGCACGTCGAGGCGGCCGTGGCGCTCACCGATCGTCGCGATCAGCGCGTCGACCTGCTCCGCCTCGCGCACGTCGGCCGCGACGAACTCGGTGCGTTCGGGCAGCGTCTCCGGTTCGGTGCGGCCGCACACGACGACACGCGCACCCGCGTCGGCGAAGCTCTGCGCAATCCCGCGCCCGACACCCCGGCCGCCACCGGTGACCAAGACCACGGCGCTGTCCATGCGCAGTGTCGATTCGCTCATCGCCGATCGACCCTAGCGGAGGCCCCGATGCGTACCATTGCCCGATGCCTCCCGAGAAGGTCCGCCTCCGCATCGGCAACCTCGCCAAAGCCGTACTGGTCACCGGCCAGGCGTAACAGGATCCGAAGGACGCGCTGAACGAGTTCGTGTCGAACGCGGCCGACGAGTACGCACAAGCGGGCGTGACCGGCGAGCGGGTGCGAGTGGTGCTGCGCCGCAAAGGTCGGTATCCGGTCATCGCGGTCGACGACCGCGGGCGTGGAATGAGCCCCGATCGCCTGCGCGAGATCGCGCGAAACCTGTTCGAGTCGACCAACGCCGGCGACGACCGGACCTTGGGAGAGAAAGCCATCGGGCTACTCGCGTTCCAGCAACTCGGCGGCAAATGCGATGTCGTGTCGCGGGCCGAGGGATCTGCGGAGTCGTGGCCATTGCGGCTCCAGCGTGGTTCCGCCACGGCGCACCTCGAACGCGAGCGACGGCACGCCCGGGCCGAGGCCGGAACGACCGTGTACCTCTCGGATCTCGACCCCGACGTTCCGCGACTGCTGACACAGCGCAAGGTTGTCGACTGCCTGCGGGCGGGCCGGGCCGCCGCGTTGGCGCCAGGCGATTACGTGATCGAGGTCGCCGAAGGGCGATCGAGCGAGATCGTGGCGCCCGAGAAACCCGACGGCGTCAAGCTGGGTGCCGTCCCGGCGCGGCCGACGTTGTGGGGCCGCATCGAGTTCAACCTGTACGTCGCGCCGCACGACGGCGCTCGGCGACGCGTCGCGGTGGTCGGTCGGGCCGGAACCACGATCGTCGACGATGTCGCCGAACTCGACGAGTTCGCGACGCCACTCTGGACATCCGACCAGGGCGCCGGTCAGATCGTCTTCGAGGCACTACAACAAACGGCCGGTCGCCGCGCACTGGTGCGCGATCGCGACGCGTTCCCAGTATTTCTCGACGCCGTGAAGTCGATCGAGCCCGCGGTCACACGCACGATCGAGCGGGTGACCAAGCAGATCGACGAGCAAACCGCCGACCGCCTCGCCGAAACCGTGCGCAAGATCTTCGGCCGGGCGCTGCGCGCCCGGAGATGCCCGGACTGCACGACCTGCTGCCGCCGGCACGCGATCCGTCGGAGATCCGTAGCCGCTTCGACGCCGAGGTCGGCATCGTGTTCTACAACGACCGCCACGCCGACTATCTCCTCTTGAAGGACGACGAGGGAACGCTGCTCGATTACTCGCCACGCTCGTCGCGAAGTACATGGCCGCGGCGGCGGTAGCAGCGCCGGTCGCGGCCGTGAGTACGAAGCGATCTACCCATGGTGCCGAGGTCGCGGCTGTGCGGGGCAAGCGGCACGGGCGTAGCGCCACTGCTACAATCGTCGCATGACTGAGATCGCGTCGCGGGAGCTGCGCAACGACACCCGCCGCGTCCTGGCACGAGTCGAAGCGGGCGAACCGGTGACGATCACCGTGAACGGTCGGGCCGTCGCAATCCTGACGCCGGTGCGGACCCGTCGCCGTTGGATCGGCCGGGAGCAGTTCGTGCGCCGGCTCGCGCCGGCCGACGCCGAACTCACCCGCGAGCTCTCGAGGCTGGCGCCCGACACCACCGACGACCTCCCGGTCGCGTGACCGCCGGCATCGCCGACACCAGCGTCTTCATCGCTCGGGAGTCGGGTCGCACGCTCGACGCGAGCGCGCTCCCGGACGACCTCGGCGTTTCGATCATCACGATTGGCGAGTTGCGCGCGGGCGTCCTCGCGGCACTCGACGTGAACACCCGCGACCGACGCCTCGCAACGTTCTCCGCCGCGCAAGCCCTCGACCCCATCCCGATCGACGCGCCGGTCGCGGACGCGTGGGCACGGCTACGGATCCTCCTGCGCGATGCCGGGCATCGGATGCCGGTCAACGATTCGTGGATCGCGGCGACCGCGATCTCGCTCGGCGTTGCGATCGTGACCCACGACGACGACTACGCCGTGGTGCCCGGACTAACGATCATCAAGGTGTAGGCATCAAGGTCGTAAACGACTTCATCGGTACTCCCCGGCCATCACCGCGTCAGCCCCGTCGCGAGCCCCATCCGGCCGGCTGCGCCGAGCAGCTCCGTGTCCCCTGCGACCAGGACGAGCTCCGCGTCGGCAACGGTTTCGGCCGCGGCAAGGTGCACCGCGTCGTACCCGCGTAAACCTTGCAGTTCGGCCAACTCGCCGGCGCGGCGGGCGAGCCCTTCGGACAGTTCGACAATGTCGAGTTGGCCGACCACTGTCTCGAGATCCGTCGTCGCTCTCCGCAGTGCCGACTCCGTGAGCCGCCGTGCTCGGCGAGCCGCCGCCAGCGCGGCGCGCGCCTGCGGATACACAAGCCGGACCGACACAACCCGGTCGGCCGCGTCCCACAGCCGACCCGCGCGTTCCGACCCGTCTTCCTCCACGAT
>JAWXCJ010000003.1:0-19853 GCA_034408875.1 Actinomycetota bacterium
CTCACGTCACCCGGCAACGCCGACTTCGTGAAGAGCCCCGGCTGCTACCACGAGACGATTGCCTACTCGGACCTGTCGAGGTTGCCGGCCGGCGACGCGATGTTTGTCGACATCGCCGGCAACGGCGACGTACGCAATGCGGTACACGGCCACTACGGCGACCGACTCGCGCACAGCATGATCGTCGGCAGCACCCACTGGGACACTGGTGGTGGTGCGCCACCGCCCGACGCGGGACCGACACCCGAGTTCTTCTTCGCGCCGACGCAGATCTCGAAACTCACCCACGACTTGGGCCAGGACGGCGTCGACAAGAAGGTCGGCGACGCGTGGCGCAGCTACCTCGGCTTCACCGACGGCTGGCTGACGATCGAGGAGCACGCCGGTCCGAAGGCGGTCGAAGCTGTCTACCAAACGTTGCTCGAAGGGCGGGTCGACCCGCGCGTCGGCTTCGCGTGCACGATGGAGGAAACCTGATGTCGACATCGGCGCCCGGTTACGGCACGCCCAACTGGGAGATGCTCGGCCGCCGGCTCAAGCTCGAACCCGACGCCTACGTCGAGTTTACGATCGTCATGTCGTGCCTCCCGACCGCGTTCGACGTCGTTGTCGCCGCCGCGAAGGCGGCCGACGAGGCCCACGTCATGTGCGTGACCCGCGATATCGACAACCTGATCTCCTCGATCACGACCGCCCCGGAGGCGTGAAATGGAAGTGCTCCGCACACCCGACGAGCGGTTCGCCGACCTCGAGGACTACGAGTACGAACCGCACTACCGCGACGTCAAGGCAGCCGACGGCACGATGCTGCGGTTCCATTTCGTCGACGAAGGCCCGCGCGACGCGGAGCCGGTGTTGCTGCTGCACGGCAACCCGTCGTGGTCGTACATCCACCGGCACATGATCCGCGGTCTCGTCGACCTCGGCCACCGCGTGATCGCGCTCGACCTCATGGGCATGGGTCGTTCCGACAAGCCGACGGCGCGTTCCGACTACACACTCGCCGCGCATGTCGACTGGATGGGCCAGTGGCTCGAGGCCGAGGACCTCACCGATATCACGTTGTACTGCCAGGACTGGGGCGGTCTCGCGGGGCTCCAGTTGCTGCCGAAGCACGGCGACCGGTTCGCGCGCGTGATCGCGTCGAACACGGGCATCCCGACCGGTGAAGGTGTCAACGCGTTCATGGAGAGCTGGCTCGAGTTCAGCCAGCGCGCCGACACGTTGCCGATCGCCAAACTCATTGCCGGCTCGGCGACTCGGAAACTGACCGACGGTGAGAAGGCCGCGTACGAAGCGCCCTATCCCGACGGTACCTACATGACGTGCCCGATTCAGTTCCCGTTACTCATCCCGCTCCAGCCCGACAACCCGGGCGTGCCGATGTGTCGAGCGACGTGGAAGTACCTCGAAACGTGGGAGAAGCCGTTCCTCACGGTCTACGGCTCCGAGGACCCGGTGTCGTTCAAGCCGGGCGCGCACCTCAAGTTCCAGCGCAAGGTGCCGGGCGCGGCCGGCCGGCCCCACCGGGTCATCGAGGGCGCGCATCACTTCATCCAGGAAGACGCCCCGGACGAGTTGGTGCAGATCATCGACGAGTTCGCCCGCAAGGCCTGACCGCGTGACAGACCTTCGTGAGAGTGTTGCCGTCGACGGGCGCACGGCCCGTCGTGAACGCAACCGGGTCGCGGTGCTCGACGCCGTGCTCGAACTGTTCTCCGAGGGCGATCTCGACCCGAGTCCCGGAGCCGTCGCGCGACGATCGGGCGTTTCGTTACGGTCGGTGTACCGCTACGTCGCGGATCGCGAAGGCTTGGCTCGCGAAGCGATCGGCCGCCACCAGGAGAAGATCGCGCCACTGTTCGTCCTGCACGAGTTGGGCGAAGGCTCGTTCGAAGAACGGGTGGGGCGGTTTGTCGCGGCCCGGATGACGCTCCACGACGCGATCGCCTCGACGCACCTCGCGGCCCGGTTGCGGGCGCCGGCGAGCCCGATCATCAAGGAGCGGGTCGAGACCGGCCGCGAGACCATGCGGGCGCAGCTCGACCGGCAGTTCGCGCCGGAGCTGCGGTTGTTGACAGCGGCGACGCGCCGCAACGTCGCGACCGCGGCCGACGCCCTGACGCAACTCGAAGGCATCGACTACTTTCGGCTCCATTGCGGCCTCTCGTCCCGAGTGACGCGCGATGTGTTGGTGGATGCGTTGACGCGCTTGTTGCAGACGCAGGAGGAAGCATGACGAGTCCCGAACCGTTTGCCCCCGAACCGTTTGCCCCCGAACCGTTTGCCCCCGAACCGTTTGCCCCCGAACCGTTTGGGGGTGTCATCGGGCGCACGCTGGGGGAGTCGACGCCGTGGTGGCCGACGCGTCCGCATCCGGGGGAGGACGCGCCCAACGTCGTCGTGATCGTGCTCGACGACCTCGGGTTCTCGCACCTCGGTTGCTTCGGGTCGACGATCGACACACCGAATATCGACCGGCTCGCGGCCGGCGGGTTGCGCTACACGAACTTCCACGTTACGCCCGTGTGCTCGCCGACCCGGGCCGCGCTGCTCACCGGCCGCAATCACCACGAAGTCGGGATGCGGTCGGTGTCGAACTTCAACACCGGCTTCCCGCACATGCGCGGCCACGTCAGCAACCACGCCGCGACCGTGGCCGAGGTGCTGCGCGACGAGGGCTACACGACCTTCGCACTGGGCAAGTGGCACCTGTGCCAGATGGAAGACACGTCGGCGGCCGGGCCCTACGACCAGTGGCCGTGCCGGCGCGGCTTCGATCGCTTCTACGGGTTCCTCGACGGCGAGACCGACCAGTTCCACCCGGAGCTCGTGTACGACAACCACGCGGTCGAACCGCCGAAGTCGGCGGACGACGGCTACCACCTCAGCGAAGATCTCGTCGACCGCGCGGTCGGCTTCGTGCACGACGCGAAGTCGATCCGGCCCGACAAGCCGTTCTTCATGTACCTGGCGTTCGGCGCGACCCACGCACCGCACCAGGCCCCGCGCGAGTACATGGACAAGTACCGCGGCCGCTTCGACGACGGCTGGGACGCGACCCGCGACGAATGGTTCGCCCGCCAGCACGAACTCGGGCTGCTCCCCGAAGGAACGGAACTCGCGCCGCGGAACCCCGGCGTCGAAGCCTGGGACACACTGCCCGAGAACCATCGTCTGCTCGCGGCACGCTTGCAGGAAGCCTTCGCCGCGTTCCTCGACCACACCGACGCACAGATCGGCCGGTTCGTCGACGCGCTCGCGCAGGTTGGCCAGCTCGACAACACGATCATTCTCTTGCTGTCCGACAACGGCGCGAGCCAAGAGGGTGGACCGTTCGGCGTGTTGCACGAGATGAAGTTCTTCAACTTCATCCTCGAAACGCCTGACGAGGCTGTCGCCCGTCTCGACGACATCGGCGGGCCGCACAGCCACTCGAACTACCCGTGGGGGTGGTCGCAGGCCGGGAACACGCCGTTCAAGTGGTACAAGCAGAACACGCACGAGGGCGGGGTACACGTGCCGCTCGTCGTGCACTGGCCCGCCGGCATCGGCGACGCGGGCAGCCTGCGTGACCAGTTCCACCACGTGAACGACATCGCACCGACGATCTACGACCTCATCGGCGTGACGCCGCCCGCGGTGTACCGCGGCTACGAGCAGTTGCCGATCACGGGTACGTCGTTGCGATACACGTTCGAGCAACCCGACGCGCCGACCACGAAGACCGTGCAGTACTTCGAGATGATGGGCCACCGGGCGATCTACGCCGACGGGTGGAAAGCCGTGACGCGCCACAAGCCCGGCGATTCGTACGACGACGACGACACGTGGGAGCTGTACCACGTCGAGCACGACCGGTCGGAGTGCCGCGACCTCGCCGCCGAGATGCCCGACAAGGTTGCCGAACTGGTCGCGTTGTGGTGGCGCGAAGCCGAGGAGCACGGTGTGTTGCCGCTCGACGACCGCACGGTCGAACTGTTCGGTGCGTGGTTCCGCGATCGCTCGCCGCACCCCGCCGACAAGCACTACGTCTATCGCCCACCGATGTCACCGCTGCCCGCGCAGGTCGGCGCGTCGATCGGCGGCCGCAGTTACGACTTCAGCGCAACGATTGACCGGCCCGCGGGTGCGAACGGCGTGCTCTACGCGACCGGTACCGAGAACTCGGGCGTGAGCATCTTCGTGCAGGGCGACCGGTTGGTGTTCGACTACAACTGCTTCGGCGAACACCAGGTCGTCGCGTCGAAGCGCGAAGTACCGGTCGGCCCGTCGGTAATCGGCGTGCGGTTCCGCCGGCACGGCAAGACCGGTGACGCGACGCTCGTGATCGACAACGAAGATTGCGGCTCGCTGGAGATCCCCTACGTAATGCGGATGATGTCGAGTACCGGGCCGAGTGTGGGCTACGACCACGGCTCACCCGTGAGCGAGCTGTACGACGGCCCGTTCCCGTTCGAGGGCCGGTTGGAACGCGTCGACATTCAACTCGTGTCGATTGCACCCGACGATGCCGCGACCGCCGAGCGCTCGACGATGGCCCGCCAGTGACCGTCGAGTTCGTGCGCACGCCCGACGAGCGGTTCGCCGCGCTCGACTGGCCGTACGCGCCGCACTACATCGAACATGCCGGCGAGGGAGCCATGCTCACGGGCCTGCGCCAGCACTACGTCGACGAGCACCCAGCCGGTACGCCGCGCGGCACGTTTCTCTTGCTGCACGGCGAGCCGACGTGGGCGTACCTCTACCGCGAGTGGATCGACCCGCTCGTCAACCTCGGGTACCGCGTCGTCGCGCTCGACCACATCGGCTTCGGTCGTTCCGACAAGCCGGTCGCCGACGAGTGGTACACGATCGCGAGACACCGCAAGGCGTTGGAGCACTGCATCGGCGAACTCGACCTGCGCGACATCAACCTCGTGGTGCAGGACTGGGCCGGTCCGATCGGTCTCATCACCGCGGTGCGCGAACCGGAACGGTACGCACGCCTGTTCATCCTCAACACGTGGTTGCACGAGGACGGGTTCGAGTACGGCGACGGGATCAGGTGGTGGCGCCAAGCCGCGCTCGACCCCGAACAACTCGGTGGCGACATGCCGGTGGGCGGCATCGTGTCCGGCACGATGCGACGCACCGGGCACGACGCCACCGCGATCGGGGCCGCGTTCGACGCTCCGTTCCCCGATTTCGCGTCGAAGGCCGGTGCCCGCCGGTTCCCGGTGTGCATCCCCTTCGGCGAACCGGCGCTGGGCGACGCCGACGAACAGGCCCGCGCCCGTGCCGCGCTCCGCACGTGGACCGCGACCCCGGTGCACCTCGCGTTCGGCGATTCCGACCCCGTGTTCCCGTGGGAGTGGGCCGAGCAATGGGCGGCCGAGATTCCCGGCGCCACGCTCGACCGCATCGAGGGCGCCGGCCACTTCGTCCAGACCGACGCGCCCGACGACTGCCTCGGCATCGTCACCAAGTACTCGACGTAGTGCTGTGTGGCGGGCCGTGCTCGCGTCCGTGCTCGTCGTTGCTGCTGGATGCGCTTCGTCGAGTGACGACGACTCGCCTGATGCGGCGCGGACCGGGTCGGGCGCGCTCTCCGTCGACTCGACGTGGCAGTGGCAACTCCAGGGCGATGTGAATGCCGAGTACGACGTCGACGTGTACGACATCGACCTGTTCGACAGCCCGCCCGAACTGATCGAAGCGCTCCAGGCCGACGGACGCACGGTCATCTGCTACTTCTCGGCCGGTTCCCACGAAGACTGGCGGCCCGACGCAGGCGACTTCGACGACGCCGCACTCGGCGAGTACCTCGACGGCTACGACACCGAGCGGTGGCTCGACGTGCGCGACGAGTCAGTACGCGCCGTGATTCGGGAGCGGCTCGACCTCGCCGTCGAGCGCGGGTGCGACGGTGTCGAACCCGACAACGTCGACGGCTACACGAACGACCCCGGCTTCGACCTGACCGCGGACGATCAGATCGGCTTCAACCGGTTCCTTGCGTCCGAGGCCCACGACCGAGGACTTCTGGTCGGGTTGAAGAATTCCCTCGACGAGATTCTCGCGCTGGTCGACGACTTCGACTTCGCGGTGAACGAGCAGTGCTTCGAGTACGACGAGTGCGACGCGCTGCAACCCTTCCTCGACCAGGGCAAGCCGGTGTTCACCGCCGAGTACGAAGACGGTCTCCGCACCGATCACGACGAACTCTGCGCCGACGCCCGCGACCGGGGTTTGCACACGCTCATCCTGCCCGTCGACCTCGACGATTCGTTTCGCATTTCCTGCGACCGTGAGATAGCGCCGACTGGGCGGCCTGACCGCGGATAGCGTCCGGACATGCGCATTGGATTGTCGGGCGGCGCCGCGAGCGCCGAGCGGATGGTGGAACAAGCCGTGCGGGCCGAAAGCGAAGGGTTTTCGAGCCTCTGGTACGCGAGTGCGATCGGTGGCGATCCGCTGGTCGCAATCGCGTTCGCGGGCAAGGCCACGACGGCGATCGAACTGGGCACGTCGGTGTTGCAGACGTACACGTGTCATCCGGTCCTGCAGGCGAACCGGGCCGCGTCGGTCGCGGCGGGGATGGGTCGTGCCGGTTTCACGCTCGGGCTCGGGCCGTCGCACCAGCCGAACATCGAGCACACGTTCGGGCTTTCGTACGCGCACCCGGGCCGCCACACCGAGGAGTACGTGCGCGTGCTCTCGCCGATCCTGCGCGGCGAGTCGGTCGAGTTCCACGGCGACGACTTCGACATCGTGTTGGCCGGTCCCGTCCACCCGCTGCCGCACCCGGTGTCGCTGATGATCTCGGCACTCGCACCCCGGATGTTGCGCGTGGCCGGCGAGCTCACCGACGGCACCATCTTGTGGATGGCCAATGCCCGCGCCGTCGAAACGCACGTCGCGCCGCGCATCAATAGGGCTGCGACCGCGGCCGGCCGCCCGGCTCCGCGTGTCGTGTGCGGACTCCCCATTGCGGTCACCGACGACGCGGACGAGGCCCGCAACGTCGCGGCGCAAGTGTTCGCCGGGTATGGCGTGCTCCCGAACTACCGCCGCATCCTCGACAGCGGCGGCGCCGACGGACCCGGTGACGTGGCGATCGTCGGGAACGAAGCGGAAGTGACCGAGCAGCTGACCGCGCTGGCCGACGCCGGAGTCACCGACTTCTGGGCCGCGCCGTTCCCCGTCGGCGCCGACAAACGAGCCGGCCGCCAACGCACAAGAGACCTCCTGCGCTCGCTGCTTCCGTGAACCCCGCGCAGGTTTGGCGTCACCCGACGACCGAAACAGTCGCCGTATGACGCAAAATCCTGCGGGCGCGGTCAGGAGTCGAGGGTCTTGCCTGCAACCCGCCCACTCGTTGGACGGGCCACGGCCCCTCGTTGCGTGGTAGAAGCGTCGGGGCGAGAGGAGAGGTACATATGGCATCAGGATTCGAAGACCTACGCGCACTCTTCGTCAACTGTTCGCTGAAGTACGACGTGCACGACTCACACACGCGGCGGCTGTTGAATCGGGCGGCGGGGATCATGCGCCACGAGGGCGTCTCGGTCGAGATCGTGCATGCACTCGAACACGAGATCGCGTTCGGCATGGAGAAGGACCTCACGGAACACGGTCGTGAACGCGACGACTGGCCGGGCATTCAGCAGAAGATCGTCGACGCCGACATCTTCGTGCTCGGCACGCCGATCTGGCTGGGCGTGAAGTCGAGTGTCGCGACACTGGTTGTCGAGCGCATGTACGCGTACAGCGGCGACCGCAACGACAAGGGACAGTGGGTCTACTACGGCAAGACCGCCGGTTGTGTGGTGACGGGGAACGAAGACGGCGTGAAGGCGTGCGCCCGCGACGTTCTCTACGCGATGCAGCACATCGGGTACATGGTCCCTCCCCAAGCCGACTGCGGCTGGATCGGCGAAGCGGGCCCCGGTCCGAGCTACGGCGACATTGTCGAAGGCGCAGACGTGCCCGTCGGCTACGACAACGAGTTCACGCTGCGCAACACCACGTTCATGGCGTGGAACCTGATGCACACCGCACGCATGCTGAAGGACAACGGCGGTATCCCGGCGCGCGGCAACCAACCCGACCACTGGGAATCGGTCACCAACGCCCGTCAACAGTCACCCGACGGACCGTGACGACCGTGGCCGGCGTCGTAGCGTCGCAGTGCAGCGCGCGGACGATTACTTGTATGCCACCGCGGCGCTCGTCGGACCCGCGAGCGGGACGACCTCGGTGCGCGTGAAGCCCGCGGCGCGACACCAGGCGTCGAACTGCGATGCCGTGTAGTCGAACCCGCCCGGCGTCTCGATGAGCATGTTGAGCGACATGAGTAATCCGAACGCGTTGGCGCGCCGGTCATTGTCGATCACATTCTCGATCGCGATGAACCGGCCGCCCTCGGGCAACGCCGCGTAGGCCTTCCCGATCAGCATTCGCTTCTCGCCCTCGTCCCAGTCGTGCAAGATGTTGCCCATCGTGATCACGTCGGCCGTCGGCAGGTCGTCGGTGAAGAAGTCGCCCGCGACCACCGTGACTCGGTCGTCGACCCCGAGCGTTTTCAGGTTCCGCTCCGCGACGGGGACAACCGGCGGCAGGTCGAACGAGATCGCCCGCAGTTCGGGGTAGTGCTGCACGGCAATGGCGGAGAAGATCCCGTTGGCGCCGCCGACGTCGCAGAGCACCTTCGCACTCGACAGGTCGATGGCTTCGACGAGCGCCATAAACGGTCCCGTTTGGATGCCTTGCATGGCCCGCAGGAACAGTTCGAGCCGTTCCTCGTCGGCATAGAGCGTGGCGAACAGTCGTCGCCGACGGCGGCTTCGTTCTGGGGCTCGCCGGTGCGCAGCGCTTTGGTGAGGTTGGCCCAGAACGGGTACAAGCGCTCGTTGGCCATCTCGAAGATGCCGCCCAGGTAGGCCGGCCGGCGCTTGTCGAGGAAGAACGCGGTGTCGGCCGTGTTCGTGTAGCGGGCGTCGGTGCCGACGCCGGTGCGTGTCAGGAAACCGAGCGCCACCAGTGCATCGAGGAAGTCCGACCGCGACCGCGGATGCAGTGAGAGCCGGTCGCCGATCTCGGCTGCGCTCCGGCTTTCGCTTCCGAGCACCGTAAACAGTTCGAGCTCGACCGCCGACAGGAGCGTCTTCGACGCCCAGAAACCCATCCCGATCTGCATGATCAACTCGGGGTTCGGGTGCTCGTCCATTCCGTGCCTCCACTCCAAAGCGCAGCAATCCGCGCCGAAGGATAGAGCCGCCGTCCCCCCGCCCGCACGGTCACTGCCGGCACGGGATCGGCGGGAGGTGTTGCCCTACACTGGTTCGCCCAAGCGCTCGTAGCTCAATGGATAGAGCATCTGGCTACGGACCAGAAGGTTGGGGGTTCGAGTCCCTCCGAGCGCGCTGAGTGCGTCTTGAACGCCGACGACGAGTTGCGAGTCGCCCCCGTCGAGACGTCGTAACCTCGGCGTGTGAGTCGGCCGGAGGGCGGGGAGCCTGGTCTGTATGACGCGGTGCTCACGCGGCGATCGGCGCGCGCGGTCGTGGGTCTCGATCCCGAGCTCACGGCGCTCGACGATGCCGAACAACCGCACCGCTGGGCCGACCATGTCGGCGCGGTACTGGCCGGTTACCTCCCCGGGGTTGACGAGCCCGAGCGCGCCAAGGTCGTAGCCGAGTTGCTGGCGGTCTTCGGCCACGCTGACGACGCGGTCGAACTTCCGCCTCGTCTCCTGGTCGGCATCCCGAGCGTCGATGCGCTTGGGGCGCGCCGTCTCCCGCGCCGGCCGGATATTCCGTTGT
The DNA here is from genome assembly GCA_034408875.1 of Actinomycetota bacterium. Classification (GTDB taxonomy): domain Bacteria; phylum Actinomycetota; class Acidimicrobiia; order IMCC26256; family PALSA-610; genus JANNHK01. Next base: position 9,807 of record JAWXCJ010000003.1, read on the forward strand.
CAACCCATGACCTTTTGGTCAACGCCCGTGGCGAGCCCCACTTGGCCGCCGAGTTGAAGAAGGAGATCGCGTCCGCCGACCGGATCGATCTCATCGTCGCGTTCGTCCGCTGGTACGGCGTCCGGCTGTTGTTCGACGCACTCGAGGAAGCCCGGCGCAACGATGTTCCGATCCGTTTGCTCACGACCACGTACACCGGATCGACCGAACGCATCGCGCTGGATCGGCTCGTCGAACTTGGCGTCGACGTACGCGTGTCGTACGACACCGCCACCACCCGGCTCCACGCGAAGGCATGGATCTTCCATCGGCGCACCGGGTTCTCGACGGCATACGTCGGGTCGTCGAATGTCACTCGGTCCGCACTGCTCGACGGGCGCGAGTGGAACGTTCGGCTCTCTCGGTCGGCTGCGCCTGCGCTGTTTGACAAGTTCCGCAGTGCTTTCGACACCTACTGGGCATCGTCCGACTTCGAGCCGTACGACCCGGCGCGCGATGCCGACCGGCTCGACGTCGCGCTCGGACACGGCCCACGCGACGAGGACACCGAGCTCTCAGGGCTGAGGTTCACTCCGTGGCCCTACCAAGAGGAGATCCTCCAAGCGCTTGACTCCGATCGGCGCAATCACGATTCGTGGCGCAATCTCGTCGTGGCGCCGACGGGTACCGGAAAGACCCCACACTTCTGTTCGTCGCGCATCGAGAGCGCATCCTCAGCCAGTCGCGCCGCACGTTCCGCGAGGCGCTGAGCGACGGATCGTTTGGCGAGCTCTTCGTCGGCGGCCATCGGCCGGAGCTCGGCCGCCACGTGTTCGCTTCGATCCAGACGCTGCACGCGAACGATCCCACGAAGCTCGACCCGAGCGTGTTCGACGTGGTGATCGTCGACGAGTTCCACCACTCGGAAGCGTCTACGTACCGGCGCCTGCTCGATCACCTCCAACCCCGCGTTCTCCTCGCGCTCACCGCAACACCGGAACGAGCCGACGGGCTCGACATCCGACGTTGGACCGACGGTCGCACCGCCTTTGACATGCGTCTCTGGCATGCGCTCGACCGCCAACTCCTGGCCCCGTTCCAGTACTTCGGGGTGGCCGACACCGCCGACCTGTCGGGCGTTCGCTGGGAAGCAGGGCGCTACCAGGCATCCGATCTCGGCGCGCTCTATACGGGCGACGACATTCGTGCCCAACTCATCCTGCGCCAGCTCCACCGCATCGTCGCCCAACCCCGCCGCATGCGAGCGCTCGGGTTCTGCGCAACCGTCGAGCACGCGCAGTACATGGCTCGGTACTTCGACGAGCGGGGTTTGCCGTCGGTTGCGGTGACCGGCGAGACGCCCGAGGCGATGCGCAACGAGCTTGTGGCCCGGCTCGTTCGTGGCGAGCTGGCCGCGATCTTCACGCGCGATGTCTTCAACGAGGGCATCGACATCCCCGAGGTCGACACAATCCTGCTTTTGCGGCCGACAGAATCGGTCACGGTGTTCCTCCAGCAGATCGGCCGCGGCTTGCGACGGCACGACGGCAAGGAAGTGTGCACAGTCCTCGACTTCGTCGCGAACTACCGACGCGAGTTTCGCTTCGATCTGCGGCTCCGCGCCCTGACGGGCATCGGCCGGCGCGACTTGGTCAATGCTTCAGAGACCGGTTTTCCGTTCCTTCCGAGCGGCTGCCACATCGAACTCGACCGTCAGGCGCGTGAGTGGATTGTCGAGCACCTTCGCTCGGCGGTCCTTGCCAACGCGCCCGCCTTGCGCCGCGAACTGCAAGTCATGGCGACGACGGTCGACGAGCCACCCTCCCTCGCGACGTTCGTCAACGAAGCCGGCATCGACCTCGAAGACGTCGGGAAGGTCGGAGGCTGGGTGTCGCTGCGGCGGTCCGCGGGTCTCGAATCGCGGCGCTGCCGACCCCGCCGACGCGTTGGCGGTCCTCGAACCCGGCGACGTGCTCGTCGTGCCCTTCACCACCCCGGCGTACAACGCGGTGCTTCCAATCGTTTCAGGGTTGATCGTCGAGGAGGGCGGTGCGATCAGCCATGCCGCCATCGTCGCACGCGAGCTCGGCATCGCCGCGATCATCGGCGTCCGCGGCGCGACGCGCCACATTCCAGACGGCGCCGAGGTCGAACTCGACCCCAAGCACGGAAGCGTGCGCGTGGTCAACACCAACTTGTTACCGGGTGTGGATCCCACCGAGTTCTCAGCATCGGAGTCTTCGACAAGCCCCGACAGCTCCGGGCGGCCGGCGCGCTGAACGAGGCAACCTTGCGCCGGCCACCGTTCCCGACCGTATTGCTGCGGCGGCTCGGTGGCGGCGTTGCGATTTCGAAAAGCCGCGGCAGCACGTCGCGTTCCGCGATCGCGCCCGTCAGAGTTCCGGATGGTCGGCTCGGTACGCGGTCCAGACTTCGGGGCGGAGTCGGCCGCGGTCGGGGACTGAGATGCCCATGGCTCGCGCCCAGGCGCGCACTTGGGCGGTGGTCGGGCCCGGCTGCACGGGCGCGGCAACCAGTTCGAGGGCTCGCTGCCGCGCGGCCTGGTCGTCGCGGGCGTGTACGAGCGCGGCGCCGAGGAAACGGTATGTCCACTCCTGCGCGAGCTGTCGGTTCTCGCAGAACACGATCGGTACCGACGGGAAACGGACCTGTGCTTCGGCGAGACCCTCGACAACGACCGAAGGCTGCGCGTGCTGGAGTTTGAACAGCGACGAGTAACGATCCTCGACCACGACCGCCGCTCGTGGCACGGTCGCGAGATCGGCAAGCAGGTAGCGCAGCTTGCCGGTCGTGAGCGTCGAGACGAGATCGGCGACACTCTTGCGCTCGACGGAAGCGACGACGGTTCCGTCGACCTCGACGCCGTAGTCGCCGGCCCGCAACGCGCGCCGCTCGGTCGTGCATTGTTGTTGGCTGAACCGCCACGGGTACCGCTCGTGACTGTCGACGACGATCACGAGTGCTTCGCCCGACGCGCGCCGGGTCGGCACCCGGACGTTGGGGCGGGCCTGGCGTGCAGTCCGCGCGCTCTGCCAGAACACGACCTCACGCCCGCGGGCCTGCGCGAACACGAACTGCGACCGGTTCTCTCGCGCGCGGGCCAAGACGAGATCGATCGCAGGACCGCGTCGCCTGCACTCACGGACCGGTACCCGTTCGATCACGTCCGCGTCCGACGGCCAGGTGTCAGCCGGGTGGCAGTAGACCTTGGCCGTGCGCGGCCACGTGTCTCGCGCCTTGAGCACGATTGCCTGCGAGCCGACAGGAACGCGCAGCAGGAACGGCAACGACGACGTGGCGTCGGGATTGCGAGCGATCACGAAATCGTCCACGGCTCCCATTCTCCACGAAGGCGTAGCTCAGGGCTCGAGTTCGGCCCGCCACTGGGCGAACTCGGTCCGAAGCTTGTCGAATGTCTCGTCGTCTACCTCGAACTCGATGCTTCGACCATCCGTCGAGGGCCCGTGTCGTCGATCGCGAGGTGGCCGCCGTTGGCGAGATCTGCTGCCGGCGGGCCTTCCCGGAGCACTCGTTCCCTCCCGGGTGCGACCTGCGCGACGACGATCCGGTCGTCGGCGCGTCGTGTCCACGCGGCGAAGACCCGGTCTTCGGCGATCGCGATGCCGAGGAGTCCTCGTTGTGTTTCGGGTTCGAGCGACACCGCGACGTTCGTCACGCGGGGTCGCGCTCGTCGGCGTTGGTGCGCATCGCCCACGCGAGCGTCGCCAGACCGATTGCGAGACCACCCCAAAGGGAGAGGTTCGAGCCGCGGCCGCCGAGCACGTTGGCGCCCCGCCCCCACTGGACGACGACCTGGAGCGCCATCACCGCGAAGCCCGCGGCGGCGATGCCTACCCCGAGCACCGATCGGCGCCAACCAGCGACGACCGCGACCACTCCGAGGGCCAATGTGCACATCGCTCCCAGGCGGTTGAAGCCGGCGAGGGCCAGCTCGATCGAGGGCCGGCCGACCAACCATCCCGCCCGGTCGGTGAAGGAACCGTCGGCGGCGGCGAGGCCCGCGACGCCGAACGCGACGGCGACGGCACCGAGCACCACGACGGCGCGCCCGATACGGGTTACGACCATCGGAGCGCCATGCGTGCGGACCACGTGTCGCGCTGCGCCCATACGGGCCGCAGGACGCCGTCGAGGCCGACGTAACGTCCGGCCGCAATCGCGAACAGCACGAGGTTGGCGGCGACCATCAGGTAGTACGACCACGGCCACTCGTCCGGCGCGTTGAGCACCGACAGGGCGATCGCGATTGCTTGCCCGACGCCGACCAGCGCCCACAAGCGCGTGAGCAGACCGAGGGTCAAAAACGCGCCGAGCGCGGCCTCGACGATCAGCACACCCCACCCGAAGGCGCGGAAGTTCGGCAGCACGGCCTCCCGTACGAGCCACGCGAACGGCGGGAAGACCTCGTGTTCGACCGCATCGGTCGTGAACCCATAAAGACCGCGGCCGCTGTTCTCACCAAAGTCGGGTGGGCGTTTCCAACCGGCGTTGACGAGCCACAGCATGCCCACCGTGATGCGGAACGCGCCGAGGATCACCCGCCCGATCCGGTCGGGAACGACCTCATCTGTAGGTCTCACGGTCTCGGTCATCGACCAACCTCCTCCGGTGCGTTGTGTGGTGCCCGCCGGCGATTGCACCCGACCGGGTGCGGCGTGCTCACGCTCACCTGATGTTCATCGTGGTGTCCCCGCCGGGCGGACGACCCGCCACGAGACCCAACAACTCCTCGGCCGGCATGCGGAGAGGGTTCGTCGTTCGCGTGACGAGAAGATCGGTGTCGAGCCGGCCGTTGCGCACGGTCGGGCCGAACGGGCTCCAGAACGCGCCGTCGGCCGTGATCGTCAGTTCCGGCGGCAGGTTCTCGGGGGAGACGCCGACCGCGTCGTCGTGGTCGATCCCGCGTCCGCGGCTGACGATCGGCCGCACGACGTGGTCGGCGTCGGCGACGCCGAGGCCGCGGTGCAGCTCACAGAGGCGGGCCGCCGCGTCGGGGTCGAGCGCCGTCGCGGTGGTCGCAATGCGGACTCGGACACCGGCGTCGACCAACCGGGGGATGGCGTCGACGACCCGCGCAAAGTTCTCGGGTCCGCGCATGGCGTCGTTCATTTCGGGGTCCGGCGAGTCGAGCGACACCTGGACCGCCAGGTCCCGCCCGGCCAGGCGCGACATCCGTCGCACGAGCGCCTCCGTGAACCGGGTGCCGTTCGACAATACGAGCGTCGGCAGTGTGTCGGTCAACGCGTCGAGCGTGTCGACGATGCCCGGCGCGAGGAACGGCTCGCCGCCGGTGATGCCGAGATCGGTGAACCCGAGCGCGGCCGCTTGGGTTGCGGCAGTCCGCATCGCTGCATCGGAGAGCAACCGTTTCGGGACCTCGGGCGCCGATTCGGTGAGGCAGTACGTGCACGCGAGATTGCAGTGGTAGTTGCTGTAGAACCACACCCGGCCGGACAGTGTGCCGTCGGCCACAGCGTCGGCGATCACCGACGTCACGACCCGAACCCGCAGTCCCGCAGCCGTTCGAGCGTGGCATCCACCGAGGGCAGCTCGAGCGCCGTACACAGCCGGTTCAGGAGCAGCGTCGTCGCCGCCAGCAAGGTGAGCTCCACGACTTCGTGGTCGGCGAACCACGACCGCAGTGCGACGGCGGTGCTCTCGGCCACCGGCCCCCGCTCGCCGGCGACCGCGTCTACCCACGCCACCAGTGCGCGTTCTCGTTCGGCGAAGGCTCCCGCGAGCGGCGCGTCGTCCCGCAAAACGCGAACCTCTTCGGCAGTCAGCCCCGCGTCGAGCGCGACCAGGGTGTGCGCGTCGACGCAGTAGCGGCACTGAGCGACGGCCGAAGCCCGCAGGATGACGATCTCCTTCGTGCGCGCGTCGACGGCCGACTCGCCGAGGACCCGGCCGAAGAACGGCAACGCGACCACGAGGAGCTCGGGGACGTGCGCCAGCACCGCGACGATCGGTCCAGGATCACCGTCGACATAGAACGGCCGCGCCAGCAACGGCGCATCCTCGGCGCGCAACAGCGGGACCCTGCCCATTGGGGTTGCGACCTCCGAATCACGATCAACGATGCGGACTGCATCGCCGTCTGGGCCTGCAGCCTGCGCGTGGCTCTTCATCAAGGTTGGCGCTCCCTCGAGCTCGCCCGGGTCGATCCAGCCAACCGTACGCCGGAGCTTCGCGCCCGCGCGGCCCTCCGCGACGAATTCAGCGAATCGTGAGAACTCGAGTGGCCGATGGCGTGGCTGCGGCGCCGCGGGGTCATGCGACTACCACTGAAGCTCGCGACGACTGCGCCGCACGGCTGCTCGCCCGCGCCGCGTCGACAGGCGGCGGCGCGGCATGACGATCGCCGGTTCGGGCCAACAGGCGGCGCAGCGGGATGCCGATGTCGCACACGCCCCACGCGCGCACGACGGCGCGGGCGAGTCGGACCCGTCGGGTCGAGACGCCGGGCAGGTAGAGGCTGTCGACGAACGACTCGCCATCTGCTGTACACGCGACCCGGAACGTGAAGCGGCGGCGCTCGTCGTCGATGACGGTGAACCCGCCGGCTTCGAGCACGGCACAGGGATCTCGCACGACATCGGGCTGCGGAAACGGCATCCTCGTGCGGCCCAGCGCCGCGAGCAGTGCTCCGTAGCGGACCCGGTCCGTGCCGCGCAGCGGCCGGTCGGCCGGTAGGAGGACGTACACCGCGCCCGACGGGCCCAGGACGCGCACGAGTTCGGCGACCACCGCCGCGGGATCGTCGACAACCATGAGCGACATGACCAGCATCGCCGCGGGAACCGACCCATCCCGAACCGGCAGGGCCTCGGCGCGTGCCTCGACCACGGGTACCGCGCGCCCCCGGCCCGCGAGCAGCTCCGCCCGCGACGCGTCGACGCCGACCCAGCCCGCGACGTGCTCGTGCATTGGTCCGCTCCCGCAGCCGACATCGAGCACGCGTTCGGAACGCAGGCCGTCGGCAACCCAGGCGTAGGGGTTCATCCCGCCCGCGTCGAGGGCGCGGCCGAGGACGGACTCGGTGACACCGGGCGACTCGTCGTGGAAGCGCTCGACGTAGGCGGCCCACTCGCGGCCGGTCACGGCGCGCCGGACGTGCGCGACGGCGCGAGGTAGCCGATGCCGGCGACCACGTAAGGGGCGGGACAGTTCGGGGTTCTGGGCACGCGCATCAGTGTGGCGCGAACCCGCGCCCCGATGAATCCGGCCGACTCGTCGACCATCGCCACGACCGCCGTCGTCACCGACGAGAAGCACCGTTTCTGCGCGACCGCGTCGGCCACCTTCGTCGCGCTCGGCGAGGCCCAAGCTGCCGGTGTCTGCGATGTTTGGACCCAGGTGGCGCCAATCTCCTGGGATCACACACCGCCGCTCGCCCGCTAGCACCCGGCTAGCACCCGCAATCCAGCCTGCGGCAGTGCGTGTTACGCGGTCTCTCATTACGATTCGCGGGTGCTCGGACCGTCGTTGCCGTCAGGTGCGATGGCCCGCCCGCGTCTGCTCGATGTCGTGCGCCGCCGGTTCGACGTCGGCGTCGTCGCGATCGTCGCCGGCGCGGGGTTCGGCAAGACGACGCTCCTCGCCCAGGCTTTTGCCGACAACCTCGCCGAGCCGCGGGGGATGGACCTGTGGCTCCCGTGCGGCCCGGCCGATGCAACGGCGTCGCGGCTCACGGCGCGCCTGGCGGCGCTCCTCGGGATCGAACCGCCCGCCCCCGAGTCGGCGGTCGGGATCCTGCTCGGCGCGCTCGCGGCGCGAGCCGAAATTCCTACCTGTGTTGTTGTCGACGACGCGCACGAACTTCAGTCCGACTCCGGTGGCTCGCAACTGTTGCAGGCACTGCTCAGCCGCGCGCCGGAAACCACGCATTTTGTTGTCGCGTCGCGAACGCCGGTCGACGGCCTCGCCCGGCGCCGGGCGCACGGCGCCGTGGTCGAGCTCGGAGCCGACGATCTTCGCCTCACGACCGCCGAGGCCGGTGACCTCGACCGATCGCACGCAGTCGGCGACGAGCTCGGTGGCTGGCCCGCACTGGTGGCGCTGGCCGTGAAATTTGGTCCGGCCGCGGCCCACGAGTTCGCGCGAGAGGAGGTGCTCGACGCACTCGACACGAACCAGCGGCGCGCGCTCGCAGCGCTTGCGGCAATCGGCGGTGGCGACCGTTCGGTCTGTGCTGCAGTCGTCGGCGACGTCGGGCTCGACGAGCTGCTCGCCGGCCTGCCGCTCGTCACCGTGGGCGACGACGTCATCGCCGTACACGGGCTGTGGAACCGCATGTTGTCCGAGGTCCTGTCGGTGGATGAACGGCGGCATGTGTGTCGCATTGCCGCCGCGCACTGGCTGGAACTCGGGGACACCCAGCGGGCGTTCGACCTCGCTCGGAACGGCGGCGACGACGATACGACGTTGCGCGCCATCCGCGAGCTGTGCCGCCGCGGATACGGGGTGGCACCGCGCGATGTCTTGGAGGCAATGCGCGAGCGACTGCCGTCCCACCTGGCCGACGAGCCCGAGGCGCGGCTGTTGGCGGGAATGGTCGCGCGTATCGCGGATCCGTTCTCCGAGGCCGCACGCGACGACCTCGAGACCGCAATGCTTGCGTTCCGCGAACGCGGTGATGTCGTGACCGAACTCGCCGCGGCGTCGGAGTTGGCGTGGGTCGCGCGATCGCGCGGCGAACAGGAGCGCGTGATGCCGTTGCTGCAACGCGCATTCGCGTTGGAAGCCGAGGGTCACGACGCAGTCCGCGGCACGTGTCGCCTCGCCCGCGGGATGCTTGCCGACCTGAGTGGTGACGACGTTCAGGCGTACGAGGCCTTCGGCGGCGTCGAGAACGGCTCGGTATCGCCGGAATGGCACACGGTCGCCGACTTCATGACGATGATGACCGCGTTCCACCTGGGCGAGCCGGACGCGATGATCGACGCGGCGACAACGTGCGTCGCGCGCGCGGGAGGCGCCTACTCGTATCAACTCGTCGTCCCCTGCACCACATGGCAGGCCGGTCGCCCCGCTGACGTCCCCGCCGAGTTGCCGCCCCTGCCCGACCTCGCACGCGCGTCCGGGACCGACCGGCTCTGGGGAGGTGTCGCGACCGCGATCGTCGAAGCGGGGCGAGGCAACGTCGACCAGGCCCGGCGCGCGCAGGCGCTCGCGGAGGATGCGCTCGGCGCGACCGCGCTGCCGTATCTGCGCGGCATGCTGACGGCCGCGCGCGCGTCCACCGCGGTCGCGGCCGGCGACGACGACGATGCGCGCGCCGCGCTCGACGCGTTCCTCGCCGAGTGTCCGCCCACGTTGCCCGCTGCGAGCCGATCGCTGCGGTGGGCATTCGTCGTCGCCTACGTCCTTTCCGACGAAATGCGCGAGGTGTGGGATGCCGCCCCGCTCGGCCCGCTGCATGCGGCCCGGCGCACCGTCGCGCGCGCCCTGATGGCGGTGCGGGCCGGGCAGCCGCTCCCCGGCGTCGATGACTGGCCGCCCGCGCCGTTGATCGCGTCGAGCGCGCCCGGCCGTTGGATCGCTTTGCTGGCGAACGCCCTCGACGCGCAGGGACGCACGGTCGAAGCACGTGATCTCGCCGGGCTCCTCGCACCCGCAGCCCGTGACCCGCTCACGCGCGGCTTGCGCGTCGCCACGACTGAGACCGTCGTCGGAATCGCGTTGTTCGGACCGACCGCGCTGACGATGCACGACAAGCTGGTCGACGCACCCCACTGGCGCCGTCGGCGCGTCCGGGAACTCCTCGCGTTCGTCGCCCATCACGGGTCGGTTGCCCGCGAGCGGGTGCTCGCCGCGCTCTGGCCCGATCTCGCCGACGCGGACGCGCGCCGGAACCTGCGAGTCACGCTGACGTATTTGCAGGCGTTGCTCGAGCCGGACCGGCCGCGCGAACAAGCGCCCTTCTACCTGCGCATGCAGAACGACTTCTTCGTGCTGCTCGGCCCGCCCCAGGTGACCGTCGACGTGCAACAGTTCGAAACGGCGGCCGCGACCGCCGACGCGGCC
>JAWXCJ010000004.1:0-5900 GCA_034408875.1 Actinomycetota bacterium
CTGCGACTGCGTCCGCACAGTCAACATGGCTCCCTCGCCGCAGCCAACTCGGCCTACGGCGTTCGGGGACTGCGACTGCGTCCGCACGGTCACGCGGTTCCGGCTACCTGCCGCGTCGCGATCTCGCGTTCGAGCGCATCGATCACTGTGTGAAGGTTGCGGCGAATGTCGGAGAGTTCGCGCTCGAAGTCGCCGAGTCGCTCGACGGTCTCGGCGAGTTCCGCTTCGTCGAGTGTGGGCAGGTTCGCGAGCGTCAGGTCGGCGACCAACTCCTCACGACCGTCTTCCCACTTCAGCTCGACCGCCGGAGTGTCGGCGTCGGGAACGCGCGAGTCGGCCGGGGCGGCGCGCCCGCCACCCGAACCGAGGATGCGGGGCAGGTCGGCGACGAGCTCGGAAATGTCGCCACCCCGTTCGCGACGCGACCGTTCCGCGGCGAGGATCTCCATGCGAGCTTGCGCGAGGCGGCGGTAGTACGACACCGAGAGTTCGATGTCAGAGGCCTCGGCCTTCAGCTCGCGCAACGCGTCGACGTCGTGCCGGTCGAGCGCCGCGACGAATTGCGGGTCGAGCAGGCGCTGGATGCGTTCGGATGCAGTCACCGGTCGGAGGCTAGTGCCCGCGCCGGGCCCCGCTGACCAACGCAAGCCCGCTGATCGTCAGCACCGGGAGCGCACGGTGGGGTAGGGGTTCACGGCCCGTCCCCCGCCCGGATGGATCTCGAAGTGGAGGTGCGGGGCACCGCCGTTGGCGTTCCCGGTACTGCCGACCGAACCGATCGATTCGCCCGCGGACACAGAACGCGAGCCACCCGCAAAGTCGCGCAAGTGGGCGTAGTAGTACGTATTGCCGTCGCTGCCGGTGAGCCATATCGAGAGGCCGCCGAGACCGCCCGAACTCTGGCGGATCGACCCGCTCACAACAGCCGCGACCGGCGTACCCGACGACGCCATCATGTCGACGCCTTGATGGCTGCGGCCGCCGGAACGGGGCGCGCCCCACGAGTCGCCGAACGAGGAGCCGCCTGGCACCGGGCACACCCACGATCCGCTCGCGATGATCTGGCCGGCCGACCCGCCGCTGCGGCTGCCGCTGCTCGAACTCGTCGATGCCGCGGCGCGCGCCCGGCGCAACCGTTCCTGGAGTTCACGGGTCTTGCGTTCGCGTTCGAGGCGCGCCCGCAGGTCGGACTCGGCCCGCTCGGCGGCGGCGAGGGCGTCACGCAGCTCCGACTCGGTCTCTTTCATCTGCTCGACGACCTGTTCCTGCTGCGCGATCTGGTCGGCGAGACTCGCTTCCTGCACACGCAGGTCCTCGGTTATGGCGCCGAGTTGCTCGACGGCGAGGTTGCCGTCCTCGTTGACCCGGTCGAGAAGTTCGTTGCGACGCTGGGCCTCGAGCACGTCGTTGCCTTCGACGACAACATCGAGGTCGAGCCCGCCCTCGGTGTACGCCTCCACCGCCCGCCGCTGCGCGACGGCTGTCAGCGCCGCGGCGTTCGCTTCGGTCGCGGACACCGCCGAACGGGTGCGGTCGATGTCTCCTTCGAGACCCCAGTAGACGCTCTGGGCTTCCTCGTACTGTTCGGCGGCTTCGTTGGCGGCGCGCTGGGCGCTGGTGACACGCGCCTCGGCTTCGGCCAACGGATCGCGGGCCGCGGTCGCGGCTTGCGCCGGCGCCAGGAGGGCAAGCGCCACGGCCACAGGAATGGCGCGGCGGAGCGACGAGAAGGAGAAAAAGGCGCGCACGAGCGGCGCGAAAGCTATCAGCCTCCGCTCACCGGCGGCAGGATCGCGACTTCGTCGCCGGGGTGTAAATGGCTTTCCTCCCCTTCCGGCGGTTCCTCCCCATTGAGCCAGATTCCGGAGGTTTGCAGGACCGCCTCGAAGCCGGGTCCGTACCGGTCGACCGCCGCGACGACGAGGGCGCCGACGGTCGGGGTGTCGGCCTCGGAGAAGGAGTCCGAGGCCCTCCCGGCCGCCTCCCGGGCCATGGCGAACAGCCGCAGGTGAACCGTCACGGTGCAGTCACGGCTCCGTCGCTAGTGCGGCGTGTCGACGTTGGTCCGCGCCGTCGGGAAGGCGTCGAGGCGCTCCGGATCGATCGGATCGCCCGTCACCTCGTCGATTCCGTAGGTGCCTTCGTCGACCCGCTGGAGCGCGGCCTCGATCTCGGCCAAGTCGTACTCGAGCTCTTCGAGGATCGACTGGTCCTTCTCGCGCTCGAACGTGTCCGAACCCAGGTCGGCCGGGTGCTGGTCGTAGTGCGAGAGCTCGGTGCTCTCGTCGCCACCTTCGCCGCGCACGCCCTGGCGCACCGATTCGAGGCGTTCCCGCTCCGCCCGCAGTCGCCGGCGCGTGTCCTCCGAGTCGACGTCACTCATGGTTCTCACCCTACCCATGCGAGAAGGATCGGTCACTCGCTCCCGAACGCGATGCGGGCGCGGAGTTCGTCGGCCCGTTCCGCGAACAGCTTCGTCAACAGTGCGAGCTGGTCGTGCGGCGCCGGCGTCTCGAGCACGCGCTGCGCGTCGAGCGGACCGATCGGCGCGACCGCGGCCAACTCGTACGCGGCGCGCGGCGGGTCGTCGGAGAACGGCGGGAGCTCGTCGGGGACGCGCGGTTCGAGCCTGCGCCACAGGTCGAGCACGGCGCGCAATTCGTCGACGGCACGTTCGCGCGCCTCGGCGGCCCCGGCCGCCGGCGCGATCTCGTCGAGCAGCTCCGTCTCGGCCTGCGGGTACGGATCGTCGGGCAACCACGCCGTGACACGGAACCGTCGGACGCCGGTCGTCACCACCGCGAAGCGGCCATCGGGCATCTCACTCGCCTGGATGATGCGCGCCACGGTGCCGACGTCGAACCGCACGTCGCCGCCGCCCACTTCGCTCCCCCGCTCGATGAGCACGACACCGAACTCGCCGGTGCCGTCGATGCAGCGGCGCACCATCATGCGGTAGCGCGGCTCGAACACGGAAAGCGGAAGCACCGCGTAGGGAAACAGCACGTTCCCCAACGGAAACATCGGGAGCACCGCCATCAGTTCATGCGGGAACGCAACAAGCGCGCTTCGGAACGCAGACGCTTCGCGACCTCGTCGTCGACTCCTTCGGCCATACGCTCGTACGCGCCCGCGGCCCGCACCGGGTCGACGACCCGCGCCAGCCGCCGCAGCAACTGCACGCCGTCGGTAACCGACACGCCCGGGATCGCGAGGTGGAGTTCACACATCCACGCAAGCTGGACCGGGTCGCGTGCGAGCTCGCCGTTCTCGAGGTTCGCCAGCATCCGCGCCAACACACTGCGCGCCGACACGGGAAGCAGGTCTGTCTCCTCGAACGCGCGCGTGCCGCGATACACGGTGTCGAACAGCGCATGGCACTGCTCCCGCGTGAGGAGCCGGCCGCCGTGAAACGGATCGCACCAGTGGTCGGGACATTCGGCGGCGCGCACGAGAAAGTGGCCGGGCATTCCGACCGGGAGCACCGAGATGCCCAGCCGGCGTGCGACCTCGATGACGAGGACCGAAAGCGAGATCGGGATGCCGCACCGCCGCTCGACGACCGAATCGAGGAACGAGTTCTCGGGGTCGTCGTAGTTTTCGAGATCGCCCTGGAAACCGCGGCGGCCGAAGAGCTCGGCCACGACGGCGTCAAGCGAGACGTCGGTGCACGCCCCGGCGATCTCGTCGATGCGGGCGATCCAGTCGTCGACGACGAGCCCTGGATGCGCGTGCGCCGCGATGCACAACGCGCCGAAGTCGAGGCGCACGTCGTCAACCGACGTCACCATCTCGACGAACCGGTCGCTCGACTCCACGGGGCCGACCGTATCCCGCCGTTGCAGGCCGCATCTCGCCGGTAGACTGAGCATCTGATGCGTGGCGTTACCGACGAGCTGCGCGACACCGTGACGCGTCGGCTCCACGAGCAACAGCAGCGGATGACGCCGGTTCGGTCGCGCCTGCTCGACGTGCTCGCCGCGACCCACCGGCCGCTCACGATCACCGAGATCCTCGAACATCAGCGCGACCTCGCGCAGAGTTCGGTGTACCGGAACCTGGTCGTGCTCGAACAGGCCGGCGTCGTGCACCGCGTGGTCACCCACGACGAGTTCGCCCGCTACGAACTCACCGAAGCGCTCACGGGCCACCATCATCACCTCGTGTGCTCGAACTGCGGCCGCGTCGACGACCTTCCGGCCTCCGACCGGCTCGAGCGATCGGTCGCCGACGCCGTCGCCGACGCCGCGGAGAAGATCGGATTCCGTACGATGCATCATCGTCTCGATCTCGTCGGCCTCTGCACAGACTGCGCGTGACCCTCGTTGCACCCGTGAAATCGAAAGGGCCTGCCGCATGACCCGTACAGCCTCAAAGCAGTGGCTGCGACCTCTCGCGCTCGTTCTCGCGATGGCGGCGCTCGGCGCGGCGTGCGGCGGCGATGACGCAGTCGAAGTTCCGCCCGGACCGGCTGGTACCGAGCCGTTCGAAGTCGTCCAAGGCCACACCGAGGATCCGGTTGACTACCCGCAGAGCCCACCGGTCGGCGGCATACACAACCCGGTATGGCAGAACTGCGGCGTCTACCGCGAACCGGTCGAGAACGAGAACGCGGTGCACTCGATGGAACACGGCGCCGTGTGGATCACGTACGCCGAGGACCTCCCCGCGGCCGATATCGAAACCTTGGAATCGAAGGCGGCGGGCCAGTCGTACCTGCTCGTCACCCCGTACGAGGACCTCGACGACCCGGTCGTACTGACGGCGTGGGGCCGGCAGCTCCGTCTCGACGCCGCCGACGACCCGCGCGTCGACGAGTTCATCGACACGTTCCAGGAAGGCCCGCAGTCACCTGAGCTTGGCTCGTCGTGCTCCGGCGGCGCCGGCGACCCGATCGAGCCCTAGTCGCCGAACGCGGCGATCTTGCGCGCGATGTAGGCAGAGAAGTAGCCGTTGTAGCGGATCTGCAACTCGGGGAGACGCCAGTCCTTGCCCGTGATCGTTCTGCGGCAATCCGCAATAGCGCACGCGCACGTGAATTCGTCATAGGGGTCGGTGTCGCTCATCGCGTAGTCGAAGCACAGTTCTTCGCCGGCAGTGACCGCGCGCATCGTCACGAGCACGATCGAGCCGAGAATGCCACAGTTCGGGTCGCACGAATGGTTCACGCAGTCCGCGGGCGAGAACGGCGGCACGCTGGTCATGAAGACGTCGTCGTCGACCTGGATGGCGTGCGTCTGCACCTCTGCTGCGAGCGCATCGAACTCAGCCCGTTCGACGGCGTAGCCTCCGAACGCGGCGACCGTCACGCCCGCGTCGATGGCAGAGCGGGCGAAGATTCCCCGACCCTTGATGCCGGCGGCGCGAACCTCGGCGAGCGGCGAGAGCCACGACTGATCCAGAATCGGCGAGAGTAATGGAGCCCGACACCGTCTTCGCAGCTGTAGGTGGCCAGCCGTTCTTCGACGCGCTCGTCGGTCGCTTCTACGAACGGGTCGAGAACGACACCGTATTGCGGCCGCTGTATACCGCCGATCTCGAGCCGGGGAAGCGGGCCCTCGCGCTGTTCCTGGGCCAGTACTGGGGTGGCCCGCCGGTGTACAGCGAGGAGAAGGGCCACCCGCGGTTGCGGATGCGTCACGCGCCGTTCCGCATCACCCACGTCGAACGAGCCGCCTGGCTGGGGGCGATGCTGGCCGGCCTCGCCGAGGCCGACGTCCCACCCGACATCGCCGAAGCCATGCGCGAGTACTTCGCGATGGCGGCGGACGCAATGGTCAACAGCTAGCGCGACAACGGTCCAGGCGGACACCGCAGGCACGGTCGGTTCGACACCGATCAGTTGAGATGGAGTGCCGGAGGCGGGAGCCGCATAAGAATGTCAGGCGGACACCGCAGGC
>JAWXCJ010000005.1:0-7432 GCA_034408875.1 Actinomycetota bacterium
ACAGACGACTTCGAATACCGTCATCGTCCCAGCCCAGGAGGCATTTTCCGCGGATACGCGACCCCGATCAGCCGCTACTCATCGGTGGATCGAGGCTAATACGTCGGAATGGGCATCTTCTCGCTTGTCGCCGTGCTGTGCATCGTGGCGTACTTCGCGAAGCAACGACGCCGGAGGTAGGCGACGTCAGTCGGTTGTGCGCAGCCGTTCGTAGTACGCGGCGGCAAGCGCCCGCGACTCAGGGTCGGCAAAAGCCGCAGCGAGGGCCGCGACATCGGCCTCGCCGTCGGCCGCCGACGCGGCTGACGACGCTTCCTCCACTTGCTGCTTCGTCACCCGGAGCACGCGCGCCGACTTCGACGCCAGTTCGGCCGCGAGCGCGGCCGTTGCCGATTCAAGATCGAAGTCGGGCACGACCCGGTTGACGAACCGGATCGCCCGCGCCTCGTCCGCGTCGAACGACCGGCCGGTGAGGATCAACTCCTTGGCGAGCGCGGGGCCGACCTCGCGCGTCAGGCGCGGAACGCCGGTCCACAACAACGGGATACCCAAGTCGATCTCCGGTATCCGGAACCGCGCGTTCACCGACGCGACACGCAGGTCGCACGCCGATGCCAACACGACTCCGCCGCCGATGCAGTGCCCGCGTATCGACGCGATGGTGACTGCCTGCATGCCGCCGATTGCCTCGGCCATCGTGCGTCCGACCACCGCCGACCGCTCGGGCGGACCGAGTTTGCGCCAGCGCTCGTCGGCAAGGTCGAACCCGGCCGAGAACGCGGTGCCTTCGCCGGCGACGACGACAACCTTGACCGTCGACTGACGGTCGAACCAAGTAGCGGCGACGGCGAGTTCTTCGAGCGTCGCCCGATTGAGCGCGTTCAGCTTCTCGGGCCGGGCCAGTGTGATCCGCCCGACGGCACCGGCGCACTGCACGCGGATCGCCGTCGTCGCGGGCGGTTCCGAACCCACGTCAGCGCGCGCCGAGGGCGACAGCGAGATCTTCGCGGCCGGCGACCCGCAACTTCGCGTATACCGATCGCAAATGGGCGTTCACCGTGCGCACGGACAAGCCGAGTTCCCTCGCGACCTCCTTGTCGGTTCGGCCCTGCGCGACCAAGGTGGCGACCTCGCGCTCCCGCGGTGTCAACGGCGCGGTCTCGACACCTCCGACGAGGAGGGGCGTGACAGGGTTGCCGGCCGCGGCCGCGTACTCGTTGGCGCGGTCGGCCAGCGCGAACGCACCGACCAAGTCGGAGGCATGGGCCGCGCGCGCGGCGGCTGCCGTCGCTTCCGCGGCGTGAAGGATGCAGCCGATCTCGGCGAAGCCGCGGCCGACGGCGGCCAGTTCGTCGGCGTCGCCCGATTCCAACCCGGTCGCGAACCGTGCGTACAGGTCCGGCACGGGGCTCTGCATGGTGGCGGCCAGCTCGCGTAGCCGCGGGGCGTGCTCGCGCGCCGCGCCGTACCGAACCGCGTCGAATAGCGCGTGCAGCTCGAACAGATGCATACCGCCGTCGCGGGCGACACGCGCGTCGTCGTTCAGCAGCGCTACCGCGGCGCTCACCCGACCCCGAGTGGCTTCGAACGCGGCGCGGGCCCGTGCTTCGGACACGAATGGATCGATCATGCCGGCCTCGGCGATCTCGGCCTCGCCGATCGCGGATGCGGCGCCGTCGATATCGCCCGCTTGGGCCCGGGCCACGGTCAGCTCGTACAGCGCATTGCGCAGCGCAGGGTTGTTGGCCTCGCGCAGCGTGTTGGTGGCATCGGTCAGGTGCGCGGTCGCCTCGTGGGGGAGTCCCCGGCCGAGGGCGGTGATGCCGAGTGCTTCCAGCCAGTACGCGCGGATCGCGAGCCGCTCGTCGCCGATGGCGCTCGTCAGGCCGCGGCGCGCCAGCGCCTCGGCGGTATCGAACCGACCACCGCATACCAGCGCGAAGAACCGGATGATCTGCGTGAACATCAGCGCGAGCGGCCATTCGCCGCTGCCGGCCCGGGCCATCTCCTCGATCGGGGTCGGGTCGTCGGCGACGTCGTCGAAGCGGCCGTTCATGATCAACGTGCGCCCGTTGGCCATCCAGATCCAGATCGCGGCTTCGTCGTTGGGCGCCCCCGCGAGGTCGCGCACCTCCCAATGCGAGTCGATGTCGTCGCGCACGAGCTGGAGCACTGCGCGTAGGTCGGAATTCGACAGTTGTTTGATCGCAGTGTCGAGAACCACGCCGGCCTCTTCGGTGCGGTTGAAGATGTTGGTGAGCACCGTGGCGCGGGCCTTGGCGATCTGCATCGTGAGTTCGTCGTCGCACTCGGACGCGCCGAGCGGTTCCCACTGCACCAACGCTTCCTCGAACCGGCCCTCGTCGGCGAAGGCCTCGCCGAGGAGGTACTCGGCCTCGACGTTCCGTGTGCGCCTCGTCACGGCCCTGGCCAGGCGTGCGAGGAGCGACGTGTTGCCGGTGTGACGGGCTTGGCGCGCGGCCCGGGTCAGCAACTCGGTGTCGGAGTCGTCGCCGGTGTCGAGGCGCAACTGCGCGAGGCGGAGCAGGTCGTCGGTGCGGCGGGCGCCCGTCGCTGCCAGCTCGTCGGCGAACGCCGCCTGTATCTGCTCGGTCCGGACTGAGGGCACGTCGATTCGTACCGCTTCACCGAACAACGGGTGCCCACTGCGCACGACGCGGCGGGCGCCTTCGAGGGAAACTTCGAGCAGCCCTTCGCGTTCCAGTGCCTCCACCGCGGCCGGGTCGGTGATGTGGCGCATTAGTGCGAGTCCGATCGGCTCGCACACGGCTACGACTTCGAGCGTGGCCCGCGCGACCGGGTCGAGGTTCGCGATGCGGGCCCCGACGAAGTCGCGTAGCCCCATCGAGACGACGGGCGGGCCGCGCCATGTCCAGCGCCCGGAGTCCGAGCGCAGTGTCCCTTGGCGCACGCCTTCAGCGAGGAGCTCACGCAGGAACAGTGCGTTGCCGCGCGTTATCTCGAACAGTGTGTCGGCGGTGGCGGCGTCGAGGCTTCCGTCGAGGAGTGTCGCCGCGAGCTCGGTCGTCCCGGCGGGGTCGAACGGCGGGAGTTCCAATACCGTTCCGGCATCGTCGCGCCAGAGCAGCCGGATCGAGTCGGCGACCGGTTCACCCGTGCGCACGGTCGCGACCGCGAACGCGCGGCCGGTCATGACGAGCCGGTGCACCAGTGTGGCCGACGCGGGGTCGAGGAGGTGGGCGTCGTCTACGACGAGGAGGAGCGATGCCGTCGGATCGCGTTCGAGCAGGCCGTCGACGATGGCACCGAGCAATGCCTCACCGCGCCCGCCGCGTCCTTCGGGAACGAGGTGCAAGAACGCGCCGAGCGGAAGGTCGCGGGCCGACGCGGTGCCGACGGCCCATTCGACCTGCCAACCGGCGGCGGCCGCGCGCGCGGCGGCCTCGCGGGCGAGTCGGGTTTTTCCGACTCCCGGAGGGCCGACGATGATCGTCGATCCGTGCTCGGTGTGCCGCGCCTCGTCGATCGCCCGAAGTTCGTCGGCGCGCCCGACAAACTTCCAGCCGGGCGCAACACCGCTCGAATCTGCCGTTCCCGATCCTCTGGCCGCACGCGCCAACGCTGACCTCGCTTCCCGGAACCGCTGGGCCGTGAAGGTCAGTCTCTCATCGCGATGCAAATCGACGGCGGGACCCGCCCTGCGCGCCGGAATTGCTCAGTTGGGTGTACGCCTCCGGCGGGCGATGAGGACGAGGCCGGCAGCCACCATGACGAGACCGAGCAGGAATTGCCCGTGCGTGTCGCCGCCGGTTCTCGGGAGGGCGGCGCTGCTCCCCGAGCCCGAGGTGGCGGCGGGAGTGGCCGCCTGTGATCCGCCGCCGGATGCCTCCGGTCCCGCGGTCGTGCCTGTCGCACCCACGGGGGCGTTCGTTGTCGTGGCGCTCGCCCCGCCGACGGTCGGGCGAGGTGACGGCCCCGAGGTCGTCGTAGTTGTGCTGGTCGTCGTAGGCCCACCGGTTGTCGTGGTCGAACCCGCGACCGCCACGGTTGTGCTCGTCGTGGGTCCCGCGGTAGTCGAGGTGGTGCTGGTCGACGTCGACGTCGATGTCGATGTTGTTCCCGGGACCGACGTCGTGGTCGTACTCGTACTCGTGGACGTTGTGGTCGACGGGGATGTCGTTGTGGTCGTCGTCGAGGTGGGCGGCGTGGCGACGACGTGGGTCGGGTCTTCGTCCTGGTTGTCCTCGCCGTCGGGGTCGTCGCCGCCATGGACCGCGTAGACGTAGTTGACGACGTCGCCCTCGACCGACGGGTCGACGTCGACGACGACGTGGAGGAGTGGTGCCGGGCCCACGCCGAGCGCATCGTCGCGAATACAACCCGCGAAGCTGTCCGACGAGTTGGCGCAGTCCCAGCCGCCCCCAGTGGCGGAGACGAGCGTCATGCCGGCCGGGATCGTGTCGCCGACCTGGACGCCGGCGATCGAGTCGGGGCCGGCATTGACGACCTCGACCACGTACTCGTGCCGGCCGCCTCGGGCGAAGTCGCCCTCGTGGTGCTTTGACACCGAAATGTCGGCGACCGGTGCCGGTGGCGGTGGTTCGGCCACGTTCGCTTTCGTCTCCGCGTTGTGGCAACCGCCGTCGTCGTCGCAGACCTCGATCGTGATCGTGTACAAGCCCGCGGCCGCGTACGAGTGTGATACGGGAACGTCGTAGAGGCCGAGGAAGTCGATGTATGCGCCGACCGCGACCGGTTGCGGCCCGGCGCCGTCGCCCCAGTCGACCGTCGCGGTCCAGTCGTCGTTGCCCGGGTCGGCGAACGCTGCCGAGCGGAAGAACTCCTGCCCGGCTTCGGGCGCGACCGCGTCGAACGCCGCGACCGTGGGTGCGACGTTGGTGAAGGTGACCACATGGATGTCGTCACCCGTCGCGCCGTCGTCGTCGGTGACGCGGGCCTTCACGGTGACCACCGCGTCGTCGTCACGGGTCAGCGACCGCGTCGACGCGTTGCCATCATCGAACTCACCGTCGCCGTCGGTGTCCCAGCCCCGGCTGTTGATGAACCCGTCGGTGTCGTTGCCCGTCACGGTGAGGTTCACGGTCGCGCCTTCCGGCGCGGTCGGGAGTCCGGTGATGGTCGCCGTCGGCGGAACGTTGGGGATGGGTGCGCCCCTCGTGATGATCACTTCGGCCGGGACCGCGTCGAGTTTGCCGTCGGTGGCCGTGTACCAGTAGCGACCTTCGGTGACGCCCGCGGCGAGCGAGAAGTTGACACCGCCGAACTCGTTCGAGTTGTCGATGTTGCCACCCGTCGGCGTGAACATGCGGAACCTCAAGGTGTCGCCGTCGGGGTCGGTGCCGGTGAGGAACAGCGGCACGAACGTCGTCGTCGACGGAACCGTGACGCGCACCTCTTGCACCACCGGACGGCGGTTCGTCGGCGCGCCGAGCGCGAAGTCGAGCGTTGCCTCCTCGTTCGGGTGAACGGTGACGTCCTTCGATAGGGCCACCAGCCCGGCGCCCGCCGGCGGGATGGCGTCGACGTGCCACGTCTTCGCAGTCGCTTCGCCACCCATGGGCACGTCGTCGAACGCGTAGGCGCCCGCCGCGTCGGTGGTGTCGATGGCGCCCCATTCGGTGCCGACGGACGCGCCCACAACCGGGTCGCCGGTCGCGGCTTCGGTCACGATTCCGGACAGCGACGCGTGACCCGTGTCGGGCGCACCGAAGTCGGCCGAGATACGAGCACCACAGAAGACCTGGACGACTTTTGTCGCGGGGAGGAAGCCCTCCTTGCTCGCGGACAGCGACATGGCGAACGGCGCGTTGTTGAAGAATCGGATGCCGCCCAACGTGAACCGGCCGCCGGCGTCCGTGAATACGTACTGGGAGGAATCGAACGTGTTGCGCACATAGGCGCCCTCGAGGGGCGCGCTCGTCACTGCGTTGAACACCCGGCCCGTGATCGTCGCCGGCGCGCACTCGCGAATCATCTTGATGTCCACGTGCGCGGTCTCGTCGGGTGTGACGAGGGCGCTGCCGAACCGGAACCAGTATCCCGGCACTGTGGCAAACACCGAGACCGACGCCGGCACGTTGTTTGTGAAGATCCCGGTGTAGAGGTATGTGCCGTCGGGTCCACTCTTCTGTTCCTGCCCGTCGGGGCCCTGCAAGTTCGCGCCCGCGATCGGTTCGCCGGTCAGCGCGTCGGTCACGGTGACGTCCAGACTGCCGGTCCGGC
Organism: Actinomycetota bacterium; assembly: GCA_034408875.1. GTDB lineage: Bacteria > Actinomycetota > Acidimicrobiia > IMCC26256 > PALSA-610 > JANNHK01. The sequence continues at coordinate 6,226 of JAWXCJ010000005.1, forward strand.
GTCGTGTGAGGGCGACGTCTTTCACGATCGTCTCGCCCGCGATCAGTCTCGCCGCGACTGCGTTCGGCAAGTGCGTGGGGCCCGGCGGTGAGGCGGCGACGAAGATGTCGCGGGTGGTTTGGGTATCGAACCCGATCAGCATGTTGTCGATCGCGTACGTGCCGTCGGGTCCTGTGGTTGTTACCGCCACGCCGGTATTGACATAGGCGCCGCCGATCGGGTCGCCGGTCTCGAGGTCGGTGACGGTGCCCCGGATGCTTGCCCGGCGCTCGACCGGGAACGGCAACAAGATGTCGGTGACGCCGAGGGAGCCGCAGTCTTCGAGGCGGAAGGTTCCGTTGCGGGACACGCTGACGCCGTTTCGGGTCGCGGTCGCCGACGCGTATCTCGTGACCGCGCTGTTGCGAGTGCCGAGCCCGATGCCCTCGAGGCGGGCCCGCCCATTGGTACCGGTCTGCGCCGTTCGCGACCCGAACTCGAAGCCGACGTCGATGCGCGCGTCGGCAACCGGCAAACGCGTCGTGGCGTCGAGGACGCGTACGTCGACGGCGCCGAAGCAGCGCTCGACGAGTGGGATCGTTACGAATGTTGGCGCATCGTGATGGACGGTGACCAGCGTATGTTCGGTCCACCAGCCCGACAGGAAGGTCTGCATGTAACCCTGCTGCGGCGCATTGGTCCCGAACGCCGTCGGGATGGCAGTCAGTGTGAAACGACCGTCGTCGTCGGTCGTGTCGGCGGTGAAGAACTGAACGTTGGCACCCGGCACCGGGATATCGGTCGGTGTGAGCGTGCGGTTGTAACCGTGGTTGTCGGGGTCGGGGATGCCGACGACGACGCGCCCCTCGACTGCGCCGAACCGCCGGCGCACCATCTTGATTTCGGTCGTGTTGGGGGCACCGCACGCGGCGAGGACGTTCGGCCCGCCCGCGGGCCAGTAGTCGGGATGGTCGGACACCAGGGCGGTGAGGTTGGGGGAGTTTCCGGCCCCCAGCTGCACGGTTTCGACGCGGGCGTTTCCGCTCGCATCCGTCTTCGGAACCGGGTAGTAGTTGACGATCGTCGCATTGGCGATCGGCGCACCCGTCTCTTTGTCGACGACGTGTACGTCGATGGTGCCGAAGCATTGCGGGATGAGACCGAACTCGACGTTGACGACGCTGGTTGCGTCGTGCACGACCGCTCCGCTCGTGCCCCGCACGGTGAA
>JAWXCJ010000006.1:0-2695 GCA_034408875.1 Actinomycetota bacterium
ACGCGCCGTCGAGAGGTGCCGTTGCTAGGACCGTACGAACCGTGCGTACGCGCGGGTCGCTTCGTCGATGAGGTTGCGTGCTTCGTCGGGGTCCGCGCCGCTCGCCGCGGTCATGACACAGTGGTTGACGTGTTCGTTCAGCAGGCCCAGTCCGACGCTTTGCAGTGCTTTCGTTACTGCCGCGATTTGGGTGAGGATGTCGATGCAGTACGTGTCTTCGTCGACCATGCGTTGTAGGCCGCGCACCTGGCCCTCGATCCGTCGCAATCGGGCCTGATAGTCGTCCTTGCTCATCGTGTAGCCGCGCACGGTGACCTCCGTTCAGCTGGCAGGTTCGGCATCTTGTTATCCACTCCCTACGGCGTTCCGCGCGGGCGAGGCTTCGAGCGGTCGTTGCGTCGACACCGCGCGGAAGCGGCGTAGGCGGAGACTGTTCGACACGACGAACACGCTCGAGAACGCCATCGCGGCGCCCGCGATCAAGGGGTTGAGCAACCCGGCCGCGGCCAGCGGCAGCGCCGCGACGTTGTAGGCGAACGCCCAGAACAGGTTGCCCTTGATCGTCTTGAGCGTGGAACGCGAAAGGCGGATGGCATCAACGGCGGCGCGCAGGTCGCTGCGCACGAGCGTCAGATCCGATGCTTCGATCGCGACGTCAGTGCCCGTACCCATCGCGAGTCCCAGATCGGCCTGCGCGAGGGCAGCCGCGTCGTTCACGCCGTCACCGACCATCGCGACGACGCGACCTTCACTCTGAAGCCGACGCACCACGTCGACCTTGTCGGCCGGCAGCACGTCGGCGATTACTTCGTCGATCCCGACTTGCAGCGCGACAGTGCGGGCCGCCGCCTCGTTGTCGCCCGTGAGCAACACCGGCCGCAGCCCGAGGTCGCGGAGTTCCCGTATCGCCTCTGTCGACGTCGGTCGTACGGTGTCGGCGACGACGAGCACGGCACGGATGGCGCCGTTCCACCCGGCGAGGACAGCGGTCTGACCGCGACCTTCGGCTTCGATCTTCGCGGCTTCCAGTTCCGGCGTGAGGTGCAGTGACCAGTCGGCGAGGAATCGTTCGCGGCCGGCCACCACCGCGTGGCCGTCGACCACGCCCTGCACGCCGAGACCCTGCGTATTGGCGAACTCGTCAACGTGCGGCAGGGTCCCGACTCTCTCGCGCGCGGCCTGGGCAATGGCCCGGGCAATGGGGTGCTCGGACGCGTCTTCGACCGCGCCGACCAGTCGCAGTACCTGCTCCGTGCTCACGTCGGCGGCGGGCACGATGTCGACGAGCGCCATCTTCCCGGTCGTGACGGTTCCGGTCTTGTCGAGGACGATCGTGTCGACCTTGCGGGTCGACTCGAGGACCTCCGGTCCCTTGATGAGCACGCCGAGTTGGGCGCCGCGACCCGTCCCCACGAGCAGCGCCGTAGGGGTGGCGAGACCGAGCGCGCACGGGCACGCGATGATCAGCACCGCGACTGCGGCCGTGAACGCCGCGGACGCGCCGTCGCCCGCACCCAGCCAAAAGCCGAGGGTCGCGACCGAGAGTGCAATGACGATCGGTACGAACACGGCCGACACTCGGTCGGCGAGTCTCTGAACCGGGGCCTTGCCCGACTGCGCGTCGGTCACAAGTCGCGCGATCTGCGCCAGTGCGGTGTCGGACCCGACCCGAGTCACTTGTACGAGGAGTCGGCCGCCGGCGTTGACCGTCGCGCCCGTCACCGGGTCGCCGGGCGCGACCTCGACCGGGATCGACTCACCAGTGAGCAGCGACGTGTCGATTGCCGAGCTGCCGTCGGTAACCACGCCATCGGTCGCGATCTTCTCGCCCGGACGGACGATGAACGTGTCTCCGACTTCGAGTTGGTCGATCGGGATCCGGACCTCCTCGCCGTCGCGCAGGACCGCGACGTCCTTGGCGCCGAGTTCCAGCAGCGCCCGCAACGCCGCGCCCGAGCGCCGCTTGGCCCGTGCCTCGAAGTAGCGCCCGCCGAGGAGGAACACGGTGACGGCGGCCGCAACCTCGAGGTAGATCTCGTCGGCACCCGAACCGCGCTGGATCGTCAGCTCGAACGGCATCTTCATGCCCGGCTCGCCCGCGTCGCCGACGAAGAGCGCGTACAACGACCAGCCGAACGCGGCCAGGACGCCGACCGAGATCAGCGTGTCCATGGTGGCTGCGCCATGGCGCAGGTTCATCCATGCCGCCCGATGAAACGGCCACGCGCCCCACACGACGACCGGCGCGGCGAGTGTCAGTGAGGCCCACTGCCAGTGCTCGAACTGGAGCGACGGGATCGTGGCCATCGCGAGCACGGGCAGGGCGAGCAGCGTGGACATCCAGAAGCGGACGCGCAGCGCTTCGGTCTCGTCGTCGCGCCCGTCGCGGTCGGCTTCGTCAGGTGTGGTGTCCCGCGTGGGAACCGATGCGGAATAGCCGGTTGCTGCAACCTCGGCGATGAGCTTGTCGGGCGTCATGTCCTCGGGGAATACGACGCGGGCGGTCTCGGTGGCGAAGTTGACCGACGCCTCGACGCCTTCGAGCTTGTTGAGCCGCTTCTCGATGCGAGCGGCGCACGACGCGCACGTCATCCCGCCGATCTTCAGGTCGACTTGGTTGCTGCGGTCGCGCACGGCAGATCCCGATTCGATCGACATCAGTGCCCTTCCTGTACTCCGCCGTCGTCGACGACGG
>JAWXCJ010000007.1:0-5850 GCA_034408875.1 Actinomycetota bacterium
CCTGGACGCCCGTTCCGTCGACCTCGGTGGCGAGTGCCTGCCCGAAGGCGAGCAGACCTGAATTCGCGGCGCTGTAACTCGCGAACTCAGGTAACGCTTGGAACGCGCTCGAACTCGCCACGAGGACGATGCGACCGAAGTGACGGGCGCGCATGTCGCCCAGTACTTCGTTGGCCGTCGCAATCCGGGCCCGCAGGTTGATGTCGATGCTGCCCAGCTCGCGCGCGGTCGATACGGAGCCGACCTCGCCCTTTCGGCCGACGCCGGCGCAGAGGAAAACCTCCGCGACGAAGCTGTCATCAGCGCGGGCTGATTGCATGACGTCGCTCGAAAACGACTCGGCAGCCACGTCGGCGACCAGTGCGCGCGCGCCGAGACTCGCCGCGAGTTCCCGCACTGCGTCGGCGTCGCGGTCGACGACGAGCAGGCGCGACCGCATGGGCCCCAACCGCTCTGCCACGGCCCGGCCCAGGCCCGAGGCCGCGCCGGTAACGACTGTCCAGCCCCCGGGATCGATCGAGGCATCGTGACGGGCACGAACGCGATCGCCGACTTCGGTCACCAGCTCGCGCCAACCAACCTCCGGTTTCCAGCCGAGCTCGCGCAGGCGCCGGGCATCGACGCGCAACTCGGGGAGCACGATCGATCGGACGACGAACGGCATGGCCCGGCGCAACGCCCGGAATCGAGCCCGATGCACGTCCTCACCGGGCGCGCGTCCCGCGAGTACGCGCACGACGTCACCGACCCGCACGCTGTCGGCGACGACGAGGTACGGATGTTGGTCGGCGGCAGGTGACGTCGCCAACAGTTCCAGCGCGGCGCACGCGTCGTCGACGTGCACGAGGGCCAGGGTGCCGTCGAGAAGTTCGAGCAGGCGATCGGGTGCTTTCTCGCGCAGTTCGCACACCGCGGCGAGGTGACTGCCGGGTCGCATCTCGGCGCCGGCGACCATTCCGAGACGCGCGATGCGCACGGGCAGATCCGTCGAACCCAAGAACCGTTCGGCTTCGAGCTTCGAGCGGCCGTAGTCGGTAGTTGGAACCGCAGTCGAAGTCTCGTCGATCGCGCGGGCGAGCGACTCCGTTGGATCCTTGTCTTGCGCGCCCAGCGAACTCGCGAACACGAAGGCGCGCATTCCAGGCGCGTACTTGCTCGTGACAGCGGCCAGCCGCCGCGTCCCCTCCACATTGACCCGTTCGTAGTGCGCACCGTTTCCGAAATTTGGATCGCCGGCCAGGTGGACCACGACCTCGACGCCTTCGAGGACGACACCCGAGTCGAGATCGGGGTCGTCGGCGCTGAAGAGAGCACGAGCGAGTTCCGGCGCCGCGATCAGACCCGCACCGAGAAGGTCCGTCGTGTGTGTCGACCGCGCCACACCGATAACCGTGTGCCCGTCGCGCAGAAGGCGCGCACAGAGGCGCCGGCCGATGAACCCCGTCGAACCCGTCACTACGATACGCATGGTCAACCCGTCGTGGTCGGCTTGTAGAGGGCGATCCCCTCGAACACGCCGATCTTCTCGTAGTCGGTAGGAAATGTTCGGCCGAGTTTCGACAGCACTGCAGTGTCGGGCGCGCCCGGCGAACCGGTATCGATCGTAATGACCCAGGCGTCGCGGAATTCGTCGTCCCATCCCTCGTCGACGAGCTTGTCGAGCGACCACGCGGCCAACGTGTTCGTGTCGGCGTAGAACCCGACGGTCGGGATGATCGTCAGCGGAGGTTTCGCTTCGAGTACGTACAGCGCAGTGGCGGCGTAGGGCGTGAAATCGAGCATCGGCGTGCCGGGCTCCCACCCCGCTTCCTCGGCCGCGGCGCGGAACGTCCGCATGAAGCGCGCGGTCCCGGGATCGACTTTCAGCGTTCCGCCGCCGGGTCCAAGTTCAACCGTCTCGGTTTGCGCCGCCACGGGGAGCTGGCGATAGGGCGCGAGCATCGCGTCGTCGAGCACCGAATGGATTCCGACGCCGAGCACGATCGCCAGCACGAGGGCGGGTAGGGGAAACCCTTCGGGCAGCACGACGCCCAGCAAGATGATGAACGCGGCGGCGACGAACGGCGCAAACCCGCCGTTGAGCTGCGCGAAGAAGCCGTTTCCCGATCCGAATGCGTACGACGCGCCGAAGACGGGGAGCACAATGACGCAGACGCCCAGCCTCACACCCGATTGCAAGCGATCGGCCGGGATGGAGCGTATCGCCATTGGGAGGAAGAGCAACGCGACCCCGAGCAACGTGATCGGCACCCAGGTGAGCGCGTAGTAGCCCGCGCCACTCCCCTGCCAGTGATTCAGATCGTCGAGCCGCAACGCGACGAGCACGACCGCAACCGTCGCGAACACCGCGGCGACGTAACGCATCCGTCGCGGGAATGCGAAGCCGGCTACGGCCGCGGCCAGCGCGATCCACCCACCCATCGAGGCGACGTGGCCGAGGTCGTTCCACACTGCTTCGATCGCGTCGCGCACGCTCCGAAACGCGTTGTCGAGCTCGTAATGGACGGGGTCGAGTACTTCGAGCGTGCGCTGGCCGCGCAGTATCTGACTGACTGTGACCCACGGGCGATTGATGAACACGCTGTGCACGACGGCCAACCCGGCGCCCGCGCCGAAGATACGGGCGACGACCAGCCGCCGCGTCCGCAACGAACCTGGCGCGAACGCAGCGCTCGCCGCGATCGACACGACGAAGATGGTCGGGCCGGAACTGACCTTGGCCATCGACGCGCACGCGACCCCAATCGCGATCGTGGCCGGGCCGGCCCACCGCACCCACCAGCGGTCGTCGTCGGCCGGCCGCGTCAGCGCGTCGATCAATCCTGCGGCGGCGACGAGGATTCCGAAGAGGTTGAGCCAGTTGTAGCTCGGCGTGGTGAGGTACAGCGTGTAGTAGTGCAGCGCGGCCGAGATCAACGCGGCAGCAGTCGCGACGCGGACAGGCACGGACGCCCGGACGTGACGTAGGCGAGCACTCGCGACCGCGACGCGATCACCTAAGCCGGCCGCCGCGAGCGCGAGCGACACTTCACCGATGGCCCGAAAACGGGCGATGTCGAACCCCGCGAGCCGGTACAAGACGCGCGTGTAGCGACCGAACGGGTTGTGGAACGACGCCTCGCTCGACTGCGCGTCGGCGCTGAGGAGGTACATCCCTTCGTCGGTGAAGTCGACACCCCGGTTGGCGTTCTTCACGAGGCGGGCGAGGGCGGTCAGCGCGAGGAGCGCGGCACCGGCCGCGAGAATCCATTCGAGGACCGTCACGGTCCGACTTCGGCGACCCGCGGTGCCGTTGACCGGCGCGATCACCTGCGGGTCATCGGACCCGGTGTCGGCGTCGTTGCCGTCAACGATCATTGATGTCATGCCGGTTGGCACTCGACGGTCAGGACACCACCGCGGCGGGGCGACACCTCGAACACTGCCAGCCCCGCGGTCACCGGCGCGGTAACGACGGCGGCGACGCCGTTGCCGACGAGCATGCGGGTCGACAACGACCCCTCGCCGCGCTTGAGCACCTGATACAACTCATTGCGCGGCCGCAGGAGGTTGAGTGAGCTTTGTAGCGCACCGAACAGTCCGTAGACCGGTGAGCGACGCCAGGCGGTGTCGCGCCAACCGGCCCGGCGCAGCACCCGGCGCAACGAGTCGCGACTGAATTGCGAGTAATGCGCGTCGGGATCGGCGTAGGTCCAACGGTCACGCAGCATCCGCCATTGCACAGAGTCCACGTTGGGTACCGAAATCAGCAACGACACGTCGGCCGCGCGTTCGCGAATCGCGACGAGCAGCTCGACGAGGTCGGGCACCGGAAAGTGTTCGGCCGACTGCCAAAAGGTGACGAGGGCACGGGGCTCGATCTCCGCGAGACTGGCCTCGACTCGGAGGCCGGCTTGGCGCGCCACTTCCGCGTTGGGCGCGCTGATCTCGATTCCGTACGACGTCTGCGAGATCGGAAGTTCGCGGCATGCGTGCCAGAGGAACGCGCCGCTGCTGCACCCGACGTCGACGACCTGCGCGCCCGGACGCACGAGCCGCCGCGCCAGGCGGAGCTGCTCGCGATGAAGCAAGTTCGGCTTGCCGCTGGTCGGCTTACTCGGGTCTTGGTTCACAACTTCACCCGTAGCGACCCGACGGGTGCCGTCGTCGTGACCGCACGTGGCACACACCAACGTCGCGGACGAGGCCGGCGCGGCAGCCACAGTGAGGCAGGCCACGCATTGCCACTGCTCGGCCGTCGGTCGCGAACTCACGCGCTGCCCTTTCTCAACGAGGCGGGATCTCGTAGACCCACCACGGCTCCGCACCGGGGCCGCTCGTCCAGACCAGATCCCAGTTTTCTGCTTCCGCGAACGCGATCTTCGGGTCGGTAACGCCCATCAACAAGATGTGCGTTGCACCGTAGCGATCGCGCAGCGTGTAGACGTCGTCGGCGGTCAGCGCCTCGTATCCCGAGCGGTAGCAGGCGTAGTAGGGCCCGGGCGCGCCGAGCGCGGCCATGCGCTCCTTGTACTCGGTCCAGGGATCGCCGCCGTACGGAATCGCCCGGCAGTTCCCGACGACCGCTCGGCGCGTGAAGAGACGGATGAACGTGAGATCGGGCGGGTGCGCCAGCACGGCGTCGACCGGCAGCGCGTCACCGATCGCCTGCCCGAACGCGTACTGACCGTCGCCCGGCCTGATGCCCATGTGCAGAGGACCGGGCTCGACCCGCGAGAAACCAAGGTTGATCACACCCACGCACGCGACGACGGCGAGAACCGCGGACACGGCCCAGGAGGTCGCCACCTTTCGAATGGGCACGCTCGCGATGTACTTCGACGCGGCATCGACGAGCATCGGTGTCGCGAGCAGCGCGCCGACGATCCATCCGAGCTGGCGCAAGTGCGAGTACTCGACAATCGCCGCGGCCGTGATCGAGTTCGGGGCACTCAGGTAGAACCCGCTCACCCATATTGCACCGGCTGCTCGTACGAGCGCGTGCCACAACTTCGACACCGGTGCCCCGACCAACAACACTGCGAGCCACGGAGCAAAGGGAACGACGACCGAGTTCACGCGATACGGGAAGACCCGCTGCGCCAACTCACCAAAGAACGCAACGTCGTGGCGGTCGGCAAGGAAGCCGACGATCGAGATCGCGGCAGGAATTGCCAGCACCGGGACGAGAACGCGCCATTCACGACGACGCAGCACAGTGATCGCGGCGGCAAGCAACAAGATGATGATGCCGTCTCGCACCACCGGCCAGATCCACACGTTCGCGTTGCAGTGCCCGGGCGACGCGTTCTCGCAGATCTCGATCATGTCCTTGTTGTCCGCGACCAACCCACGCGTGCTCGAGACGATGCCCGTGAGCAACAGCAGCGCGCCCGCCGTGCCCGCGTACCAAAGGCGTATCGCTTTCGGATCGCGACTCAGTATCGCGACGAGGAACAAGATCCCCGCAACGACAGTGCCGTGCTGCACGTGCACGAGACCGGCCGACAACGCGAACACAACTGCGGCGCGATGCCGCCTGCTGACGATTGCCGCGGCCGCGGCGAACGCCAGCGCGCCACCGAGAAGGTTGGGCAAGGCTTCCGACCCGAGCGGCAGGAACTGACCGAACACGAACTTCGGGCCGGCCGCGGCCAGCAACGCGGCACCAATCGCCAACGGGCGACGCGACTTAGGGAGCCAGTACGAAGCCAGGAACGAGATGCCGACTCCGAACACGGCCAGCGTGACCAAGAAGTACGCGAAGTAGACGCCGGGGAGGTGCCCGGACTTGTCCCCTATGTACGTGACGATGTCGTAGAACCAGTGGGGTTGCGGCGCACGCTCGTTGAACCAGTCGTTGTGGAATGC
>JAWXCJ010000008.1:0-5079 GCA_034408875.1 Actinomycetota bacterium
ACTCGGCGGCGGTGGCGGTGGCGGTGGTGGCGGTGGCGGTGTCAGCAACCGCAACTCCGGACGAGGCAAGGCGACGACGTACGTCGATGCCGGGCTCCCCGTTACCGACGTCGACGTCGACGGCACCGCGATCCTCGACTCGCTCGACGACGCCACGCTGGAGAAGCGGCGCGGGATGCACCGTAAGGGCCGCCCCGCGGGGCGCTACCTCATGGTGGTCCACCAGCGCGCCGACGGCATCGCCCACATCGGCGTGCTCGAAGGCCGCACGCTGGTCGAGCATTACGTCGCCCTGCCGACCGACGACACGATGTCGATCGACGGCAACATCTACCTCGGGCGCGTGCAGAACGTGCTGCCCGGTATGGAAGCGGCGTTCATCGACATCGGCACACCCAAGAACGGCGTGCTGTACCACGGCGACGTTCTCCACGACTTGGCCGACATCGAAGGCGGCGAGAAGCCCCGCATCGAGCGGGTGCTGCGCAACGGCCAGGCCATCACCGTGCAGGTCACCAAGAACCCGATCGGGCACAAGGGTGCGCGCCTCACGCAAGAGGTGAGCCTCGCGGGCCGGTTCGTCGTCATGGTGCCGGGTCAGCCGAACACGTACGGCATCTCGAAGCGTCTCCCCGACGACGAGCGCAAACGCCTGCGCCGCATCCTCGACCGGCTCCGCCCCGCCGACGCCGGTCTCATCGTGCGCACGGCAGCCGAAGGCGCGACCGACGACGAACTCGAGCGCGACATGCGCCGCCTCAACGGCCAGTGGAAGCAGATCGCCGAGCTCGCGAAGAAGGCGAAGGCCGGCAGCCTCCTGTACAAGGAGCCGCCGCTCGCAATCCGCCTCATCCGCGAAGAGTTCACCAAGGAGTACCGCGGCGTCGTCATCGACAGCCCGACGTTGTACGAGGAAGTGCGCGCGTACGTCGACGCGATCGCCCCTGAGCTCACCGACCGCATCGAGTACTACGACGAAGAGGCAGAGAACCTGCCCGTGTTCGAGAAGTTCCACGTGCACGAGCAGTTGCACAAGGGTCTCGACCGCAAGGTGTGGCTCCCGTCGGGTGGTTCGCTCGTCATCGAACGCACCGAAGCGCTGACGGTCATCGACGTGAACACCGGCAAGAACGTCGGCTCGTCGAACCTCGAAGAGACGGTGTACCGCAACAACCTCGAAGCAGCCGAGGTCGTCGCGCGCGAACTGCGTCTACGCGACATCGGCGGCATCATCGTGATCGACTTCATCGACATGGAGATCAAGTCGAACCGCTCCGCAGTAGAGGAAGCGTTCCGCAACGCGCTCGCACGAGACAAGACGAGAACCCAGGTGTTCCCCATCTCGGAACTCGGCCTGTTGGAGATGACGAGAAAGCGCGTGTCCGAGGGCCTCGTCGAGTCGTTCTCCCTGACCTGCCCCCACTGCACCGGCCGCGGCTTCATCGTCGACGAATCAATGTTCCTGTAGCACCACTGGTGCGTCGTTAGGGGGTGAGAATTCCCCTCTAACGACGCACGGGTTACAGGGTGATCGTGAGGCCTTCGCGGGCGACTGCTACTCCGAAGCGCTCGCCGATTTCGTCGACGGCGTCGTCGGTGCGCATGGGGCCGTGGTGGGTCACTATCAGGCGGGCGCCCGCTTCCCTCGCGACGTCGATGCTTGCTTCGACCGTGCCGTGGCCGAACAGTTCGGCGCGTTCGTGTTCCGCGGCGAGGAACGGGGCGCCGCGGACCAAGAGGTCGGCGCCTTCGGCCAAGCCCAGAATCGCATCGCGTGACACGTCGAGCGCATCGGGCACGTACGCGAACGTCACGCCGTTCGCGCTGACGCGGTAGCCGTAGGTGCGGCCGCCCTTGTGTTGCACGTCGGTCGCGACGACCTCGAACTGTTCGATGTCGTGCTTGCCGGGCTCCAAACCAACGTGCTGCCACTGACCTCGTAGCCCGTCGGGCCCGATGGGGAAGTGCGGGGGCGACATCGCCCGCGACAGGAGCGCAACCGGTTCGCCCTGCGCCGGTTGCATCAGCGTCGCCCGCGCGTCGTCGCGGTCGCCGGGAGGGAAGAAGGGGAGGCCCTGCAGGTGGTCCCAGTGCATGTGGGTGAGCAGGATCGTCCCCACGAACGGTTGCGAACCGAACTCGCGCGCCAACCGTTGCAGGCCGGTCCCCGCGTCGAGCACCAATGTGGGCAGTGCGTCGCCGAGCGCAACCGCGATGCATGACGTGTGCCCGCCCGTGCGCGAGAAGTCCGTCCCGCTGACCGGGGTCGAGCCCCGCACGCCGTGGAACGTCAGCTTCACGCCTCTTCGCGCCGGTGGCCGGCGCTCACCTCCCGCAGCTTGTCGAGGTCGATTTGGCCCGACTCGGCGACCGCGACCCGGACGGCGGTCAGCGCCCGCAATGTCGCCGTTCGGCGGCCGCCTTCGAGCACCGCCCGTTCGCCGAGGATCGCGCCGGGCCCGTATTCGGCCAGCGGTGCGCCGTCGTGTTCGGCGACGACCACACCGTCGAGCAACAGGTACAGCTCGTGGCCGAGCTGGCCCTGCTCGACGAGAATCTTGCCTTCCTTCACCTTGCGGATCGTCGGCTTCTCGCCGCCGCGCATGATGGTGGTCGACAGCTCTCGTTCGAGCGCGGTCTCGACCGCGGTGACGAGCGCGGGGGAGTCCTCGTCGCCCCACGGCGAGTGCTTGCCGAACGCGTTGCGGAACCAGTCCTTGAAGTCGGCGAGCCCGGCTTTCGCCGCGAGCTTGTTCTCGCCGTCGTACAGCCAGTGGCGCGGGAACGGGCTCGCGCCGACGAGTTCGAACTCGCGGCGGCCGTCGGCGTGGATCGTGAGCGCCAGCGTTGTCCACACGAGCGGCGCCCGGAACTGTACGAACGGCGCCCGGTTGACGCGACGCGGCGCCGGCAACGCGGTGCGCCCGCCGACGGTCTGCACGAAACGGACCGACGCATCACCGATCTCGGGTTCGGCGCGTATCTCCGGCATCGAGGGCGCGGCGAACGTGGCTTCCTTCGTCGCGAAGCGCACGGTCGTGGAACCCATCACGCCGCCGCTGTCGTCGGCGTACCCCGCGCCGACGATGCGGCCGTCCTCGACGTCGATCCACGCGTGCAACCGGTTCGCGAACCGGAACCGGTCCGTCGCCCGCAGTTCTTCGAGGTCGTCGACGACGTCGGGCGGCGGGTCGTCGTAGCGCGCGACTCCGCTCTCGAACATCGTCTTGTTCGCTCCGGTCACCGCTTCCGACGGAATCCAGGACAGGGTCAGGGCCGACGATTCGATGCGCATTGCGAACCTCCTGAGCGTGTGTGCCAACGGTACGGTCCCCGCGCCCGCTCGAGCGATGGGGCGAGCCGGTGTCGTGCTCGGGGTGCCAGCACCCCTGCGGGCAGGGGGCGCGCTCCCTTGTGCCGGAGCCGCGTCCGCGGTCGAATCATCGTGATGGGGGAGTCAAAGATCACGGTGTTCCTGGCCGACGACTCGCTCTTCGTGCGCGAGGGAGTACGGGCCCTGCTCGCGGCCCAGCCCGACCTCGAGGTCGTCGGCGTGGCCGAGGACTTCGACGGACTGGTCGCGGGCGCGGACGCCACCGAACCGCAAGTGGTCGTCACCGACATCCGCATGCCGCCCAGTTTCCAGAACGAAGGCATCGAGGCGGCCAAGCTTGTACGCAAGCGCCATCCCGGCACCGGCGTCGTGATCCTGTCGCAGTACGACGAGCCCGAGTATGCGATCTCTCTGCTCTCCGAAGGCGCGGCCGGCTACGCGTACCTGCTCAAGGACCGCTGCGCCGACGGCGACCAGCTCGTGCGGGCGGTGCGCGAGGTCGCGACCGGCGGGAGCATGCTCGACCCCGCGATCGTGAACTCGCTCGTGGCACCGGCCCGGGCCGACGGCGACCTCGACGAACGCGAAGATCAACTCCTCCAGTGGATCGCGGAAGGCCGTCCGGTCAAGGCCATCGCCGTCGTGTGGAACATCACCGCCGAAGCGGCGAACGACGCGATCGAGAGCCTCTTCCTCAAGCTCGCGAAGGAGGCGAGCGCGGGGCGCGAAGGCGCGCTGCGGCGGTTGCGGTTGCTCCAGAAGGCGATCGTCGACCGGGAGGAGCAAGGTGAGTCGCTGAGCCGGATGCTGCCGGGCGGGTTGGTCGAGAAGCTGCGGCGCGATGGGCGCACCGGCGGCGAGACCGAACGGCTCGTTGTCACCGTGTTGATGTCCGACGTCCGCGGGTATTCGGCGATTGCCGAGCACGTCGATCCCACGGTGCTCGCGTCGATGCTCAACACGCATCGCTCCGAGATGAACCGGGCCGTCCTCGACGAGACCGGCACCGTGATGCAGTACGTCGGCGACGCGGTGCTGGCCGTGTTCGGCGCGCCGTTCCCTCAGGACGACCACGCCGACCGGGCGGTGCGCGCCGCGGTCTCGATGCACGAGTTCCAGGCCGCGGTCAACGAGCAGTGGCGCGCCGATAGCCTTCCCGAGTTCGGGTTGGGGATCGGGTTGTCGACCGGCGAGGTCGCGGCGGCGCTGCTCGGTTCCGAGGAACGGCTCGAGTACACGGTCGTCGGCGACACGGTGAACCTTTCGCAGCGTTTGCAGGACATCGCGCGGCCGGCGGGGACCACGGTGCTGTCGCAGGCCACGGCCGACGCGCTGACGGAGCTTCCGGCGCTGGAGGCGCTCGACGCGCAATTGTTCAAGGGCAGGGAGACGCCGGTACACGCGTACCGGCTCGTACACAACGGGGTGACGTGATGGATCCAGTGTGCACGGTCCGCGGAGTACGCAAGACCTTCGAGGCCGAGCTCGCGCCGGTACGCGCGCTGCGGGGGGTCGATCTCGACATCGCCCCGGGCGAGTTCGTCGCGATCATGGGCCCGTCGGGCTGCGGGAAGTCGACGCTGCTCAACCTCGTCGCGGGGCTCGACACCGCCGACGAAGGCGAGATCGTCCTCGCGGGCGAGCAGGTCACCGGCAAGAGCGACGACGACCTGGCCCGCATGCGGCGCAAGCACATCGGCATCGTGTTCCAGTTCTTCAACCTGCTCGAAGGCATGACCGTGCTC
>JAWXCJ010000009.1:0-5364 GCA_034408875.1 Actinomycetota bacterium
ACCAACACGCGCGCCACGCCGGTCGAAGCGTTCGAGCGCGCCGCTGTTCTAGCGATGCACCCATGCCGCGAGGTCGGCGTCGCAGAGTTCGGCGACCCGGGCCTCGTAGCGGGGCAACTCGGCCTCCGGCACGAGCGTGCGCCAGTCGCGCCCGGGGCCCTGGTCGAAGAACTGGGTGTTGTCCTTCCAGATCGCGTTGGTGACATCGGGTGCGAGTTGGTCGGCGTTCGCCTTCATCGCGCCGAACGATCCTGCGGCCGCGAGTTCGGAGAGCCGCGCGTCGTCGACTGCGATGTCGAGCGCGGTCGCGAGCCGGCGCATTTCGCGGGGAAGGTCGTCGAGCAGGTCGCGGTAGTGGAACAGCACCACGTTCGGTTGGTCGCGCTGCTGCCAGAACGTGTCGAGGTGGTACAGCGTCCCCCGCAGCGATTCCAGGCGGTCGACGGGCGCGGCCGGGTCTTCGACCCAGTACCAGAAGCGATCGAGCGGCGTCTCGAGCTCGACCGACTCGAGTTGCGGGAGATCGGCCAGATCGTCGAAGCCCACGGCGTTGCCGCGCGCGTTGACGAAGTTTTCCTCGTGCAGGTTCTCGATGTGATGCGCCCAGGAGAGCGCGACCTCGCGGGGATCACGCGCCACGCAGATGTACGTCACTCGCTCGTCATAGGGCAGGCCGTCGAGTGGGGTGTGCGACTTGATGAAGCGGCGGTGTGTCTGCGCGCCGAGCGCGGCGAACACGTCGGCGGCGGAACGGGTTTGCATGTCGAGCCACGGCGAGATCTCGGCGAGGCGGCCGAAGTCGGGTCGCTGGAAGATCAGGAGCGCGCAGAGGTTCTGCATCCATGTCGTGCCGCACTTCGGCGCGGTAGATATGACGATGTCGTCGCCCCGAAACTCGAACCCGTCCCAGCGGGCGCTGTCAGCAACGAACGACCGGTACCGCACCGTTCGTTCAGTCGAGCGGGCGCACGGCGACGACCGTCGCCGACATCTCGCGCCGGGGCCCCTGGTACGTGACGGTCGTGCCGGGCGTCGCGTTCAACAGGGCCTGGCCGAGGGGCGAGTTGGTCGAGAGCACGTCGTACTGCTCGTGGCGCTCTTCGATGGAGCCGACGAGGTACGTCTGCGTCTCGTCGTCGCCGTCGTAACGCAATTCGACGACGCACCCGGGCTCGACGACGTCGCCCGCGGCGGCTTCGACGAGCACCGCAGTCTTGATGATCTGTTCGAGTTGCCGCACGCGGGCTTCGCTCTTTCCCTGCTCGTCCTTGGCTGCGTCGTAGTCGGCGTTCTCACTGATGTCGCCCAACTCACGCGCTCGTTCGATTTGGAGCGAGATGTCGGTTCGGTAGGGCCCGGATCTCCAGGCCAGCTCCTCCTGGAGCCGGTCCAGTGCCGCCTGCGTCAGGTGGGTAGTCACGGCGCGCAGGGTACCCGCGAGGTAGACGGTTCCTGCACGGCGGGAACGCGATTGACAAACATGTCATTTCGGCGCGATCCTGGCGATTCCTATGCAGCGCTCGGGCACCACCCTCATCGTCGCCGGCGGCACCGCTGTCACCGCTGTCATCGTCGTTATCGTAATTATGTGAGCGGACGCCTTCCCGGCGTTCGCTGCCAACCGTCCACGCCCGCGTGGGCGGTTTTTTCGTGGCCGAAGTAAGAAACCAATCCGCCCTTCTGAGATAGAGGAGACGAGCGTGGCGCATCGAGTGGGCATCATCGGCGGCGACGGGATTGGTCCCGAAGTCTTGGCCGAGGCGCTCAAGGTCGTGCGCGCCGCCGGCGTGGCGCTCGACACCACCGACTACGACCTCGGCGGGACGCGCTATCTGAAAACGGGCGAAGTGCTCCCCGACGCGGTGCTCGAGGAACTGCGCGGCTACGACGCGATCCTGCTCGGCGCCGTCGGTACGCCCGACGTGCCGCCCGGCGTGCTCGAGCGGGGCCTGCTCCTCAAGTTGCGCTTCTCGCTCGACCTCTACGTGAACCTGCGCCCATTCCGCGCCGGCGACATCGACTTCCTCGTCGTGCGCGAGAACACCGAAGGCACGTACGCCGGTGAAGGCGGCTTCCTGCGCCACGGCACGCCGTTCGAAGTCGCGACGCAGGGTTCGGTGAACACCCGCATGGGTGTCGAGCGGTGCGTACGGTTCGCGTTCGATCTTGCCCGCAGCCGCGAACGCAAGCACCTCACGCTCGTGCACAAGACCAACGTGCTCACGTTCGCCGGCGACTTGTGGCAGCGCACGTTCGACGAGGTCGCGGCCGAGTATCCCGACGTCGCGACCGGCTACAACCACGTCGACGCCGCGTGCATCTACTTCGTGCAGGACCCACAGCGCTACGACGTGATCGTCACCGACAACTTGTTCGGCGACATCCTCACCGACCTCGGTGGCGCGGTCGCGGGTGGTATCGGCCGGGCCGCGTCGGCGAACCTCAACCCGGCCCGCACCGGCCCGAGCCTGTTCGAACCGGTCCACGGCTCGGCGCCCGACATTGCCGGAAAGGGTGTCGCCGACCCCCGGGCGGCAGTCATTTCGGCCGCGATGATGTGCGAATTCCTGGGCGAGGCCAACGCCGCAGCCCGAATCCAGCAGGCCGTCGTGAAGACGGACGATGAAGAAGGTACGACGACGCAGATCGGCGACGCGATCGCCGCTGCGGTCTAACGGTTCAAGGAGACGGCGCGATGCCCATTACCCCCACCGAGAAGATCTGGATGAACGGGGAGCTCGTCCCGTGGGAGGAAGCGCGCATCCACGTGCTCACCCACACGCTCCACTACGGCACGGGCGTGTTCGAGGGCATTCGCGCCTACGAGACCGACAAGGGCCCCGCGGTGTTCCGGCTGACCGAGCACATCGAGCGGCTGCACAACTCGGCGCGCATCATGATGATGGAGATCCCGTACTCGGTCGACGAGTTGGTGCAGGCGACGAAGGACACCGTCCGGTCGACGGGTCTGCCGTCGTGTTACATCCGGCCGATCGCGTACTACGGCTACGGCGAGATGGGCCTCAACACGCTCCCGTGCACCGTCGACGTCTCGATCGCGTGCTGGCCGTGGGGCGCATACCTGGGCGACGACGCGGTCGAGAAGGGCGTGCGCATGAAGATCTCGTCGTGGACGCGCCACGACCACAACACCATGCCGCCGCTGTCGAAGACGACCGGCAACTACGTGAACTCGTCGCTGGCCAAGGTCGAAGCGTTGAAGGCCGGGTACGACGAGGCGATCATGCTCAATCCCGAAGGGCTCGTGTCGGAGTGCACGGGCGAGAACATCTTCGTCGCCCGCCACGGCGCGTTCATCACGCCGCCGGTGTCGGCCGGCGCGCTGCCCGGCATTACGCAGGACTCCGTCACGACGATTGCGCGCGACCACGGCTTCGAGGTGCGCGTCGACGACCTGTCGCGCAGCGACCTCTACATCGCCGAGGAGATCTTCGTGTGTGGTACCGCGGCGGAGGTCAGCTCGGTCAACTCGGTCGACGACCGCGTCATTCCGTGTCCCGGCCCGATGACAAGAGTTATCGCGGATGAGTATGCCAAAGCCGTGCGCGGCCAAACAGACAAGTACAAAGAATGGTGTGAGCATGTCGGCTGACCCGGCGGTACCGAGGAGTGTCGAGATCTACGACACGACGCTGCGCGACGGGTCGCAGCTCGAAGGCATTTCCCTCACCGTCGAGGACAAGCTGCGCATCGCCGAACAGCTCGACTGGCTGGGCGTGCACTACATCGAAGCAGGCTGGCCCGGCGCCAACCCGAAGGACGACGAGCTGTTCCGCCGCACGCCGACGGAACTGAGCCTGACGACGAGCAAGCTCGTCGCGTTCGGTTCGACCCGGCGGGTCAAGGGCAAGGTCGACAGCGACGACACGTTGCGCCATCTCATCGACGCCAACGTCGAAGCCGTGTGCATCGTCGGGAAGGCATGGGACTACCACGTCACCGAAGCGCTCGGCACCACGCTCGACGAGGGCGTGGCCATGGTGCGCGACTCGGTCGAGTTCCTGCGGGCGACCGGCATGGAAGTGCTGTTCGACGCCGAGCACTTCTTCGACGGCTACCGCCGCAACCCCGAGTTCTCGCTGCGGGTACTCGAAGCCGCGGCCGAAGTGGGCGCGTCGCGGCTCGTGCTGTGCGACACCAACGGCGGCACGCTTCCGCACGAGGTCGAGGAGACAGTCCGGGCCGTGGTCGCGTACTTCGGTAGCGACGTGGGCATCGCCGTGCACCTCCACGACGACGCCGGCACCGGTGTCGCCAACGCGCTCGCCGGTGTGCGGGGCGGGGCCATCCAGGTGCAGGGCACCATCAACGGCTACGGCGAACGCACCGGCAACTGCAACCTGACGACGATCATCCCGAACCTCACGTTCAAGATGGGCATCGAGACGATCCCGCGCGACCGCATCGAGCGGCTCACGCCGGTGGCGCACCACATCGCCGAGCTGGTGAACATGCCGCTCAACCCGCAGGCCGCGTACGTCGGACATTCCGCGTTCGCGCACAAGGCGGGCCTGCACACGAGCGCGATCGCCAAGCGCCCCGACGCGTACGAGCACCTGCCCCCCGACAGCGTCGGCAACGGCACCCGGTTCGTCGTGTCGGAACTGGCCGGCAAGTCGACGCTCGGCATGAAGGCGAAGGAACTCGGGCTCGACCTCGACGGCCCGCAGCTCGCCGAAGTGGTCGAGACGCTCAAGCAGCTCGAGCACGAGGGCTACCACTTCGAGGTCGCCGACGGCTCGCTCGAACTCCTCATGCGCCGCATCATCGGCTGGACCCCGGAGTGGTTCGACGTCGAGTCGTTCCGCGTCATCACCGACGACACCCGCGGCGTCGACACGCTGACGGGCGAAACCGGTGCGACGGTTACGACCGAGGCCACGGTCAAGGTGATGGTCGACGGGAAACGCAAGATCGCGACCGCCGAGGGCAACGGCCCCGTCAACGCGCTCGACCGGGCGTTGCGCACCGCGCTCAACGGCCGCTACCCGTCGCTCGACCGCGTGCACCTCACCGACTACAAGGTGCGGGTGCTCGACACACAGAAGGGCACGGCCGCCGTGACCCGCGTGCTCATCGACTCCACCGACGGCAACGCCACCTGGACCACTATCGGCGTGAACGAGAACATCATCGAAGCGTCGTGGCAGGCCCTCCTCGATTCCATCCACTTCGGCCTGCTGCGAGGCGAGGGTGTCGCGAACAAGTAGGCGCCCGCGGTGAACAATCAGATGACATAGACCAGCTCGCAGTCTCGGTGTCGGTGAGGGCACGTTGGGGAACTGGGTGCGCCAAGCCCGCGTCGATCGGGGTGAACGGGCCGCGGCGTCGCGACGTCGGAAC
>JAWXCJ010000010.1:0-13967 GCA_034408875.1 Actinomycetota bacterium
CTACTTGTTGGTTCCGGCTCGCTGGACACCGTCGAACTGGAAGCTGAGCGTCGTGCTCTGGGATTCCATCGAGTCGGGCCCGTTCGACGGGAAGCTCATCAACGCCAGCAGGTAGTTACAACCGGCCAGCGCCGTCCCGTCACACGCAACCGTGTTGTCGGTCAGGTCCATACCGGCAGTGAGCGACGCCGCGCTCTGCACGAAGTTGGCATACGTCGCCGACCCCGGAGTCGCGTTGTACGTCCCGATGATGTTCGTCGTCGAACCGGAGCACGTGTACGTCGAACCCGGCGGCGCGCCACCGACCTCGGTCCACGCCACGTCGCAGCGGGCAACCACCAGTCCGAGACCGCCCGCCGCAGTCGCCGTCGACACGAGCGACGGGTTACCGCTCCCCGACGTCGTCAACGTCGCACCCGTGAGCGTGCCACCCTCGTTATCGACCGAGATCTCGATCGTGCGCGAGATGAAGTCACCCGGAACGATGTTCGTCGACGCCGTCGCGATCCGGTGCCGCACACCGACCCCGCCGAGCGTGAACTCCATGTCACCCGCGTCCGTCGCGTGCGACGGCGTCACCTGCGCGGTGAACGTCGCCGACGCATTGAACGTCAACAGACCAAGGGCAACGAACGCCACCCCGACCGTGACCGTCCACCGCGTACGCCGGACAAGTTTCCTACTGTTTTTGATATCCACTGTGAGTCCTCCTGGTCCGAGCGGCTATCCGAGCCAACCCTGGACATGCGCGCCCTCCGTGGGCGATGGAAGAAGTAACGGCACTCAACGCGCGCATCGTTAGCCAGGAAGGACCAGTGAAGTGATGACCTCGGTCACGGGAGTGCCGGGTGGCGACCCACTTGTCCGAATTGACGGTTCCGGCGGGTGACGGTCGTCACCAGCCGACGGGCCGGGTGGGGCGTCAGTCGTCCTGGGCGCGCAGGAATTGCTCGATCTCGCTGACCAGTTCGTCGCCGCTCGCGACGGGACCCGACTCGCGATCGAGCCGATCCACGATCTCCTTCACGTCGGGACGCGACGCGAGACCCTCCTCGACCCGGTCGCGGTACTTGCGGGCGCGGGTCGCGAGGCGGGTGAGGTCGAGGTCGAGACGCAGGTGTTCGGCGGCGCGCGCCAGCAGCGCGTGCACCGCGGGAGGCGACGGCGATCCGGACACGTACTGCGGTACCTGCACCCACAGTCCGACGCACGGGATACCGCCCTCGCCCAGCGCGTGCTGGAGAATCGTTTGCATTCCGGTCGGCCCGAAGTAGTCGGGACGGAGCGCACCGGCCACCTGTGCGAGCGAACGGGTCGTCGCCGTCGCGAGCACCGGCAGCGGTCGCCGGTGCGACACCAGCGCGGGCATGCCGCCAAGCGTGACCGCGTCGACGACGCCGAGGCGACGCGCCGCTTCGACGATCTCGTGCGCGACTGCGGGCCACCGCAACGACGGTTCGGGACCGTGCACGACGATCACGTCACGACCGGCGCGCCCGTGCACGAACTCGATGTGGGGCCACTCGATGACCCGCAAGCCGCCTTCGACGAACCGGGCCGTCGGCCGGGTCTGCTGCAGGTCGAGCACGTCGGTCAGATCGAGGGTTCCGAACGAGTCGTCGCCTTCGGCCAGTTCTCGCAATGCGGTCGCGGCCCCTTCCCCCGCGACGCCCGCGTCGACCCAGCCCGCGAGCGCGACGACGAGGACCGGACGGTCGACGGCGGGCCAGTGGTCGATGGTGAGCACGCCTGCAGCGTACGCGCGCCTCCACCTCCGGTCACTCGAACGGGCGCCTGAGCGCCCGTTCGAGTGACCGGAACCCGCGAGTAGCGTCCGCCCGATGAAAATCCACTTCGGAGTACATGCCGGGCTCCAGAACACGAGCATCGCCGAGTTGCGCGAGCTGTGGGGGCGCATCGAGGAACTCGGTTTCGACTGGATCTCGATCTGGGACCACTTCTACGCGGCCGACAACACCGGCAACCCGCATTGCCTGGAGGCGCTCACCACGCACGCCGCGCTCGCGGCGAGTACGCAGCGCGTCGACTGCGGGTCGCTCGTGTACTCGGCCGGGTACCGTCACCCGGCCGTGCTGGCCAACGCGATGGCGACCCTCGACCAGATCGCCGGCGGCCGGATCGTGTTGGGTCTCGGCGGCGGCTGGTTGCAGCAGGAGTACGACGCGTACGGGCTGCACTACGGGAGTGCGGGCGAGCGACTCCGCATGCTGAACGAGTACATCCAATGCGTACGCGGGCTGCTCACGCAGGAGCGCACTGACTTCGACGGCGAATTCTTCACGCTGAGCAACGCCGCGTGCGAACCGAAACCCGTGCAGGCCCGGTTGCCGATCTGGGTCGGCGGCGGCGGCGAGAAGGTGACGCTGCGCATCGTCGCCCAGCACGCCGACGGCTGGAACGTGCCGTTCGTCGCGCCCGACGCGTGGGCGCACAAAGCCAAGATCCTCGACGAGCACTGTGCCGCGGTCGGCCGCAACCCGGCGGAGATCACGAAGACGGTCAACGTCGGCATGGCGTTCACCGACGAAGAACTCCGGACGCAGTTCGGCGCCATGGCCAACTACGTGAAGCCGGGCGTGCTGTCGGGAAGCGTGCAGGAGATGGTCGACAAGGTCGGCGCGTATGTCGACGCAGGGGCCGAGGCAGTGATCCTCGCGCTGCGCGCGCCGTTCGACCGCGACGGCCTCGAACGCTTTGCGGCGCAGGTGCTGCCCGCGATCAGTCGCTAGCGCTCACGACGCGTCGTCGATCGGCGCGTCGGGCCAGAACTCGTCGTCACCACCGGCGTCCGCGAAGAACGCTTCGACTGCGGCGTCGCCGGGTCCGAGCCACTCGGCAAGGTCCGGTGGCGGCGGCGGCGGCGGTCGCTTCAGGAACCGGCGCGGCGCCGGCGTCTTCGCCGGAGGTCGCGGCGGGCCGCCGCCGGCACTCCACTCGTCGGCGAGCCAGTCGTCGGGCATCGGCGGCGGCACAAGGATCGGCGGGCGGTTCATCTTCTCGGTCGCCGATCCGATCGCTTCCGCGATTTCCTGGCGCGACGGCGTCGGCAGCACGTCATGCGCGGGCGGCGGCGGTACGAACATCCCGCCGGTCGCGGTCGCCATGCGTTGCGACATCCGTTGCGAAATCGGCACGACGGCCGGCTCGTTGGGCGCGTGACGCGGGCGCGCCGGATCGCGGTGCTTGCGACCGGGCGTGGTCCCGATCGTCGGGGGCGGCACGGGAATCGCGACGGTGACACCGACTTTGTCGGCAAGAGTGCCGATAGCTCCGCCGAGCGCGCCGACCTGCGTTACGAGCGCGTCGAGCACGTCGGTGTGGCGCGGGTCCATCGTCACGCGCAGGTTCGGGAACGCGGCCGGGTCGATGGGCACCGACGCCGGCTTGCGCCCGCCGACCAGTTCGACGACGAACCAGACCGCGGCGCCGACCAGCATGACGAGTATCGCGATACCGATCAGCGTTCCGGCACCACTGTCGTTGCCCGAAGCCGGAGCCACCGCGCCCGGCGCCGCATTCGCGGGAGCGGGCTCCGTCTCGCCGTCGGCCTCGGTCGATGCCGGCGGAACAGTCTCGTTCTCCGGATCGGCAGGCACAACGCCGACCCAGGTCGCGATGTCACCGGTGCCGTATTCGAGTTCGACCGCGACCTCGGCGCCGTGGACGATGTCGATCGCCTCCCACTCGACGAGGATCGTCTTCTCCTTCCGGGGTTCGACGCGCACGTGCATGTCGCGCGAGAGCTGGCCGCCCGGGGCTTTCACGGTCCCGCTCGCTTCGGTCACGACCGAGCCCGCGTTGCGGACCGTCACCGCCAGGTGGGGGCTGCCGCCCTTCTCGGCCGCGACGACCGACGTGACCGCGAGGCGCGGCTCGGGCGCGCCGGGAACCGCGATCGTCACGGGAACATGCAGCGTGGCGATGTCGTCGAAGGGCGCGGGCGCGCCATTCAGGTCGGCCGCGCTTTCGACGAACACGCGCAGTGCAGCGTCGGCGCTGTCGCCGGGGGCCGCGTCGGGGGGCACCTCGACGGTGAACGGAACCTCGGCGAACGTGCCCGGCTCGACGTTCACGACGCCCACCGTCGGCGCGAGCCAGGAACCCGATCCCTGCTCGGTTGCCTCCGACGAGTACGTCACCCCGTCGCTGCCACGCGCGCCGTCGACGGGAACGATACGAATGGTCAGGCGCCGGTCGTCGGTCTCGTTGGCGACGACAAGTAGCTGGCTCACGAACTCGCCGGGCGCAATCGCGAGCGCGAACGCACCTTCGCTGTCGACCGACGCCCCGGCCGCGGGCGCGGCGCTGAGTCCGGCCTCACCGGCGGCGAGCGCGCGCGTACCCGCCGCCTGCCCGGCCGCCGGCAACGCCGACAGCGCGAGCAACCCGGCGGCGCCGAGCAGCAGTGTCGCGAGCCTCCGATGCATATGTCCCTCGAACGAGCGCGCGCGGCCATCGGCCCCGCACGGGTCCTAGAAGGCCTGATCGGCCGGAGCGGCCTCGAGTTTCGGTCCCGGAGGGTTAGCTGGGTTCGATACTCAGGTTGGGCCGGGCCGACCGGCGCCGACGCAGCCCGACCGCGCCGCCGATGCAGATCGCCGTCGCGACGAGCCCGGCCACCAAGAGTGGGATCGGTAGCGAGGAGCCGCCGCCCCCGCCGATCGTGAGGTCGGCCAGCTCCTTGTCGAGCCGGCCCTTCATCGCGGCGGTGATCTCGATCGTCCCGTTCCACGAGACCCGGAGGTCGTCGCCGTACTCGAGCTGGACGGCCACATCGTGGTTGCCGACGATGACCTCGTCGGTCCACACCACGCGGTAGTCGATCTTGGTGTGCGACACGAAGGTGTCGATGTCGAAGCCGGTCCGCAGGCCCGTTGAGTCGACCCGGACCGTGCCCGTGCCCTTGGCGAACGCGTTGCCTTCGTTCTCGAGCCCGAGCATCAAGGCCAACCCGTCGGGGGTTGCGACCGGCCGCACGCCCGTGACGGCGAGCAGCGGCTCCGCCGGACCGGGCACGTTTACCTGCACCGCGATGAGGCGCTGGCCCTGGAGCGTGATCTGCACGTCGGCGGCGTTGCCCTGCACTTCGGCCGTTTCCGTTGTTGGCGACAACGGGACCGAGGCGCTCATGCCGGCGAGGTACTCGCCGGGTTCGGCGTCGGCGGGCACGTGCACGGTGAAGTCGATCGGGAGTTCCTCGCCGGGCTGCAAGGTCAGCACCGGCGTGTGCACGACGATCCAGGTTCCCGTTCCGGTCGGTGCGCTACCCGGAGCGCCGTAGCCCGCACCCGTTGCGTCCCGGGTGAAGGCATCGACGGCTTCGATGTGGGCCTCGACCGCATGCGGGCGGTCGTTGCGCACGACGATCGTCTGGTTGATCGAGTCGCCGGGGTCGGCGACGAGGACGTAGTAGCTGCCGTTCGGATCGGTCTGCGATCCCGGCGCGACGAGCGCGGACACGACGTCCGTTCCCTCGTCGTCGGCCGCTACCGGCCCGCCCGTCGCGAACGACGTGCCGGCCACGGCCGCCATGAGAACGACCACTCGCATGACCCGCCGCATGGCGGTACCTCCCGAAGCTGAGACCGTGCGGTCGCCGGCCCCGGGATTCCCGGGACCGGCCACTCGTGCGTTCTCTATCGGGTCAGGGACCGCTGACCGTAGCGATGGTGCCTACGCTGGCGTAGGTACCCGCCAAGGCTGTGACCGGCACGGTCACTTTGAGTGGTTGGGTGGAGACCGAGTACATGCCCATGCCGTTGGTGGCAGTGGCGACGACGATCTTCTCGCCCGTCGCCAGGGCGCCCGCAGTGGCCGCGCCCGTGACACCGGTCAAGCTCGACGTACCGATCGCGGCGACGACGGGGACCTGCATGGTGATGGTCGATGCCGCGATGGTGTGGGTCGCGCCGGCCGGGTTGATGAGGTCCGGGACCGTGAGCAGCACGTGCCAACCGGCCGCGCTACCCGTCGAGTCCTCGACCGTGAACGGGATAATCGTCAGCGTTGACTGCTGGCGGGTTCCGTTCAGGGTGATGGGCGCGAAGTTGCCCACTGTCGGCGCGGTGCCGTCGAAGTTGAGCGATCCGCCCGTGACGACGAGGTCGGCCGAGGCCGGACTTCCCAAACTCGCGACCAGAAGTGCCGCAGCACCTATGGCCGTTATCAGCTTCTTGCGAGAAAACATGGCGACGCATCCTTGGTGCCTTGCAGGAGCATCCGTGCTCCAGCCTGGAAGGGTGTTCGGCTCGTCGCGGGACCTCCTTGAGAAACCGATGCGCTCCGTGACTGATTGCCCGGCCCCGGGCGGGCCGCACGCGTGAGTAAGGATGCGCATATGTCCGAATCGAACGGCGAGATGCGTCTCGACCCACTCACCCGCGAGTGGGTCAACATCGTCGGGCACCGCCAATCGCGACCCAACCTCCCCACCGAGGGCTGCCCGTTCTGCCCGGGCGGACTCGAGGCACCGGAGGCGTACGACGTTCGGTCGTTCCCGAACCGCTGGCCCGCGCTCGGTGCAGCCGAGGTGGTGTTGTTCGCGCCCGACCACGACGCGTCACTGGCGACATTGCCGGTGACACAAGTCCGGAAGGTCATCGACATGTGGGCGGACCGCACTGAGGCACTTCTTCGCCGCCCCGACGTCGAGTACGTCCTCGTGTTCGAGAACCGCGGGCGCGAGGTCGGAGCCACGATCGACCACCCCCACGGCCAG
This sequence comes from Actinomycetota bacterium, assembly GCA_034408875.1. Lineage (GTDB taxonomy): Bacteria > Actinomycetota > Acidimicrobiia > IMCC26256 > PALSA-610 > JANNHK01. Next base: position 6,740 of record JAWXCJ010000010.1, read on the forward strand.
ATCTACGGCTACCCGTTCGTGCCGCCCGTTCCCGAAAAGGAAGCCCAGGTCGCGCGCGAGCACGGATGCCCGGTGTGCTCGGAGGCTGCGGCGGAACTGGCCGACGGCTCCCGGGTCGTCGCCCGTCATGGCGACTGGCTGGCGTACGTACCCGAGGCGGCCGGCTACCCCTACGGGATGCGATTCGCGCCGCTCACGCACGCGGCCGCGTTCCCCGATCTCGACGCCGCCGGTCGCGACGATCTCGCGGCTCTGCTCATCGACGCACTCGGGAGGTACGACCGCCTGTTCCCGGTTCCCGACGGCGGTGCGCCGTTCCCCTATTTACTGTGGTTCCACCAGGCCCCCGCCGCGGGCGGCGCCGAGTGGCACCTGCACGCGCACACCGCGCCTCCGTTGCGGGCCGCGGGAGTGGCGCGCTTCGTCGCGTCGGGCGAACTCGGCAGCGGAACGCTGTCGAACCCCGTCGTTCCCGAGTTGGCCGCGCGGGCGCTGCGTGACGCCTGAATCCCACCGGTTCCGTGCCCCCGGCCGCGTCAACCTGATCGGCGGCCAGGTCGACTACCACGACGGGCTGGTCGTTTCGCTCGCGATCGATCGCGAGGTTGTCGTGTCGGCCACGCCGCGTGTCGACGGGCGCGTCGTCGCCCGATCGGCCGACCTTCCCGGGGTTGTCGACGTCGCCGCCGACGGCACCGACGAGCCCGCGGCAACAGTTCCCGCGTGGGGCCGGCCCGTCGCGGGAGTCCTGCGAGTCCTGGCCGCCGAGGGCCGGCCTCCCGTCGGCGCCGACCTCGTCATCTCGTCGACCGTTCCGATCGGCGCCGGACTCTCGTCGAGCGCGGCGTTCGAAGTCGCGGTGGCGCTCGCCCTCAACGACGCCGCCATGTTCTCGCTGCCCGCACGCGACCTCGCGCTCGCCTGCCAGGAGGCCGAGCACCTCGCGCTGGGTGTGCCGTGCGGGGTGCAGGACCAGCTCACATCGGTGCTGGCCCGGGCCGGTCACGCCCTGTTCCTCGACTGCCGAACGCTCGAGGTCGAGCACCTGCCGATTCCCGACGACCTGCGTGTCGTCGTCGTGCACTCGGGCGTCACCCGCACGCTCGAAGGGAGCCCCTGGGCCGCTCGCCGGGCCGAGAGCTTCGCCGTCGCCGAGGAACTGGGCGTTCCGGTCCTGCGCGACGCCACTGCGGATCAGGTAGTCGGGCACCGGCGCGGCCGCCACGTCGTCAGTGAAATCGCGCGGGTGCAGGCGTTCGCGGACGCACTCCGTGCCGGCGAGGTCGACGCGCTCGGGCCGCTCCTCCTCGCGTCACACGCGTCGTCACGAGACGACATGGAGGTCTCGATCCCGGAACTCGACGCGCTGGTCGAGTGCCTCGTCGACGCCGGTGCGCTCGGTGCCCGGCTCACCGGCGGCGGCTTCGGTGGGTGCGTCGTCGCACTTGTCCCCGCCGCGGGCGCGGCGCGGATCGCCGAGGCGGCCGGCGCGGCGTACAAGACCCGCACCGGCCGTGAGCCAACCGCGTGGGTCGTCACGCCTTCCGGCGGTGCCGGCTAGCGACTAGCGAAGTAACCGGCGCGGGCGGAAGCTGCTGCGACGCCTGACAGACGACTACGGCAAACCCTTCACGCTCGAGTTGGGCGGGAGCACGTAGCCCTGCGTCTCCAACTGGTCCACCCCGGCGCCGAGGTTGGCGATGACTTGCAGGAGTTCGGTCGTCGCCGGGCCGAACACCAGCCGGTCGGCACCACCTTTGGTCATGACCCGCGCCCGAGCGTTGGGCGCGCTTCCCCACAGGTGCACGTCGTCCTCGCCATTGCTGCCCGTGTACCTGATCGACGTGCCGCCGACGGCACCGTCGATCCAGAAGTTGCTGAGGTCGCCCGAGAACTTCCCGTCGAGATCACCACTGATCACGGTGCTCGCGCTCGTGGAGAATCCGTTGTAGCCCTGCCCGCCGACCACTCGCACGTCGCCGAGCACCAGAAGGTCACGCAGGTGGACCGATTGGAGCCCCGGATAGAACAACGCGTTCCCGAGTCGCATCGAGATATTGCCGCCGACCTGTGAGACGCCGAGCACCGCGTCGATGTGCACTTGGTCCGGGCCGTGACCGCCGCTGAACCGAAAGTCCCTTCCGACGACAAACGCATCGCCGGCCGAAAACTCGGTGCCCATGACTTCGGGCTGCAATTGGAACGATGCGTCGCGGCCGACCGTGAGCGCGCCGTCGAACGCGACGTTGTTCGCGCCGCGCACGGCGAGCGAACCACCGATGTCGAGCGCGTGCACGACCGTCAACGAGTCGACGCCGCCGGCAAGGTCGACGTTGACGTCGCCCGCGACCGAGACCTCGTCGATCTCACTCAGCTCCAGCGACTGCGATGCAACACTCCCACGGGCCCAGAGGTCGCCACCGATCTGGGCCGCGTCGCCGGTGACCCTCACGACTGCGTCGGCAGGCAGGTTGAACGAAAGTGAACCGGATAGGGCCGACTGCAGCGTCACCACTGTGAACAGCGTCATGCCCTCGCGGCCGTTGACCACGAGGTTCGGCCGCGCCGGATGCACTTCCGGCGTACCACCGTTGGAGATCACTTCGACGAAGCCCGACGGCAGCACCGTGATCGACACCAGGCCGGTGTCGCCCGCGGTCTGGCTGACCGTCACGGTGCTCCCGGCCACCTTCACGGTGACCGCCGAGGCCGGTTGCACGTCGGCAACCACGACTCCTGCTCCCGCGATCACCGCGAGTACCCCCGAAACGAGCACCTTGCGCATAGCTCCCACACTCCTCATACCGGGTCGAACCATCTGGGCGGCGAGTGGGTACAGGGCGCGGGCCCCGCTGCCGGAAACGGCCGAAGGGCTCACGTGCGGCCATACTCCCCCGATGACCGTCGTCCGCGCTCCCGGGCGCGTGAACCTGATCGGTGACCACACCGACTACCAGGACGGGCTCTGCCTGCCGATGGCCATCGATCGCGAGGTGCGGATCGAGGTCACGCCGCGCGTCGACGGAGAGATACGAGTTGTTTCCGAGCACGACCCCTCGGCCTACGTCGCGGCAATCCGCGACCGCGTCACGACCGGAATCGATGCGACCGTGACCTCGACCGTGCCGGTCGGCTCGGGGCTGTCGTCGAGCGCCGCGTTCTCGGTCGCGCTGCTCCTCGCGGCTGACCCAACACTCCACGGTCGCGACCTGGCGCTCGCCGCGCAGGAGCTCGAGCACCGCGCGTCCGGTGTGCCGTGCGGGGTGATGGACCAGATGGCGTCGGTGTTCGGGGTCGCCGGGCACGCGTTGCTCCTCGACTGCCGGGATCTGACCGTCGAACCGATCCCGATCCCGGCCGGGGTCGACCTCGTTGTGATCCACAGCGGGCTGCCCCGCCGGTTGGAGAGCAGCGCGTACGCGAAACGGCGCGCGGCATGTGAGGCCGCGGCGGCCGCGCTCGGGGTCGCGACGCTGCGCGACGCGACTGAAGCCCAGGTCAGCGCCAATCCCCTCGCCCGACACGTCGTCTCCGAGAACGAACGCGTGCGCGCGTCCGCGGACGCGTTGCGCGCCGGCGACAACGCCCGCTTCGGGGACCTCATGCTCGCCGGCCACGCGTCGCTGCGCGACGACTTCGGCGTGTCGACCCTCGAGCTCGACCTGCTCGTGACCTTGTGCACCGACGCGGGCGCGTACGGCGCGCGGCTCACGGGCGCCGGTTTCGGGGGCTGCGTGGTCGCGCTCGTACCCGCGGGTACGGACATCGCCGGGCCGGTCGCGGCGGGTTACCGTGCGCGGACCGGGCTCGACCCGCAGGTCTTCACGGTGACCGCGGCCGACGGAGCGGGAGTTATGTGATGCCCACCATCTTCACGAAGATCATCGACGGCGACATCCCGGGGAAGTTCGTGTGGAAGGACGACCGCGCGGTCGCGTTCCTGTCGATCAACCCGATGACCCCCGGTCACACGCTCGTCGTACCCCGTGACGAAGTCGACCACTGGATCGACCTCGACCCGGCGCTGGCCGCGCACCTCATGCAGGTGAGCCAGTGGATCGGCCGCGCGCAGCGCGCTGCGTTCGACCCGCGCCGCATCGGCGTGCTCGTCGTGGGCGACGAAGTACCGCATGTGCACTTGCACATCGTTCCGATCAACAGCCCGGCGGAGTTGTCGTTCGCGAACGCGGACGCGTCACCCGACCCGGCCGGACTCGACGCCGCCGCCGACCGCATCCGGGCCGAGTTGCACAACCTGGGCGCGCCCGGCGTTAGCGAGTAGCCGGCAACGACGCCCGGAGCCGGGCCGCGGCCGCGGGCGTGCGCACGCCCCACCAGAACAGGTCGCGCCCGTCGACGAACGCCACGGGGACGCTCGGCATGACCGCCGTGATCTCGGCCGCGTGCTTCGGTCCGAACTCGTACGGCTCGCTCGGCAGGAGGACGAGGTTCGGCGCGCGGGCAACCACTTCGGTCAGCTCGACCTCCGGGTAGCGCAACCGCGAGTCGGCGAACACGTTCCCGACACCGACAAGGTCGAGGAGCGATGCCCCGTACGTGTCGGTGGCAAGGCTCATGTAGGGCCGCCGCCACACCGGCACGAACGCGTCCCACCACCGCGGCGTCAGCATCGACGCGACCCACGCGTCCCAGTCGTCGGCCCCGAACGGCGCGGGCACTCCTACCTCGAGCCGGGCACACAGCGCCCGCACCTCGGGCCCGACCTCGTGCACCGACCGGGGCGACATCGAGTGCAGCGCCACGCCCGCCTCGGCCAAGGTATGGGCGTCCTCGAGCCGGTTCTCCTCGTCGTTGACCACGACCAGGTCCGGAGCGAGCGCGACGATGGCGCCGACATCGGGGTTCTTGGTGCCTCCGACCGTCGGGACGCCGTCGAGCTCGCAGAACCGCGAGACCGCGATGGGAGTGACCCCGAGCGCGACCAAGGTCTCGGTGGCTGAAGGCACCAACGAAACGATCCGGGCGTTCACATGTTCATCCGGCTACGCCCTGCGGTGCTCTATCTCGCGGCAACTTCGAGAGAATGTCCGCACCTCCGGTCTGCGCCTACATCCGTTCGAGGAGCTGGGCTTTCTTCGTCTCGAACTCCGCGGCCGAGATCACGCCCTTGTCGCGCAGTTCGGCGAGTTGGTTGATCTTCTCGGGAATGCTCGCTTCGGCCTGCGCCGGCGTGGGCGGTACGACGGTCTGACCCGTCCGTGCGGCCTGACGCGCGTCGTTGGCCTCCATCTGCCGGTAGATCTCCTGTTGCACGCCGTCAGGGTGGCGCACGTCGTCGAAGTGCGAGAGGCCGTGCTCGCCCGCCGACTCGATATCGAGGTCGCCCGCACCGATGACGCGCTCCCAGACCCCCTGGTGGAAGTTGATGTTGTTGATGCGCTGGAGCGGGACCTCGACGCCGTGCTTGGCGAGCACACCCGTGCGGAAGATCACCCGCCGGCTCGTCACCACGAAGTGCGTGAACTGCCACTGGAGGAACCGCAGGCCCAGCCACACCGCCCACGCCAGCACGATGACGCCGAACAAGCCCCAGGTGAATCTGTTGTTGACCACCAGCAGCAGCAAGGCCAGCCCGATGAGCACCGCCCCCGCGACGATGTGCTTCGAGAAGTACCACCAGTGGGGTTTGAGGTCGAGCGCGATGTCTTCGCCGTCGTTGAGCAGCCGCTGCGGGTAGGGCATTGTTCTCCGCTCTGAGGGGCCGCTCGGGCCCCGCCTCGGGCGGCGCAGGACGCACCTGCTTCCGCGGGACTCCCTCGGCTTACGCCGCGAATCTATGCCCGCGCGCCGGTCCGGGTCAGGGACGCACGTCGCCCGGCGCCAGGGAGTCGGCCTCCTCGTCGGCGCCGGGGTCGAGGTCCTTGGCGGTGAGAAACCCGATCGCGCGCTCGGCGAGCGGGAACCGGTTGACCAACTCGTCGAACGCGGCCCCGTGGTTGGGCACGAGGAAGTGCGCCAACTCGTGCATGAGCACATAGTCGAGGACCCACGTCGGGTACGCGGCGAGCCGCGACGAGACACGAATCGACCGGTCCTCGGGCGTGCACGAACCCCACCGCTGATGCTGGTTGTCGACCCATCGCACCTGGTGGGGACGCGGGAGCCCGTGCGCACGCGCCAACTTGCGGGCCCGGGCCGCGACATCGATGGCGGACGTGTCGACCCGGCGCCGCATGCGTTCGGCCAGCTCAGCGGCCGCCACCTCGGCCTCCGCCACCGACATCCACTTCGGGAACGAGACGCGGAGCCGGTTCCCGACCAGGACTGCCTCGACGTACTTGCGGCGCCGAGTCCCGCGGACCAGTTCGATCTCCATGAGTACACATATACCGCGTTCGTGAGACAACGCAATGCCCGATTACGTGAACTCTCGCGCATTGTCGGCCGCTGATCAGGAGCTACGCCCAGCCCAGCTCGTCGAGGCGGTCGTCGTCGATGCCGAAATGGTGGGCGAACTCGTGCACCAGCGTCACCCGGATCTCCTCGTACAGATCGTCCTCGGTCTCGCACGCCGCGCCCAGCGCGACGCGAAACAGGGTGATCCGGTCCGGCATCAGCTCGTCGGACTCGAACAGCCCGAACAATTCCCCGTACAATTTGTCGTCACCCGCGTGCGCGTCCATCTCGCGAAGTTGCGCGGGCGTTGGCGCGTCTTCGACCATCACCGCGACGTTCTCCGCGCGTTCGAGCAGGTCATCGGGCAGCGCGTCGAGTGCTTCCGCGACGAGTTGTTCGAAGCGTCTTCGCGTGACGTGCATGTGCGCAACGTAGACGCAAAAAACGCGCGAACTTCCGCTTGACCGCGCGCACGCGCAGGCTTACTCTCGCCCCTGCCGGTTCACCAAAGCGTCGGACTCCGAACGACTCACCTCCGGGTGACAGGACGGAAACGGGCGCACGGAGAGCCGGACGTGCAACACCTTCGGGTGCGGCATGAACGAGCAGCATTCGTTGTCGAGAGCGCCTGCGAGGGCCTTGCTTTCGGGAACAGTGTCGTTCGAGGGCAGGGCCCCGAGGAGCTCGGAGCTGCTTACGCAGCAATGACTACTCGGGGCCTTCCCGCGTCTGTGCTCGGCTGGTGTCCGACCCGATCGGTACGGTCCTTCTCGATACCGTGCGGACACAGGCGCAGCTCCACCGGCCGAAGGCCACGTCAGCTTCGCCGAGGGAGCCATAGATACCGTGCGGACACAGGCGCAGCTCCACC
>JAWXCJ010000011.1:0-46745 GCA_034408875.1 Actinomycetota bacterium
CAGCTTGAAGTGCTCCATATCGCAGGCGTTGCGGGCCTCGGGCCGGTCGATCGTGATGAGGACGACGTGGTCCTCGTCCGCCGCGTAATGAATGGGCATGAGGTCCTCCGTGGTACGGCCCAAACCTGACACGGTAGTCAGGTTTCTCCCCAGCGGACGATGGGGCCGTTACCCCCTTTTGCCCGGACGTCGCGGCGTCGAAGCTTGACGGCATGAACCAGTTGCTCGCCGGCCCGATCGAGTTCTCGCCGGAAGAAGTCGCCGTGATCCTCGCCGTCCTCGCCGCGATGGCGATCGCAACGACGATCCCGGCGGGCGCGGGCGCCGCCTTCCTGTACGCGCGACGCGGCCGCTCCGCGTGGGCCGGATGGTTCGTCGGCACGCTCGTGTACGTCGCGGTCGCGGTGCCCATCGTGTTCGCGCTGCCCAGCTTCTACGGCGCCGCGATGCCACTCGGATGGATTGCAGCGTGGGCGTGGGCCGCGCGCGGCCGAACCTGACGTCACCGTCAGCGACGCGCGAGGATGGCGTCCCGCTCGTAGAGGAGACACCGTTGGCGGCACGCCCGAAGGCGCTGGTCACTGCGCCGTTCCGCGGTGAAGGACTCGAGACCCTGCACGGTCTCGCCGACGTCACCGTCGACCCGTGGATCGACCACGTACCGCTGCGGATCCTCGACGGCGAGAAACTCGCGGCCCTGATCGACGAGACGGGCGCCGAGATCCTCATCGTCGAGGCAGACTTCGTCGACGGCCCGGTGTTCGACCGGCCATTGCGTGTCATCGGTACGTGCCGAGGCGATCCCACCAATGTCGACGTTGCGGCGGCGTCCAAGGCGGGCATTCCCGTGCTGCGGGCACCGGGTCGCAACGCGGACGCGGTGGCCGAGATGACGCTGGCCCTGCTGTTCGCCGTCAACCGGTCGGTGCTCCCGGCCGACCAGGACGTCCGCACGAACCAGGTGTTCAAGGACGGGAAGATCCCGTACCAGCGCTACCGGGCGTGGCAACTCGCGGGCCGCACCGCCGGCATCGTCGGACTCGGAGCAGTCGGGCGCGCAACGAAGTGGCGGCTCGAAGGGATCGGCATGCGGGTGCTCTCGTTCGATCCGTACAACCCGGAGGCGACACACAAGAATCTCGACGAGATGCTGCCCGAGTGCGACGTCGTGTCGATGCACGCGGCCGTGTCGCCCGAAACCGAACGCATGATGGACGCGCCGCAGTTCGCCCTCATGCCCGAAGGGGCCATCTACGTGAACTCGGCCCGGGCCCAGCTGCACTCACTGACCGCACTCACGGCCGCACTCCAATCCGGCCATCTCTCCGGTGCGGGCCTCGACCACTTCAAGGGCGAACGCCTAGCCGAAGGCCACCCGATCGGCGCGATGACCAACGTCGTGCTCACACCGCACATCGGTGGTGCGACGTACGACACCGAGGCGATCCACTCGAAGCTGATCGCCGACGATGTCGCGCGCATTTATGCGGGCGAGAAACCCGTGAACTGCGTGAACCCGGAGGTTCTGGACTAGTGGCAGGCGTAAAAGGCACTGCCGACGAGATCAAGGCCGAGCTGTTGTGGGTCGCGCAGGAGAGCCTGCGCACGAACCTGGTGCACGGCACCGCGGGCAACTTCTCGGCCCGGTTGCCCGACGGCAACGTGGTGCTCACACCGTCGTCGCTGCCGTACGAGACGATGACGCTCGACGACCTGGTCGTCACCGACCTCGACGCGAACGTCCTCGAAGGTAAGAACGGCCCGACGACCGAGAAGATGCTGCACCTCGCATGCCTCAAGGCGTACGACGACGTGCACGCCGTCATCCACTGCCACGCCAAGTTCTGCACGATGTTCGCGCTGACCCGAACACCGATCCCGTGTGTCATCGAAGAGGTCGAAGTGTTCGTCGGCGGCGACGTCCCCGTCGCAAGCTACGAATTCACCGGTTCGCAGGAACTCGCGGACGAGGTGTCGAAGTGGGTCGGCGACCGCGCTGCGGTGCTCATGGCCAACCACGGTCTGCTCACCGTCGGGAAGTCGCCGAAGGACGCGCTGAAGATCGCCAACCTCGTGGAGCTGACCGCCGAAATCATCTGGGGCGCCAAGCAACTGGGCGAGATCGTCCCGCTCCCCGACTCCACCCGCGAAAAGATGGCCCCCTACTACAAAATGCTCCGAGGCATGTAAGAAGGATGCGTCGATAGCCCACACGTGGTGTGGGCTATCGACGCATCCTTGTGGTGTCTTTCTTGCGGAGGAGGGTGAGGCCGTCGCGGGGCAACCCACGAGCAATGGCCAGTGACGAGTACCCGGTGGACGTACCGACTTCGACGGCGCGCTTCGCACCCATCACCTGCGAGCATTGTCATGAACGCGCCCTGCTCGGGCGCGATCTGCATGCCGGAGACCGGTCCGAGCGCGCGCGTCTCCTCGATGAGGTCGCGCTGGACGTCGTCGGGTGGTGTCCCGTGTTCGACCAGGTAGCGGTGCACATCGGCGGTGAGAAAGAAGGCTTTGGGTTCGTCCACGCCGCGCCGCGTAACTACTGACGTACGTGTCAGGGACGGTTACGCTCCGGCCCGACCGGATCGGGGGGTGACGGTGGCAACCGACAGCGAGAACCAGAGCGGCGACGCCCCTCTCGGCGCTGCCGCGCTCGCCGCCGCCGTCCTCGACGAGGAAGAGGCCCGAGAAGCCGCGCAGGCAAAGTCCCGCGAGCAGGTGATCTTCCCCGACGACCTCCTCCCTGGCGTCCAGTCCGAGCCGCTGACTCTGAAGCAAGGATTCGCGGCCGGCGGCGCCTACATGTTCGTCGTCCTGACGATGTTGAACTCGCTCGACGAGCTCGAGGGCGCGGCGATGAGCGTGCTCGCGCCCGAGATCCGGGACACCTTTGGCATCAGCGAGGGCGCGATCACCTTCATCACAGGTGCGTCGCTCGCGTTCTTCGTACTCGGCGCGGTCCCGATGGGTTGGCTCGCCGATCGCGTCAAGCGCGCGCCGATCGTCGGCTTCTCAAGCCTGTTCTTCGGGTTCTTCGTCGTCCTGTCGGGCTTGGCGGTCAGCGCGTTCATGCTCTTCTGGACGCGGTTCTTCACCGGTATCGCCAAGGCCAACACCATCCCGGTTCACGGTTCATTGATCGCCGACAACTATCCGATCGGCGTTCGCGCCCGCATGTCGGCCCTCAACAACCAGATCGGCCACGGCTTCGGATTGGCGAGTCCCGTCCTTGCCGGCGGTATCGCGGTTGCGGTCGGCGGTTCAGAGGGCTGGCGCTGGGCGTTCTTGTTGCTGGGACTCCCGGTCACGATCGTGGCCGTTGCGGCATTCTTCATTCGCGAACCGCCGCGCGGGCAGTACGAGAAGGACGACGTGCTCCACGAGGTGTTCACGGAGGAGAACCCCGCCCCCATCTCGATGGAAGCCGCCTTTGCCCGCATCAAGCGCATCCGCACGATTCGCAACGTCGTCACCGCCTTCTCTGCCCTCGGGTTCGCCCTGTTCACGATTCCGGTGCTCACCAGCCAGTACCTCGACGACACGCTCGGCGTCGACGATCCCCTCGACCGTGGCATCGTCCTCAGCCTCATCGGAGTCGCCGCGCTCCCGTTCTTCCCGTTTGTCGGGCGGTACTTCGACCGTACGTATCGGGTCGACCCGCCGAAGGCTCTGGTCATTATCGGCATGTGCATCCTGCCGTCGGCCCTGCTGACGCCGCTGCAGTTTTCGGTCGACAACGTCGCACTGTTCGTCATTCTCGCCACCCCGACCGCGGTCCTCTCGGCAATGGCGTTCTCGATGGTCGGTCCCGTACTTCAGGCGGTGGTGCCGTTCCGCCTGCGCGGTATGGGAACTGCGTACGCGACCTTGACGATCTTTCTCGTGGGCGGACTCCTCGGGAATTTGCTCGCGGCGTTCCTCGTCGATGCCACGAGCATTCGGACAACCGTGATCGTCATGGCAATACCGTCGAGCATCATCGGAGGGGTCCTCCTGATGAACGGCTCCCGCTTCATCCGCAACGACCTGTCCCTCGTCGTGGAAGAGCTGCTTGAAGAACAGGCCGAGCACCACAAGCGTCGCGAGTTGGGAGCCGCAACTCCCGCGTTGCAACTTGCAAACATCGACTTCTCGTACGGACCGGTGCAGGTGCTGTTCGGCGTGAACTTCGAGGTGCGCAAGGGCGAGACCCTCGCACTGCTCGGCACCAACGGTGCCGGTAAGTCGACCGTTCTGCGAGTCATCAGCGGCCTCGCTGTCCCCGAACGCGGGGTCGTACGTCTCAACGGACAGAACATCACGTACGTCGCGCCCGAAACTCGGGCGCGCCGGCTCCGGATCATGCAGCTCCCCGGCGGCAAGGGAACCTTTCCGAGCCTCACGGTGCACCAGAACCTCGCGATCAGTGCGCGCCTCGCGACGAAGTCGCACTCGGAGCAGGACGAACACGTCGGGCGTGTCCTCGACCTGTTCCCCGACCTCGCCGGAAAGCAGGGGCAGAACGCCGGCAGCCTCTCCGGCGGACAGCAACAGATGCTCGCGCTCGCCCGCGTCTTGATCCACGAGCCCGAGATCCTGCTCATCGACGAGCTGTCCCTCGGTCTTGCACCCGTTGTGGTCCAGCGCCTGTTGGAGTTGGTCGAGCAGCTCAAAGAAGCCGGCCAGACGATGATCATCGTCGAGCAGTCGTTGAACGTCGCGCTCGCGATCGCCGACCGCGCCATCTTCCTCGAGAAGGGCGAAGTGCGTTTCGAAGGCGCCGCCGCCGACCTGCTCGAACGTGACGACCTGGCCCGGGCCGTGTTCTTCGGCGACGAGGGCGGTTGATGCTCGCAACGGTCGCCACCTGGGACATCGCGTTCACCGGCCTGGTCAACGGCCTTGCCGGCGCGCTCGTCGCCATGGGCATCGTGCTCGTGTACCGGTCGAGCCGCGTCATCAACTTCGCCGTGGGCAGCATGGGCGTTCCGGCGACCGCGCTCTTCGGTCTCATGGCCGCCAAGCAGGGCTGGCCCTACTGGCCGTCGTTGATCGCGGCGATGGCCGTCGGCATTCTCACCGGAACCGTCGTCGAACTGGTCGTCATCCGCCGCCTCGCTCGGGCGCCGCGGGTCATCGTGCTGGTCGCGACGATCGGCGTCGCGCAACTGTGTGTTGCCGTCACCCTCGCGCTGCCCAAGTACCGCACCGGCGAGTTCCAAACGAAGTTCCCGCTGCCGTTCGAGGGCCAATGGCAGCCCGGACTCGATGTCGGTGTGAAGGATTCGGAACTCGTGGTGCTGATGTTCGTCCCCGCGATCATCGTCGGGCTTTGGTGGCTGCTCGGGCACACGACGTTCGGTGAAGCCGTCCGCGCCTCGGCGAGCAACGCCGACCTCGCCCGCATGACGGGTATCAGCCCGAAGCTCGTGTCGACCGCGGTGTGGTCGATCGCCGGGTTCCTGTCCTTCATGGCGATCTTCCTGACGGCCACGCTGAATGCATCGACCGCGCTGGTGGAGATCGGACCGCAAACATTGGTGCGCGGCATGGCCGCCGCGCTCGTCGGCGGCATGGTGTCGTTCCCGCGCGCGGCAATCGCGGCCATCGCGATCGGCGTCCTCGAGCGGATCTACTACTTCAACTTTCCCAGCGAGACGGGAATGGTCGAGTTCGTTCTTCTCGTCGTGATCATCGCGTTGGTCGCCCGCGTCAGCCGGGACGCGGAGGCCGGCGGCGAAAGCTTCCAGTTCGCTCCGCGCGTGAGCGCGATACCGGATGCGCTACGCCGGATGTGGTGGGTCGGACGTCTCCCGCATCTCATCGGGGTTCTCTTCGTCGTCCTCGCGGTCATTGCCCCGATGCTGTCGGACCGGTCCGAGAACCACGGCGCGTGGACGAAGATCATCGGGTTCGCTATCTGCGCACTGTCCGTCACGGTGTTGACCGGGTGGGCCGGCCAGCTCTCCCTCGGGCAGATGGCCTTCGCGGGAATGGGCGCGCTTTCGGCCGCGGCGCTCGCGCGCGGTGCTCCGACCGAGATCGGCTTCAGCTCGATCAGCGTGTTCGACGGGAACCTCCCGACCCTCTCGTTCCCGTGGACGATGTTGATCGGCGCCTGCTTCGCGGCCGGGCTGGCGGTGATCATCGGCATCGGTGCTCTGCGCGTGCGTGGGCTCCTGCTCGCGGTGAGCACGCTCGCGTTCGCTATTGCGTGCCAGGCGTACCTGTTCCGGCGGCCCATTTTCAGCCCGAACGGCAGCACGAGCGTGACCCTCCCCCGCGCCGAGATCGGGCCGTTCGACCTGACCGACAAGAATCGGGCCTTCTACTACGCCGCGCTCGCCACACTCGTGGTGGTCATGGCCGTGCTCGGCCACCTTCGGCAGTCGGGTATTGGGCGGACCATTGTCGGCGTGCGCGAGAACTACGACGCCGCGTCGGCAATGACGGTGTCGCCCACGCGATCGAAGCTCACCGCGTTCGCGCTCGCCGGCTTCGTCGCCGGCTTGGGGGGCAGCGTCATCGCGGCCGCGTACGACACGTCGTTCGACCACTCCGGCCGCTACTTCGTGGTGCAGGACTCGCTGACGATCGTCGCGATCGCGGTGATCGGCGGGCTCGGCAGCCTCTCGGGGGCCGTTGTCGGCGCACTGTGGGTCGTCGGGCTGCCGTCGTTCTTCCCCGGGAACGAGACAGTGCCGCTCTTCGTGTCGAGCATCGGGCTCCTGCTCATCTTGTTGTACATCCCCGGTGGGTTCGCCCAGATCGGGTACTTCGCGCGCGACGCGATCGTCCGAGCGGTCGCGCGACGCCGCCCGGAACAACCGGTGAAGTCCGTCTCGACGCCGCCGACCTCGCTCACCCGGGAGCGTACGGGCGTGCCGGTCGCAGTCGGCACTACCGGCGCCGTCCTCGCGACGCGTGAACTGACCGTTCGGTTCGGCGGCCTTGTCGCCGTCAACGGCATCGACGTGGAAGCGCAACCGGGTGAGGTCATCGGCCTCATCGGCAACAACGGCGCGGGCAAGTCGACGCTGCTCAACGCAATTGGCGGCTACGTCAAAAGCAGCGGCCGGGTCGAGCTCCTCGGCCGCGACATCTCCAAGTTGCGTCCCCACCAGCGCGCTCGCATCGGCCTCGGGCGCACATTCCAGGCGGCCACGCTGTATCCGGAGCTGACCGTACGCGACACGGTGCTCGTCGCGATGGAAGCGCGCCACCGAACGTCGTTCTTCGGAACGCTCACCGTCTTCGCGCAGATCCGGCCCGAGCGCACCCGCCGGGCGGAAGCAGCCGAACTCATCGACTTCCTCGGCCTCGGCCGCTACGCCGATCGCCACGTCGCCGAACTCTCGACCGGCACCCGCCGCATCGTCGAGCTGGCGACCGTGCTCGCGGTCGCGCCTCGGGTGATCTGTCTCGACGAACCCACAGCGGGTGTCGCCCAACGCGAGGCCGAAGCGTTCGGTCCACTGATCACCAGCATCCAGCGCGAACTCGATTCGACGCTGCTGATCGTCGAGCACGACCTGCCGATGATCATGTCGATCAGCGACCGCGTGTACTGCCTCGAAGCCGGACAGGTCATCGCGGAGGGTTCGCCCGAAGAGATCCGGGCGAACCCTCGCGTGATTGCGTCCTACCTGGGCACCGACGAGCGGGCCATCATGCGCAGCGACGCTCGCTGAACCGGCGAGCGACTACCCGCCGGAACACTTCCCGCCGCTGGCGTCGGCCAGTTCGGTCACGCCCTTCCAGTCGCCGTTCTCGCCGATCGTCGGGTCGAACTGCACGATGCGGTACATGTCGTTGGCTGCGTACTTGCCCTCGCACAACGAAGCGACGGTGGCCGTGGGCAACTCGATTGATCCGAGCCCGTGAATCGCCGTGGTCCAGCTCTCGTTGGTGACACCCGCGCCGGCGGCCTCGAGCCCGAGTACGAGCATCTCGACCTCGTCGCAGAAGTCCTCGACGGCGACGAACTCTTCGACGTTCTTGCCGTTCTCGTTCGGGACGATGTCGTCGGGCCGAACGATCTCGTGGCCGATCGCTGCCTCCACCGCGTCGATGCAATTCTGCAGCTTGGCATTCGGCTCGGCCCACCGTTCCGACCGGGTCTCGCCGTCGAGGCTGATGAGTCCTTCGTACGGATTCGGGTCGGCGCCCGACGCGACAGCGTCCTGCGCCGACGCTGAGAGGGAGGGCGAGTCGGCGATAAGGACCACGCCCGGCATTTCGAGCGCGATCTTGTCGGCGAACTGCTTCGCCGGCGCGGTGAGCCCGGCCGTGAAGATCGTGTCGACGCCCTCTTCCTTCCACCGGGCGATGAAGCCGTCGAGCTGCGACTGCGCGGCCGACGTGTCGGTCCCCGTGATCGTGAGTACCGCTGTCGAACCGAGATCAGCCTCGATCTCTTCGAGGCCCGGGACGATCACTTCGTCGATCCGGGTCTCCGACTTGTCGTCGCCCAGCACCGCGACCTTCTTACCCTCGAGCATGCCTTCCTCTCCGAGCAAACGGATGAGGTTGCCGGCAGTCGCTTCGGGGGTACCACCCGGCGTCAACAACAACGCCGGCGGAGCCTCGTCGATCCACGCGTCCTGCAACTCGTGGCCGATGTGGATCGTTTCCTTGTCGCGCGTGAGGCAGAGCTGCCCCTCGCCCGTGAAGTCGATGAACACACCGAGGACGGCGAATACTTCTTCGTCGTCGGCCATGCCGGTGCAGATCGCCTGCGGGCTCGGCTCGCTGCCGGGAATCGGCGGGTACTCGCGGAAGACAGCCTCCAGCGTGTACGGCACGCGCCCGTCGGCGTTGTAGTCGTCGATGACCGCCTGCGCGATCGCCTCCTGGTCGCCGCGCTCGAAGTCGACGAAGTCGGCAATGGCCGAGTAGTCGACGAGCACGACACCGATCTTCAGCGGCTCGGCGTCAGCAGACGCGTCGTCGTCGGCCTCGGTCGTATCCGTGGCCGGGTCGTCATCGTCGTCGTCACCACCACACGCGGCAAACACCAATGCCCCGACGCAAAGCGCTGCGAACAACGCACGACTCCGTGCCAACCCCGACAGTCCGGACCGACGCATTGCAACCCCCCTGGTCACCGATTGGCCAGGACTCTATGACGCAAACGTCAGTTTGTCTTGGCATAAATTCTTGGTCGGGTTCGCCCGGCCGCGGCGACCGGAGCGACGGAGGAGCGCAGGAAGCCCGCCGGGAGCGATGACGATCTCTCGAGCGCCGAAGGCGCCCCCGCAGTCGGAACCCGACCCAGAATTACGCCAGCGCGACCAAGTCCATGAGGTCATCGGACCAGTAGTCCAATGTTCCCTCGGGCATCAGCAGGACCCTGTCTGGCGCTAGTGCTTCTACGAACTCGACGTCGTGACTGACCAGGAGCATTGCGCCTTTCCACTCGCGCAGCGCCGTACCGACCGCGGTCCGCGAGGGCGGGTCGAGGTTGTTGGTCGGTTCGTCGAGGAGGAGGAGGTTGTGGCCACCGGCGACGAGCATCGACAGCGAGAGCTTGGTTTTCTCACCGCCCGAGAGGGTGCTCGCGTCCTGGAAGGCGAGGTCGCCGCGCAGTCCGAACATGCCGAGCAGCCCGCGCAGGTACTGGTCGGTGAGCGTGCTCGGCGCGACGGTGCGGGCATGCGCCAGTGCCGACTCCCCGGCCGAGATGTTCTCGTGCTCCTGCGCGTAGTAGCCCATCGAGACGTTGTGCCCGAGGCGCACCTCGCCCAACTCGGGTTCGAGTTCACCGGTGAGTGAGCGCAGCAGCGTGGTCTTGCCGGCACCGTTGAGGCCGAGCACAAGGAGCCGTTCGGTGCGACCGACGTCGAATGTGACATCTTCGAAGATGGTCTTGCGGCCGAACGCCTTGGCCAGGTCCTTCACTTCGAGCACGGTCTTGCCCGCGCGCGGCGGCACCGGGAGCGTGACCCGCATCGTCTTCTTGGCCTTGGGCGCGTCGATCTTCGTCGCCGCCATGCGGTCGACGCGCGCGTCGAGCACCTTGGCGAGCCGGGCGCGCGACTGGGTTTGATGCCGCATGCCGTCGGCCAGCGTTTTCAGGCGCTTCATCTCCGACTCCTGGCGCGTCGCGATCTTCGTACGCGACTTCTCGTCGACTTCGCGGGCCGTGAGGTACTGCGAGTAGGTCCCCTTGTATTCGACGAGTTCACCCTCGTCGAGGTGCAGCACGCGGGTCATGGCGTGGTCGAGCAACGCGAGGTCGTGGCTGATGACGAGGAGCGCGCCCTTGAAGGTGCGCAAGAAGTTCATCAGCCATTCCTTGGCATCGACGTCGAGGTGGTTTGTGGGTTCGTCGAGGAGAAGCACGTCGCTGGCGGCGAAGAGGATCCGCGCTAATTCGGCGCGGCGTCGCTCGCCACCTGAAAGCGCGCCGATCGGGAGGTCGAGCCGGTCGGGTGCAAGGCCGAGGCCGTCGACCATGCGGCGCACCTCGGCTTCGGCCGCGTACCCACCGGCGTCGCGGAACGCGTCCTCGGCGTTCGAGTACGCCCGTACGTTGCGGGCCGACGGGTCGGCGTCGACTTTGTGGCGGAGATCGTCGAGTTTGCCGGCCGCGGCGTCGAGGCCCCGGCCCGAAAGCACGTGAGCGAGCGCGGTGCCGTCGAGTCCCTTGCCGCGCGACGGCGGGTCCTGCGGCAGGTACCCGAGACCCTCGCGCGGCCGGGAGACGACACCACTCGCGGCGTCGGCGTCGCCGGCAATCACCTTCAACAGCGAGGTCTTGCCCGCACCGTTGCGGCCGACGAGGCCGACCTTGTCACCGGCATGCAACGAGAACGACGCGCCCGCGACGACGTACTTACCGCCGACCTCGACCGCGACTTCCCGGGCTTGGAGCACCAGACATCATCGCGCGCGGGCTACCCGCCCTGGTCCGCGGACTTGTAGCCGGGGGCGCCGGCCTCGACCCATTCGCCGACGAAGTCGAAGAATTCCTGGCCGAAGGGGTCTCCGCCCCGCAGGGGCAGGGTGCCCCGGCGGATGGTGAAGTCGTACGGGGCAAGTTTCGCGGCCTCGGCGAAATGCACCTCGGCCCGGTCGTCGCGCCCGACCCGGTGCAAATACGCGCCGAGGCGGCGTTCGGCGCGCGCCAGCTGTTGCTCGGGGGTCGTGACGATCAGCCGGGCCTGCGCCTCCTCGGCCGAGTACGGCAGCACCCCGTCGCGCACCCAGGCGCGGAGCTGCTCGTGGTGCACGGCGGAATCGATCTGGGTGAAGTCCTTGAACATGTCGTTCACGGGCGCGTTGACGGGCGCGCGCACGACGCGGTCTTCCTCGTCGATCCAGATGACCGTCGGCACGTTGTAGATACCGAGCTGGTCGGCCGTCAGGTGGCCCGGGTCGACGAGCGCGGGATACGTGGGCGATGCGGCCTCGATCCATTCGCGCGCGGCCGGCGCCTCGTCGAGCGCGACGGCGACGACGGTGAATCCGTACTCAGCGAGTTCGTCGTGGAGTTCCTGCCACCCGGGCAGGTCGTAGCGGCAGCCTCACCACGAAGCCCAGGCGAAGAACAGTTTCTTCTTACGCCCGATCGACGACCACGTGAAAGCTGTGCCGTCGACGTCGTGCAGGGTGAAGTCGCCGACCTCCATGCCGGTCTGCTGCTCGGCTCGTTTCGTAGCAGGCGTTCCGAGGACCGCGACCTGCGCATCGTCGTCGACCGCGAACGGAGTGCGCAGTGCCGCGGCCGCGGCGCGCAGGTCGACACCACCCTCGACGGCGACGTTCCCGTCCCGCACGGGCACACACACGGCGCCGCGGCAGAGCCCTTCGGGCTTCAGCTCCCATCCGGTGGCGCGAGTGAGGGCGTCGGGCGCGACGACGAGTCCGGTGATCTCGACCTCGCCGTCGTTGGCGATCAGGGTCCAGGTCATCGGGGGGCTCCGGGTGCAACAAGCGGCCAGGGACGTTCGCGTTCGGCGGCGAGGGCCATATCGAGCAGCCAGCCTTCGCGGTGATGCGGGGCGAGCACCTGCAGCCCGACGGGTAGACCGCGCACGGTGCCGACCGGTATCGACAGCGCGGGGCTGCCGTAGATGTTCGCGGGAATGGTCAGCGCGCCGTTGTTGCCGGGGCTGACCTCGACGCCGTTGACGACGTTCGGGAGCGGCCCCTCCGCGCCGAACGCGACGTCGGGGTTCGTCGACGCGATGACGAAATCGACCTGGTCGAAAAGGTCGGCCATCGCTTCGTTGGTGCGCACGCGCGTGGCCTCGATCTTCGCCCGCACATCGATGTTGTACATCTTCTCGGCGATGCGCAGGCCGAAGCGAATCTCACGCGTGAGGTCGCCCATGCAGTCGGGCCAGAGGTCACCCAAGTCCTTGCGCACTTCGGCGAGACCGGCGAGGGCCCACTCCAAACTCAACTCGGGCAACTTCACCGGCACGTCGACGAGTTCGAGTCCCCAGGTACGCGCGAGGTCTTCGGCGGCGGCAACGACAGCGGCCGCGACGTCGTCGGCGACGGCCGCGACGCCGAGGTCGACGGCGATGACGGCGCGTTTGCCCCGGAGGTCGTACGAACCGAGGCCGGATTCCCAGCCTTCGACGCGCGGAAGGCTGTAGGGGTCGCGCGAGTCGAATCCGTTGCACACGTCGAGATAGCGCGCCATGTCGCGGACCGAGCGCGAGAGGCATCCGCTCACTGCGGTCAGGGACCCGATGACGAGATCGGGTCCCTTCGGGATCCGTCCGTAGGTGTTCTTCAGACCGGGAAGGCCGGTGAACGCAGCCGGGATACGAATCGATCCACCGCCGTCACCGCCGGTCGCGAGCGGGACGAGCCCGCCCGCCACCGCTGACGCGGCACCGCCCGAGGAACCACCGGGTGTGTGGTCGTGGTTCCAGGGATTGAGCGTCGCGCCGTTCAACTTCGTGAACGTCAGGTTCACACCACCGAACTCGCTCGCAGTCGTGAGACCGACAAGCACGGAGCCCGCGTCTCGCAACCGTTGCACCATCGTGGAGTCGTGCGTTGCGACGCGGTCGCGCAGTACGACTGACGCCTCGGTCAGCGGCCATCCCGACACGGGCGACAACTCCTTCACGCCGACGGGCACGCCGCCGAACGGCAACGACACGTCTGCGCGTTCGGCCTCGGCGCGCGCCTCGTCGGGCGCGAGATACGAGAACGCGTTCAGTTCCGAAGCGTCGATCGCCGCGAGTGTCGCGTCGAGTTCCTCGAGCGGGCTGCGTTCGCCCGCGCGAAACGCGTCGACCAAGCTGCACGCATCTCCCAGCCAGGGCTCACTCGTCATGGGGTCGCCACCTGTCGTCGTCGTTCGCTTCGGGCCGGCTCGGACGAAGTGTACGGAACGTTTCGATCACGGCGTCGGCCCCGAGCAGGGCGAGCGCAAGCCAGCCGAGGGTCCGGGCCCACGGGAACAACACCGGCCACTCGAAGATCGGGTCGAATTCGTACCGCCGTTGGCCGTACACGATGTACAGCGCGGCGATCCCCAGCAGGAGCGGGGGCGCGAGCGCCAGCACCACCCGCGCGCGCGGGCGGAGCACGGCGAGCGCGGTGAGCGCGGCCGCGACGACACCGATCCACGGCGCCGCGACCAGCGCCGCGACCCCGCCTGCCACCACCACGGTCGCGACCCGCGCCCACGTCGGCAGCGGTATCCCGTCGGCGCCGGGCAGCCCGAGCTCGACGTCGGCATCACCTGGCATGGCAGTCACCACCGTTCGAGCCCGGCGCCAGGTCAGCGCGATCAGAACGCAGCACAGGATCGCGACGCCGAGCGAAATCCACAGTGATGCCCAAACCCTACGTTGCGGCGTCCAGTCGAGGACGATGTCGAACGAAGTCGCGGTCGGTGTCACATACCAGCCGTTCGCGTATCCGTCGACGAGTTGTGGCGGGCCGAGGTCGTCGCCCCCCGGCACTCGGGCCGTCCACCCCTCGCTGTGCGACTGCCCGAGTACGAGCCAGAACGGCTCGGTGGCCGCTTCGACTTTGACCGAAATGCGCGTACGCCCGTTGTCGGCCACGTGCACGACCGGGGTCGGCGGCGCGCTGGCGGCCCCCGACGTGACGCGACCGTCCTCGGCCGTGAACACCTGATCTCCGCCATCAGCGGCGAAGACGAGTCGGTCGAGCTCGACGCCCGTGTCGACACCGGACGCGGCCCGGACCACGTGCCGTCCCGGCCCCAGGGTGATCTCTTCCCGGCACGGTTCGACCGTCAATCGCTCCATGGCCGCCGCCGCGGCCCCCGTGCCGACGATGCGAACCGGAACCGGACGGCCGTCGATGCGCAGCAGATCGGCGCGACACTCCTCCGAGAGCAGCCGCGGCGGCGCGTCGAGCGTCAATTCGGCGATACCCAGTTCGGCGATGCCCGCCGGTAGTAGGGAGGTGCTGGCGCCGTCGAGTGTGAATGTGAGCTGTTCGCGTACGTCGACGATCGTGACGCGCACACGGCGACCGGTCATCGGTGCGACGTCGATCGGGATCGCGACCGTCGAATTCTCGCCCGCCTGGTCCTCGATCGTCGGGAGCACGACGTCGCGAACTTCGTCATCGACTTCGACGCGAAGGCGAGTCGGTACCGAGTGCCTGCCGTCGGCGATCACCTGGAGATCGAGATGGTCCACGGTCAGCGGGTCCGGCGCAATGAATTCGGCCCACTGACCGCGCACGCCGATGAACGGAGTCTGCCAGGCCGTCGCCGCGTCACCGTCGATCGCGGCGTCGGCGCGGCAGGCGACGCAGCCCTTCAGGAACTCACGGGCGTCGGTCGAGATCCCGCCCGCTTCCGGCGTCGGATATCCGAGCGCGCGGTCGATCGCGGCGTGGTCGGCCGCACTCGTGACCCGGGCGTCTCCCGTCACCGTGAACGTGCGCGCCGTAGGGAGCTCGAACTCGCGCACGATCGCCACTTCCGGGTCGGTGCGCGGTGGGATCGGGACGACCCGCTCCCGATTCATCACGACCACCAACGGATGGTCGACCGAGTCGGCACCGGTCGCGCCGAGCAGGTCCGTCGGCATCCGCACGACTTCTTCGACGCGCACCGTCCGGTTGCTCACGTCGTCGCGCACGCGCACTTCGGCAAAGCCCACCGCGTCGGCGCCACCGTGCCAGCGTCGCTTTCCCACATTGACGGCGGACACCTCGATGTCGAGGGTGCGAAACCGGCGTTGGTCGAAACGCAGGCGCTGGCCTTCGGCGGTGCGGGACGAACCGTCGAGTGTGAATGTCTCGGCCGGACCGCCGTCGAAGCTGACCTGTACCTCGGTGATGAACCGATCGCGTCCACCGGTAAGCGGTTGTACGACCTCCACTGCGTTCGTCGTGATCGGTTCGTCGAGCACGACGTGCAGGCGTTGCCCGATCGCGGCACCGAAGCCGCCGGCGCGCCAGGCGGTGGCGGCGTCGCCGTCGAAGGCACGCGCGGCGCGGTCTTCGGACGTGTACGAGATCACGTTGCCGTAAGCGGTCGCGGCGACCCACCGGACACCCTGCTGGTCGACGACGGTCTGTGCGCTCGGTCGTTCGTCGGGAAACACGTCGAGGCGGGCGTCACCGAGATCGCGGCGCAGTGCTTCCTCGCCCGGTTGTTCGGTGACGCCGACGTTGTCGAGCACCGAACTCCATTTGCGCGCTCGACGGCGGTTCGAGTCGGTCACGACGAGCAACATGTCGTCGGCAATCGCGTCGCGGAGCTTCTCGTCGTCGCCGAACGACGCCGAATACTGCACGACGCCGGCGTCATCGAGGAGACCGAGATCGGCGACGTCGACGAGCCCTTCGCCGTCACCGGCGATCATGACCGCGCGCTCGTCGGACTCGGCCCGCACGATCGGCGCGGGGTCCTCCACCGCGTACACGACCACCGGGCTCGACAACGGCTCGTTCACCGGAGCCCGCAACGTCAACTCGTCTTCGTGCGGCTTCGCCAACGCCGGTGCGGTCGGTGCGCCGAATGCGCGCGGCGAACCGAGGCCGGGCATTTCAGCGAACGCCCGCGCCAGTTCACGGTTCGTGATCACGTCGTAGCGTTCGAACTGGATGTCGTTGCGGAGGACCACGGCGCCGACGCCCATGCGCCGAGCGATCGCAGTGAACCCGCGCTCGTCGAACAGTCCCTCCTGGAGCCGGCGGTCGACCGCGTTGAGGAGATCGGCGGTTCCCGGCCCGCCGTACGGAATGAGCTCGCGCGCGACGTACGGCCGTTCGGTCAGGCCCGGCGTAATCGGGTCGACCGTGTTGCCCCACCGGTAGGACGCAAAGTCGAGCCCCGGAACCTCGAACACGCGCGTGCCGTCGTCGGTCGCGTCGAGGTAGTCGGCCGCGTCGAGCCAGTACTCAGGAACGTCTTCCGGACGTTGGAGGTTCTTGCCGTAGAAGGTGTCGTCGACCAGCGCGGGGAAGTTCACGAAGACCAGCGCGACGACGATGCCGACGCTGCTCACCGCGAGGAATGGCCTCGCTCGCCGCCGCAACGCGTCATAGGCCGCGTTCACGCCGAGGCCGAGGAACATCGCGGTAGCCAGCACAACAAGGGGTACCGCCCGCCCCGTACTGCGAAGTGCAAGCCCCGCCGTCGACGAGTTCGCGAACGCCTTGAACACGGCGCCGAGTGGGCTCGGGTCGTCGTACGGGTGTGCGCCAACCGAGATCACGACGCCGACGAGCAAGAGGCCGACGAAGAACACTCGGTGGCGCCAGCGCACCACCCCCGCCGCCAAGAGCGACAAACACGCGAGTGCATAGCCCGCCAGCAGCACGACCGGTCGCTGCGTGTAGTTGGACGATGCTTCGATCCACGGACCGAGCCGGTCCTGCCCGTAGAAGAACCAGTACCCGAGGCCGCGCAGGATCTCGTTCGGTGTCGACGTGAGCGCGACCGCTTCGACCGTCTCGGTGTACTTCAGCACGTTGAGGCCGTAGCCGCTCTGGATCGACAGGCCCGCGATCCACCACAACGACGTGAAGATCGTCAGCAGCCCGGTCTTGGCCGCGACCGACAGCGCACGCCGCCACTGCACTTCGCGCGCCACCAACCAGGAGTACGCAATCCACAACACGGGACCGACGCCGGCGAAGATGAGCGCGGTCGCGTTCACGCCGCCCACGACCTGTACGACAAGGGCGAAGATCGCCGGGTAGCGCCAGCCGCCGTCGCGCAGCGCCTTGCGCATCAACGCGATCATCCACGGCAGGGCCGCCCACGGCAGCAACAACACCGAGATGCGCGCCGCGTAGTCGAGCGAGTACGGCGTGAGCATGTACGCGAGTGCACCGACAACGACACCGGGCCCGCGAATGCCGAACGTGCGGAACAGGTAGAGCACGCCCGCGGCTGCGACGAAAAGGATGGAGCCGAGCCAGAGGCGCTGCGCGACCCAGTCGGGAACACCGAACCGGTCGAACGACCAGTAGAACGGGCCCATCGGGAACAGGTAACCGATCGTCTGGTGGGTGACGGTGCCCATACCGACGTTCGGGTCCCACATGTACGCGGCCCGGCCCATGAGCCGCGCCGGATCGAGGTAGAGGTATTGCTTCGTGTCCGCCGCGACGAAGCCGGGCGCGGTGCGAAGTGCGGGAACGTACGCGAGGAGCGCGAGCGCGAGCCATCCGATCGGCTTACGAGGGAGCGTCTGGCCGATCTCGACGGCCCGCGTCACGAAACCGGGGCGCGTTCGAGGGCGCGCGTCCCCCGAGATCGCAGTCACACCGTGCGTTGGCGAATCGCCTCGACGGCAAGCACCTCGAGCGTGCCGCGCGCGGTCGCAGCCCAGGTGAAGGTCGCCGCGTGCGCCTGCGCGGCGGCACCGAGGCGGGCCCGCAGGTCTCCGTCTTCGATGACGCGCCCGAGCGCCCCCGCGAGTTCTGCAGGGCGGTCGACGAGGAGTCCGGTCGTGCCGTCGACCACGGCGTCCTCGTGGCCCGCGATGCGCGTGGCGACGGCCGGGGTACCGCACGCACCGGCTTCGGTGACCGTCATGCCCCAGCCTTCGTGCGCAGACGCGCTGGCGAGCACCCACGCCCGCCGGTACAGCGCGACGAGTTCGCCGTCGGAGAGCCTGCCGGGCAACGCGATCCAGTCTTCGGCGCCGAGTTCACGGCGGCGCGCTTCGAGTTCGCCGCGCGAGTAGCCCTCGCCGACGAGCATCGCGGTGAGTTCGGGGATGCGCGGCTTGAGTTCGGCGAGCGCGTCCATCAGCAGATGCATCTGCTTCACGGGCACCAACCGGCCCACTGCGACCACCAACGGCGTCGGCGACTTCGTACCGCCCGGCGCAAACCGGGTGTCGACTCCCGGCGGGACCACACTCACGCGCGCGGCCTTGAACTTCAGGCGCTCGACAAGCTCTCGCTTCGACGACTCCGACAAGGTCACGATCGGCGTGCGGCGATACAGCGGCGGGGCGACACGGAACTCGACGGCGCGTCCCAGCCGGGCAAGGCGGGGCGGCAACGTCATGTCCCACATCGTGTCGTGCACGTGGTGCAGCCACGCGACTGTTGGGCGGCGCGCCCACACCGGCGAGAAGAACGGCATGCCGTTCCAGATCTCGACCAGTCCGTCGCTCGCGCCGTGCCAGCCCATCATCTCGCTGAACGCGGCGCGGGGGAACACGAGGTACCGGCCCGCCTTGCGGATCACGCGGTACCCGTCGCGCCAGCTCACCTGCGGATGGCCCGGTGCGTATGACGTGCGCATCGTGACTTCGATGCCCGCCTCGCCCCAGAGCGCCGCGACTTTCGATGCGTGCAGTTCCGAACCGCCGGCCTCCGGATCGTCGAGATCGCGCCACGCCAGGATCGCGATCCGGCGCAGCCCCGCGTTCGCAGCGATATCACCCAACTTGGCGACGGCCTCGGCTCCGGACACGGCGACTATGGCTCCCTTCGCTCCCGTCCAGGGGGCCTTCGGCTTGCAGGACTTCGCTTCGTCCGCACGGCCCGGAAGTCTAGGAGGTCGCCTCGTCTGTGAGCGGGCAGGCGATACGCTGCGGCGCCCGAACGACCATCGAGATGCGGTAGACGCGTGCGGCTCACCGGCGAGCGCCCGATGCAGGGCGCAACTCCTGATTCACTCCTGGCCCTCCACGACGCGGGATACCGCGAAGTGATTGCGCGGCTGGAGACGGGCCTCGTGCTCGACGTCGGCTGTGGAGTCGGCGACGAGACCGCCCGCCTTCTCGGACCGGATCGCACGGTCGTCGGCGTCGACTACAACGCGCCGACGGTCATCGAAGCGGGCCGCGCCCCCGCGGCCGCGAGCGGGGTGCGCTTCGCGGGGATGGATGGCGCCAAGCTCGGCGTGCGCGACGGTGGCGTCGATGCCGTCGTGTCGTCACACATCATCGAGCACTTCACCAACCCCGTGTTGCACGTCGCCGAACTCGCCCGCGTGCTCGGCGAAGACGGCACGGCCTACGTCATCACGCCGAATGCACCGGCCGACTTCGAGAACCCGTTCCACGTGTATCTGTTCGAGGCCGAGCAACTCACGTCGATGCTGGGCCTGTTCTTCGAAGAGGTCGAGTGCCTGGGCCTCGAAGGCGACGACGTCCTGCGTTCGGACTTCGCCGCCCGCCGGGCCGGCGGCGAGAAGATCCTGAAGCTCGACGTGTTCAAGCTCCGGCACCGACTCCCCCGCCGCATGTACGTCTGGTCGTACGAGCGGGGCCTGCCCGTCGTCTACAAGCTGCTCGGGAAAGACAGCACGGGCATCGGGTCGGGTATCGACGAGAGCCACCTCTTCATCAGCCCCCACATCACGCCGATGACCCCGGTGTTGTTCGCAGTCGCTCGGCGGCCGCGACGCCGAGCGGGTAGCTGAGACGAAGTACGGAGGCAGCGCAATGCGCGTGTGGGTCACGGTTCCGACCTACGAAGAGGCCGAGAACATCGAAGTGTTGGTGCGCCGCATCCGCGACGCGCTCCCCGACGCCGCGATCCTCGTCGTCGACGACAACAGTCCCGACGGCACCGCCGACAAGGCCGAAGCTCTCGGCGCCGATTTGGGCAACGTCCACGTGTTACGCCGGCCGCGCAAGCTCGGACTCGGCAGCGCGTACCGCGCCGGCCACGCCGCGGGCATCGCGCGCGGCTACGACGTGATGATCCAGATCGACGCCGACCTCTCGCACGATCCGGCCGACCTCCCCCGACTGCTCGCAGCGGTCGAGCGCGGCGCCGACCTCGCGATTGGTTCGCGTTACGTCGAGGGCGGCAGCGCGCCACACTGGCCGAAGCGCCGGCTGATGCTGTCGCGCTACGGCAACATCTATTCGTCGTTCGTGCTGCGCATGACGGTGAAGGACATCACCGCGGGGTACCGCGCGTACCGCGCCACGATCCTGGCGGAGATCCACTTCGAGACGACGCAGTCCACCGGTTACGGCTTCCAGGTCGAGATGGCGTACCGAGTGGTGCAAGCGGGCGGGAGCATCGAAGAGGTGCCGATCTGCTTCACCGACCGCGTACGCGGCACGTCGAAGATGTCGTCTCGCATCGTCGCCGAGGCGATGGCCCTGGTGACGTGGTGGGGCATCCGCGACGGCGTGAAGCGCATCGGTAGAAAGCGCGACTGACGGGGACTTTCGCGACCCGACTGGTAGCGTCCGCGCCCATGTCGACGCGGGCGGACCGGCGTTTCTGGGTCGTCCTGGCCGCCATCAGTCTGGTCGCCCTCGCGTGGCGCGTGACGTACGTGATCTGGCAGCGGGGTCGTATCGACCTGTACGGCGACGCCGCCTACTACCACTGGCAGTCGATCGACCTTTCCCGCGGGCTCGGGTTCCTCGACCCGCCCATGTACGAGTTCTACGGCCGGGTCACACCGAGCGCGGGGCACCCACCGACGTACCTCCTGTACCTGGCCGGCGTGTCGAAGGTCATCGGCACCAGCGAACTGACGCATCGCCTCGCGTCGTGTCTACTCGGCGGCCTCGCCGTGTTCGTGATCGGGATGCTCGCTCGCAAGGTCTTCGGCCGCGACGGCGCGGGCTGGCTCGCGGCAATCCTCGCGGGCGCGTACGCGCATCTGTGGATCAACGACGAGATGCTCATGTCGGAGAGCATGTACGTCCTCATGAGCGTCATCGCGATCTTCACCGCATACCGCTTCTGGGACCGCCGCACGCTCGGCAGTGCGGCACTCATGGGCGCGATGGTCGGGCTCGCGGTGTTGAGTCGCGCCGAAGCGCTCGCGCTCTTCCCGTTCATGGTGCTTCCCCTGGCGTTGATGCTGCGTGAGTACACGTGGCCGCGCCGGTTTTGGCTCGCAATCGTGGCGGGCGGTGTCGGTGCGCTCGTCATCTTGCCGTGGGTCGCGTTCAACGTCACCCGATTCGAACATCCAGTGTTGCTGTCGAACGGGGCAGGCAGCGTGCTCATGGTCGCGAACTGCGACTACACCGACCCTGTCACGGGTGAGTACGCCGGAACGTACCGGGGCGCCTTCGTCGGGTACTGGTCGATCTTCTGTGCCGCGGACCTACCCAAAAAAGATCGAAGAGCACTTCTCCGACGAGCAGGCGGCCGAGCTACTGGCTGAGCTCGGGCCAGTCGAATTCCCCAACGGCAACGCCACGCACTGGTACGGGGACGAATCCACGCATGAAGTTGCGTGGCGCGCGGTCGGCGTGAAGGAGATGAAGGATCACTGGAGAGAGCTGCCTCGCGTCGCACCGTTGCGTGTGCTCCGGATGTGGGACCTCTTCCGGGCCCGCCAGAACATCACGCTCAATGCGTATTTCGAAGGCCGCGGGTTGTGGCCGACGCGAATCGCGTACGTGCAGTACTACCCGCTGCTGGCGCTGTCGGTTGTCGGGCTCGTCGCGTTGCGGTTGCGGAAGGTGCCGATCTTGCCGTTCCTCGCGGTCGCTGCGACCGTCACCATCACTGCCGCGTCGACGTTCGGGATCACGCGGTACCGCGCGCCCGTCGACGGCCTGCTCCCGGTTCTCGCCGCGGGTGGCATCTTCTTCATCTATGACGGCCTGACCCGCAACCGCGTGTCCGCGCCTCCGGCCGCAGACCTTCCCGAGCAGTGAGCCGGCGCCAGTTCGCCGTTGCACTGGGCACCGTCACACTGGCCGCGCTGTTCTGGCGTGTCGCGTACGTGCTCGTCGAACACCGAGACTCGGGCATCTTCGGCGACGCGTGGG
Source organism: Actinomycetota bacterium (assembly GCA_034408875.1). GTDB lineage: Bacteria > Actinomycetota > Acidimicrobiia > IMCC26256 > PALSA-610 > JANNHK01. Next base: position 22,167 of record JAWXCJ010000011.1, read on the forward strand.
CCTATCACCGCGGCGCGAACCTGCTGGCCGACGGGCACGGGTTCATCGACGCGTTCCGCTACGACCTCACCGGGCTCGAGAAACCGAGCGCCGCGCACCCGCCGCTCTACACCCTGTACCTCGCGGTGTGGTCGCTGCTCGGTATCGACACCCCCCTGGGCCACCGACTCGTGTCGACGCTGCTCGGTGCGGCAGCCGTGCTCGTCGTCGGGCTCGTCGCCCGCCGCCTCGCCGGCGAACGCGCGGGGATTGCGGCCGCGATCTTCGCGGCCGTCTATCCGCACCTCTGGCTCAACGACGCCGCTTTGCTCTCCGAGTCGGCCGCGGCGTTGGCCGTTGCCGTTTCGCTCCTTGCCATCGAGCGCTACCGAGACCGGCCTGATCTCGCGCGGGCCGCGCAACTCGGTGGGGCGTTCGCGCTCGCGACGTTGACGCGCGCCGAGTTGGTCCTTCTGTTCCCGCTCGTTGCGCTGCCACTGCTCATCGCGTGCGGCACCCACGATGCCCGCGCCCGCCTCGAGCGCCTCGGAACTGCCGCGCTCGTCGCCGTCGTCCTGGTCGGTCCGTGGGTAGCGCACAACCTGACGCGCTTCGAGGAACCGGTCACGTTGTCGAACGGCCTCGGCGCCACCATGCTGGGCGGTTCGTGCGACCCCGCGTGGTCGGGCGGGAAGCTCGGGTACTGGTCGGAACTGTGCCCCACCGTCGAGGTCGGCGACGGGCCCGACGAGGCGACCCTGGCCCGCTGGCGCGCCGACCCCGAAGGTACCCGCGACGAAGTCACCGCGTATCTCACGGAGTACGCGCGTACCGAGCCCGACGAATCGGAACGCGACGTCGCGTCACGTGAACTCGCGCTCGCCTACGTCGACGACCACACAGGCCGGCTTCCCGTCGTCGTGGCGGCGCGAGTCGGGCGCATCTGGAACGTGTACCGGCCCGCGCAGAACGTGCGCTTCGACGCCGATATCGAGGGTCGGGGTTCGACGGCGTCGTGGGCCGCGCTGCTCGGCTACTACGCGCTGGTAGGCATGGCCGCGGTCGCGCTCGCGAGACTCCACCGAGCCGGACGCCCGATCTGGCCGTATCTCGTGCTGGTCGGCATCGTCACGTTCTCGACTGCGATCACGTTCGGCGTCCAGCGCTACCGTCTCCCCGTCGACGTCGCCCTCTGCGTGGTCGCCGGAACCTTGTTTGGAGTTCCGAGGATCCTTGGGGGCGCTCCTTCCTCCAGAAACGAGGTTGACGCGTGACCGAGCGCTACTCGAAAACCTCGGAACTCCTGGCCGAGTACCTCGACGCGCACCGGTTCGGCGACACGCGCTACCTCGAGTGGTTCTACGGCGCCAATCCTCGAGGTGAGGCGATCGAGGAACACATCGACGACGAGGAAGGGAAGCGCATCGGCCACTACGCGGTGCTGCCCACCCGGTACCGCACACCGGCGGGTTCGACGCCGTTCATCTTCACGTCGAACGTCGCGACCGACGCGACCGCACGGCGGCGCGGCTTGTTCCGGGAGATGGCCGAGAAGATCTACCTGCGGGCGGCGGCGACCGGCGCACCCGGGCTCGCCGGCCACGGGAACGCGGTGTCGACCGCTGCGCTCGTCAAGTTCGGCTGGGTTGTCACGGGTCCGATGCCGGTGGTCGTCACGCCGCCGGTCGTTCCACCCCGGGGCGTGCAAGACCGGCGCGTCGACGACGCGTTTCTCGCGAGCCGCGAGTTCGCGACGCTGGCCGCCGACCTCGACTGGGTACCCGTACACGATTGGGTGCAGTCGTGGACCGAAGACTGGTTGCGCTGGCGGCTGGCACGCCCGGAGTCGGGGTACTTCCTGCACGTCGGACCCGACGCGCTCGTCGTGAGCGCCCGCGATCACGGGCCGTTGGGCGTTCCGGCCGCGGTGATCGTCAAGATCTTCCCCCGGCCCGGCGCGCGGCTTCCCGTACGCACCAGCCGCTACGTCGCCGCCGCGTGCCGGGCCCAACGGGCGCCGCTGTGCGTATACGCGGGCTGGAACGCGCACGCTTGCGTGCGCGGCGTGCCGGTACCCATGCGGTTTCGGCCCTCGCCGATGAACGTCGTGTACAAATCGTTCGACGAGACCCGGATGCCGACCGAAGGGTTCCGCATCGACACCTTCGAATTTCTCGACGGGGACGCGTACTGATGGCGAACGCACCGGCAACCGGAGTGACGTTCACGCTCGACGTCGAGGATTACGCCGTACCGCACACCGAGCCCCGCGCGCCCAAGATCACCCGCGAGATCGTGGCCTTCCTCGCGGAGCGCGATGTCCGCGGCACGTTCTTCGTCGTCGGCGCACTGGCCGCCGAGCATCCGGACCTGGTCCGCGACATCGCGGCTGCGGGTCACGAGGTCGGTCTGCACGCCTACCGCCACGATCCCCTCCCCGACGTCGCGCCCGACGCATTCCGCTCCGACATCGACCGGGGGAAGAAGCTCCTCGAAGACCTGACCGGCGCACCCGTCGTCGGGTTTCGGGCACCGATGTTCTCGCTCGTCGAGGCGAGCGTGTGGGCGACCGACGTCCTCGCCGAAGCAGGGTTCGCGTATTCGTCGAGCGTGCTCCCCGCGCGCAGCCCGCTGTACGGCTGGCCCGGCCAGCCCCGCGTCCCGTACCGGTGGCCGTCGGGCGTGATCGAACTCCCGTGTCCCATCGCGACGATGGGACCGATCGCGAACCCGTACCTGGGCGGCGTGTATTTCCGTGTCCTGCCGTGGCGCGCGGTGGAGTACGGGCTCGGGCACGCCGGACCGGGCGAGGCCCTGTGGACCTACTGCCACCCGTACGACTTCGACCCCGACGAACCGTTCACCCGCCGACCCGGCCTCGGCCTGGCCAAGTCGCGGCTGCTGTGGCTGAATCGCCGCGGCATGTACGACCGCATCGCGCGCCTGCTGGCCAAGGGCGCGGCCGCGCCGCTGGCGGAACGCGTTCCCTCATTCGGTTCGGTATAGGCCGGCGTGTAACACTCGCGTGATGCGGACTCCGGCCGAATACATCGAGTCACTGCGTGACGAACGGGTCCTCTGGTACCGCGGCAAGCGGGTCGGCAACCTCCTGGCCGAGCCCGACCTGCGCGTCGCCGTCGAGCACTCCTGTGTCGATTTCGCGCTGACCGCCGACCCTGCGCATCGTGACCTCGCCGTCGCCCGGGACGAGACCGGGCTCGAGTACCACGCGCTGTACCAGCTACCCGAGTCTCCCGACGACCTGATCCGGCGCTCGCGCCTCGTCGAGCTGGGCTCACTGATGAACGGGACCATCCCGTCGGTGAAGGAGGTCGGTGCCGACGCCCTCCTGGCCCTCCTCGCCGCCCTCGAAGGCGAGGAACGTGAGCGTGCGGTCGCGTTCTGGGACCGGTGCCGGCGCGACGACCTCGTCGTGTCCGTCGCCCAGACCGACGTGAAGGGCGACCGCTCCAAGGCGCCCCACGAGCAGGCCGATCCCGATCTCTACGTCCACGTCGTCGATCAGAGCGACCAGGGCATCGTCGTGCGCGGCGCCAAGGCGCACACCTCGCTCACCCCGAACTGCAACGAGATCGTCGTCCTCCCGACGCGCGCCATGGGCGCCGCCGACGCCGACTGGGCGGTGTCGTTCGCAATCCCGGCCGACACGCCCGGGCTCTCGATGTACGTGTCCGGGTACTCGGCCGGCGAACGCCACCCGTGGGAGTACCCGATCTCGTCGCGCCACAAGATGCTCGAGACACTCACGGTCTTCGAGAACGTGTTCGTGCCGTGGGAGCGCGTCTTTTTGTTCCGGCGCCCCGAACTGGCCGGGCCGCTCGCGCTGCGCTTCGTCGACTTCCACCGCTTTACCGCAGTGTCGTACAAGCTGCCGTTGCTCGACGCGCTCGTCGGTGCCGCGGCCGAGATCGCGCGCATGAACGGTGTGCTCGGCGCCGGGCACATCAAAGAGAAGCTCACGCAACTCGTGATCTACGCGGAGACGGTGCGCACGCTGACCGAAGCGGCAGCCATCCGCGGGCGCACCGGCGCGCACGGGATCTGCCGGCCCGACTCCGGGACGACGAACCTGGCCAAGTACACGTTCGCGAGCCGGTACCACGACGCGGTGCGCATGGTGCAGGAGTGCGCCGGTGCCCTGCTCGTCACCGGACCGGGCGGCGACGACTGGGACAGCCCCGAAGTGCGCCCGGTGTTGGAGAAGTACTTCGGCGCGGCCGCGCCCGCGGGCGAACGGCTCGCGATGATGAACATGATCTCCGACCTGACCGTGCGCGAGTACGGCGGCTACCAGACGATCCTGGCCGTGCACGCCGAAGGCTCGATCGAAGCCGAGAAGATGCAGATCCTGCGCGAGTACAACCCGAACCGAGCGGTAGGCCGCGCCCGCTGGCTCGCCCGCCTCGACGAGAACCCCCCGTCGTAGGGATGCGTCGATAGCCCACCCTCAGGGTGGGCTATCGACGCCTGCTTGTTCTTCTTGTTCGCCGCGGAGGATGGCTACCTCCTCCGCGAGGACTCGGGTGCGTTCTTCGAGGCGGGAGAGTTCCCACGAGAAGTAGACGCACACGAGCGTGAGGAACGCGATGCCGCCGATGAACAGGGTGCTCGGCGCGTAGTAGATGTCGAGCCACTGCGACGTGCGGTCGAGGCCGTCGGGATAGACGGCGAGGATCAGGACGATCGCGCCGACGAACATCCACAGCAGCGTGTACTTCCCGCGCATCTGCCGTTTGCGGAGCATGCGGAGCAGGAACCACGCGCCGATCAGCGCAACGAGGAACACGACCACGTGCGCGCGGAAGCTGAGCCCGAGTTGTTCCTCGGAGGTCTGGGCGAGGAGTCCGTTCACGAGAATGGCTCCTTCCGCTCCCGCTCGAACGGCCTGCGGCTAACGGAGCTCCGCTGCATCCGCACGCTACGTCACCTCGCGGCGACGGCGGCGCGATATCTGGACCTGGCTGATGATGACGACGAGCAGTCGCAGGTAGTGGTACACGAGCCGGAAGTGGCGGGTCGACGGCTTGCCCGCGCTGCGTTTGCGGATGCGGGTGGGAACCTCGACGACTTCGAAGCCGGCCTTGCACGCGAGCAGCAGCGATTCGGTGGAGTCCATGAACTCGACCGGGTACGAGTGCGCGAAGGACTCGAGCACGGGCCGCGTGAACGCGCGAAACCCGCTCGACGTGTCGGTGAACTTGTGCCCGGACACGGCATTGACCGACGCGCGCAGCACATGCATGGCACCCCGGCGGATGGGCCCGACGCGATACTCGACGGTGCCTTCGCCGAAGCGGCTGCCGATCACCATGTCGGCGCCGTCGTCGAGGGCCGCCTCGAGGGTCGCGATCTCGCGCGGGTCGTGCTGGCCGTCGGCATCGAACTGCACGGCCCGGGTGTACCCGTTGCGGACGGCGAACCGGAAGCCGGTCTGGAGCGCACCGCCGATACCGAGGTTGAACGGCAATTCGACGATCGACACTCCGGCCGCGCGCGCGAGGTCCGCGGTCTTGTCCCGTGATCCGTCGGACACGACGAGTACGTCGAGATCGGGCCGCACGGACATGAGTTCCGCGAGGGTTCCGGGAATCGCCTCTTCCTCGTCGTACGCAGGAATCACCACGAGCGTGGTCCGTCGCACGACAGTCAGGCTACCGTCTCGCCCCCATAAGACCCCGAGACTGGCTCCGACAACCCGCGGCCCTGTTCGCCATCGTGGCGTCGGTCTTCGGCGTGCTGCTCGCCCTCACGCTGCCCGCGCTCGGCGGCTACGACGAGAGCGTGCATGTGCTGCGCGCGTGGCAAGTCTCCGACGGAGGCGTCTTCGCGATCGAACGGCCCGGCGCCGACGGTCGCACGGCATTCGGCGGCGACATCCCCGACGAACTGATCGAGGACATGATCGTGATCGCGCGAGGCGGGTTTCTCGCCGAGGACGCCGAACCGTTTTGGAGGCACCTCGGCCGCGATGCGCCCGACGGTCCGCGCTCGTTCGTCGACTTCTCGTCGGGAGCGGTCTATCCCCCGGTTCCGTACCTCCCGAGCGCCATCGCGATGCGCGCGGGGCGCACGCTGGGAGTATCGACGGCGGGCATCCTGCTGCTGGGCCGGTTGGCGAATCTGGCGACATTCGTCGCGCTCGTCGCGCTCGCCATCCGGCGCATCGGCAGCCGGCGGTGGCTCCTCGCCGTTCTCGCCCTTCTGCCCGTCGTGCTGTTCCAAGCCGCGACGATCTCGGCCGACGCGATCACAGTCGCGCTCGTGGTGCTCGTCATCGCCGACGCCATGGCGCTGACGACCCGATCCGAGGACGAGATCACGCGCGCCCTGCTCGTCGAGTGTGCACTCGCGGTCGGCGCGCTCGCGCTGGCCAGGCCGCCCTACGTTGCAGTCGCAGTCGTGCTCCTCGTCCCCGCGCTGCGGCACCGCGGCCGCGTGCTCGTGACCCTCGCATCCACCCTGGTCGTGGCCGCGCTGCTGGCGGGCGCCTGGTCGGCCTGGGCCGCCGACCGCCATGTTCCGCAGGACTTCCCGCCCGCGTACCTCGACGGGTCGGGCAACTACGCGTACCGCGACGTCGACCCCGACGCGCAGTTCGAGTACCTCCGGTCGCATCCGTTCTCGCTTCTCTCGGCCATCGGCCACACGGTCGCGCGGGAAGGTGACGAGATCGCGTCCGATGTCGTCGCGCAGACCGCGTGGTGGGAGGTCCCGTGGTGGCTCGTCGTCGCCGCCGCGGCCGCAGTCGTGGCGCTCGCGTGCTTCGACGCCGCACCCCGCCTCGATCGGGCGCTGCGCATCACGGCGGGCGTGCTCGTCGCCGGGCTTGTGCTCGTGGTGTTCCTGCTCGCATACTCGGGTTGGAACGCAGTGGGTGCGCCGCGCGTCGATGCGTTCCAGGGTCGTTATCTGTTCCCCGCATTCGCGCTCGCGCTGCTGATATGCGTTCCGAGCCGCTTCGCGAATCGGTCAACCGCCGACCGGCTCGGGCCGGCCCTCGTCGGTGGCGCCGCCGTGCTCCTCACGCTGCTCGAGATCGGCGTCGCGCGCTTCTTCTACGCGTGAGCGACTCAGGACTGCGTCGATTGCGAGCAACGTCACGAGCCACAACGCGATGCGGAGCTGCACCGCGGCGGTCAACGAGTGGCGATCGATTTCGAGCGCGTCGCCGTGCCACGCCGCGTAGAACCCCGCGACCGACAGCCCGAGGACCAGGCCGACGGTGACGAGGATCGGCGCCGCCACGGCGCGCCGAACCACAAGCGCTCCGAATGCCACCACGCAGAGCACGACCCACACGCCCACGACCGGAACCCACGGCGGGTACGCAACCGCGCTCACCTCGTAGATCGGCCACGGGTCGAGGTGCCAGATCAGGGTGTACCCGTCGAGGTCGGGAACGAGGAAGCGTTCGTAGTCGGCCAACGGCTCGCGCAGCGTCCACCAGGGATGGGTGACGAGAAACGTCGTGTACGTGCTCCGGCCGTCGTCGCGCACCCACGTGCGGAGTTCGGCGAACTCGGGACCGTCGTCGAGGCGGGTGTGCACGATGTAGTAGTTGTCGCCCAGCGCGACGAGATCCTCGTCGAGTGGGAGCCCGTGCTCGACGAAGTAGGGCTCGGCGGTGTCGTCGCCCACGAGGCGCAGCGCGATCGTCTCGTGCAAGGGGTAGTACCAACGGGGCGGCTCCGACTGGTTCGACAGGGCGAGGGCCAGTACCGCGGCGGCCAGGCCGGTCACGGCGACGACGGCACCGACCCGGCGCCAGGCGGGGCGCGTCACCGCGAGGACGACGGCCCCGCACCCGAGGGCGAGGGCGACGACCGCGTTGGTGTCGCGGACGAAGACGAACGCGACGAGGCCCACGGCGAACGCCACGACGGCGCGTCCCGGCGCGGCGGCCAGCCGGAGGGCAAGGCCGATGAGGAGAACCATGACCGATACCGACAGGCTCTCGGTCGACACGATCACGTTCCATTGCAGCAACGGTGGCGCAAGGGCGACGAGCAGGATCGCCGTGAACCCGACGACCTGCATAACCCGGTGCCGCAGCACCGATCGCACCGACGCGGCGAGGAACACCCACGCCCCGACCGAGATGACACTCTGCACCAGCACGATCGCGCGCAGGTTGCGGGCACAGAACTTGGCGAGCACCAGGAACAGGAACGGTCCCCGCGCCGCGAGGAAGTCGAGCGACCAGACGGGTTCGCGGGCCGCGTCCATGTAGATCTGCGAGTCGGGGCCGAAACCCACTCGCGGCCCGAAGACGCCGTCGAGCACGAACGCCATGACCGCGGCGTACCCGAGCACGAGCAGCGCGAACGCGCCCGCGATCCAGGTTTCGGGTCGCCGCAACCGCTCCCTCACGTCGCGACCCGCCCCGACACCGGCCGCGCCGTGCGCAGGAGCGGCCGCTCGACGAGAAACCAGCTCGCGGCCGCAGTCGCGAGCGACAACGCCAGGACCAGAGCAAGCACAGGAAGGGTCGGCGCGGTGGGATACCACTCCTTCACTTGTTCGAGCCACGGGAAGTGCCACAGGAACAGGCCGTACGAAACGGTGCCGACCGCGACCGCGACCGGCTGATCGAGGACCCGGCGAACGTATGCGTTCTCGCGCCCGAGCGCGGCCGGGAGCACGAGGAAGAACGCGAACGCACCGAACAGCACCTGCCGCAACAGGTCCTGGCGCACCGTGCCACTCGCAAGCGCCTCCGGGAGCCCGATGTTGCACACCCACCCGTACGCACCGACCGCGAGCGCGACCGACGCCCACGCGTACCGGTCGGCAAGGGCGCGGGTGTTCGTCGCGACGTGCAGGACCGCCAGCAGGATACCGAGCGCGAACCAGTCGGCCATCGCCGGGAGCCAACGGGCCGAGACCGCATCGGTACCGCGGTCAGAGACGAGGACGAGCCGCCAGACGAGAGCGGCACCGTAGAGCAGCACCGCCGCCGCGATCTCGGCCCGGACCCGCTGCGGTACCGCGAGGTGTCGAGACGCGCGCCCGACCACCAGCGCGTACAACGGCAGGGTCGCGTAGAACGACACCTCGACCGCGAGTGTCCACGCGGGGAGAATGCCCGCGAGCCCGTACGCGGGTTGGTAGATCTGCACGAGCAGGTAGTGCCGCACGTAGTCGGCTACGCCGCTCAGCTCGGTCATGCCGAACAGGACGATCGCACCCGTGAGCGCGACCCAGTACGCGGGAAAGATGCGCAGCACCCGCCGCCACCAGAACTCGGGCACGGCGACGTCGTCGCGCCGGCCGAGGTGCGCGGCCGCGAACGGCCGGTAGAGCAAGAACCCCGAAATCACGAAGAACACGGCCACACCGATGTCGAGGTGCGCCGTGTAGCGGTTCACCGCGCCGGTCGCGCCGGTGACGTGGAGCACGACGATGCACAGCGCCGCGATCGCGCGCAGCCCGTCGAATCCGGGGAGACGCTCTTTCGCCTGGAGGTTCATGGTCATGCGTCGGCGGGCTCGGACGAGCGGCGCCCGAAGAGCGGCTGGTCCTTGCGCCGCAGGATCGGGCGCTCGACGAAGAACCAACTCGCGCTCGCGACGATGACCGTCAACACGAACGCCCCGAGCACATGCACGAGAAACGGTCCGTTGGGCAGCGGGTTCGCGTCCCAACCGTCGGCCCACGTCGCGTCGACGACGCCGCCCTGGAAGCCGCCGTCGTGGATCACCGTGATGAACGCCTGGTGCCACAGGTAGATGCCGTAGGAAATGACGCCGAGGTACACGACGGGCGCGAGTTGGAGCCCGCGCCGCACGACGCCGCGGCGCTGCGGGCCGAACACGGCCGGTACGAGCAGGCAGAGCGCGGTGATGCCGTAGAGGAACTGCCGCAAATACGCCTGCCCGCCGTACACCAACTCGAGCCGGCCCGACAGGCCGATCCCGAACGTCACGACATGGAACGCGACCGCGGCACCGAGCCACCACGCCCAGTCGAAGCTCCCGATGCGTTCGAGGAGCGGGCTGGGTTCGGGGCGCGTGTCGGACCACACGCGGAGCACCGCGAGTCCCATTCCCATCGCGAACAAGTCGAGGTTGGCCGGCAACCAGTACGGACCGAGGAACTCGAATGACGAGCCGTCGGCGACGACCCAGTACGCAACCGCCCGCCAGAGCACGCTGATGAGGACCAGCACGACCAGCCCGGCCGCCTCGATGCGAAAGCGTGTCGCGCGCAGCCGCCCGGCCCCGACGCGGCGGATGATCGCGGCGTACAGCGGCAGGAACAGGTAGAAGCTCACCTCGACCACGAGCGTCCACGACTGCGAGATGCCGCCGAGCGCGCGCCACACGGGCCGGCCCGTCTCGGTGACGACACTCGTCGTGTCGTAGAGGTGCACGAGGAAGAAGTACTCGGTCATGCTGCGGGCCCCGCCGATGGGCATCCGGATGCCGACCCACAGCGCGATGCCGATGAACGCGACCCAGTACGCCGGATAGATACGCAGGAACCGGTGCCGGAAGAACCTTCCGAGTCCCGGATAGACATCGGCAAAGTTCTTGGCGACGAACGGCCGGTACAGCAGGAAGCCCGAAATGAGGAAGAACACCTGCACGCCCGCGTCCATGTGCGCGAAGTACTCCCCGAACCGACCGCCGCCACTCAACGGCACTTCGAAGCCGCGCAACGAATACGCAGTCGCGATCGACGCGTGGTGCAACAGGACGGCCAGCGCCGCGAGCGCGCGCAGCCCGTCGAAACACGGAAACCGGCCGTGCTCGGCCGGTGCGTCGGCCGCGATCACTTCTTCGGCACCGGTCGGAACCAGTGCTTCAGCGGAATATCCCGCCGGCGGTTGATCGGCTTCTCCAGCGCGTACCACGACGCCACCGCGCACACGACGCTCAGCGCGACCGCGATGCCGGTGATCAGAAGGAAGTTGGCGTGGAGCGGCCGGCTGTCGGTGTACTCCATCGCGTTGTCGGTCCAGCCCTGGTGCCAGAGGTAGACGCCGTACGACACCAGGCCAACGTACGCGATGGGTTTCCATTGGAGAAACCACCGAACGCCGCCGCGGCCCTGGGCTCCGAAGACGCCGGGGAGTAAGAGACATACGACGATGGCCGCGTTCATGAAGTGCCGCGCCTCCGCCTTCATGGGCGAGACGTACGCCAGGCCCTTCGTTCCGAGCACGCCGCTGTAGATCACGAACAGCCCGAGCGCCGCGGCCCACCACCAGCTGCCGAGCGCGCCGATGCGACGCAACCAGCCCGGTTCACCGGCGCGCGCCAACCGCCACGAGGCAATCACCGCGACACCCATCCCCAGCGCGAAGTAGTCGGCGTACCCGGGAAACCACTGCACCGCCGCACACGCCAGGTGCGCGTCGCCGGTGACCGCCTGCGCGACGCACTGGCGGCGTTCGTCCTCGAAGAGCAACTCGATGGCCAGTCGCCACACCGCGCTCCCGACCACCACCGCCCCGAGCGCGTAGAACTCGAGCTTCACCTTCTCGCCGAGCGCGCGCCCCGACGTGAAGCGGGCCACCGCGTACGCGTACAACGGGAGCAACAGGTAAAACACGAACTCGACGTTCAGCGTGTACGCCGACGTGATGCCGTGGAAGAACCAGTCGGGGTTGTAGGTCTGGGCGAACCCGAAGATCGCGAGGCCGTCGCGCCATCCGTCGACCTTCAGCCCACCCGAGAGCGGGTCGTTCGGATCGGCGCGAAAGAACAACATCAACAACGCGAGGGTGATCCAGTAGGCCGGGACGACGCGCAACAGCCGGGTTCGTACGAAGCGGCCCCACCGTTGTGGTGTTCTGTCGAGCAGGTTCGCCGACACGAACGGCTGATACAGCAGGAACGACGACAGCACGAAGAACATCGTCGGCCCGAGTTCGAGGTGACCCATCCACCCGAACCCGGCGCGCGCCTGGAGACCCGTCGTGTAGCCGGTGTGCTGGAAGAACAGCGCCATCACGCCGATGGTGCGTAGTCCTTCGAGCGACGGATAGTGCGGCCGCAAGGTTGCAGCCGGCGGAGCGACAACCGCGTCGCTCATGCGCCTACGTGTGCGGGCGCGGGAGGAGTGGCGCTTCCCGCCCGGTCCCTCGTCCCGATGCTGACGCCTCTTCGTGGTACTCGGCTTCGACGTTCACGGACCACACGTCGTGGTCGGCGCCGAGGATGTTCTCCACCGACAACATCGCGGTCAGCATCGAGTGGTCCTGGTTGTTGTACTTGTGCATGCCGTTGCGGCCGCACGGATACACGTTGGAAGTGTTGGCGTCGATCCACTTGCGCACAGTCGTCACGCTGTCTTCGTAGATGTCGTCGTACACGGGGTACGCCTTCGGCATGCGCACGACGTATCCGGCCTCGACCTTGTCGGGATGCGTGATGAGCTTCAGTTCGTGGAGCTCACGCTTGCCCTGCTCGATCAGGTCGGTGTCGGCCTTGGTCCACATGGAGTCGCCCTCGTTCACGAAGTATTCGAGTCCGAGGCAGGTGCGGCCTTCCTTCACCATCGACGGCGACCAGGAGCCGTAGTTCTGTACCCGCCCGACCTCGACTTCCGGGTCGTGGATGTAGATCCAGTTGTCGGGGAACGAGAACTCCTGCGGGACGACGAGCGCGACTGTGAGGTGGTCGCGGTAGCGAAGCGCCCGCGCCGCACCGCGCGTGACATCGTCGACGGGCGGATCCATCGCGAGGGACAGCGCACCGAACGGCATCGACGAGATCACATGCGTGCACGGGTACGTGTGCACCGTGCCTTGCTCGTCGGCGGCGTCGACTTCGTACGCGATTCCGTCACGGTGACGAATCGCAGTCACCTTCCGGCCGAACACGACGTTCACGCCCGCGGCCGTGACCTTCTCGGTCGCCCGTTCCCACATCATCCCGGGCCCGAAGCGCGGGTAGTTGAACTCTTCGATGAGGCTCGTGACCTGTTTCGACTTGTCGCGCTTGCGACGCAGGAATTTCGGTGTGAGTGCTTCGACGACGGCGCGGAACATGGAGAGGTTCTTGATGCGCTGCGCGCCCCAGTCGGAGGAGATCTCCGAGGCCGGCACACCCCACACCTTCTTGTTGTACGTCTCGAAGAAGTGACCGTAGAGCCGGCGCCCGAAGCGGGCGATGATGAACCCCTCCAGGGTGTCCTGGTTCTTCGGCGGGCGGATGCGGGCCCACACGTACGAAAAGCCACAGCGCACCGCCTCGATGAGCCCGAGGCTCCGCAGCGCGTTCATCGCGACGAACGGGTAGTCGATCAGCTTGCCGCGGTAGTAGATGCGACTCTGGCGCGGCCGCTGCAGGAAGTCCTCCTCGCCGAGGATCTCGAACCAGAGGTCGTCGACGACTTGCACCTTGGTGAAGAAGCGGTGCCCGCCGATGTCGAACCGCCAGCCGTCGCGCTCCTCGGTGCGGCTGATGCCGCCGACGATGTGGTCGGCTTCGAGCACGGTGACGGCGCGCGCGTGTCCGGCTTTCACGAGTTGGTAAGCAGCGGTCAGTCCGGCCGGACCCGCGCCGATGACCACGACCGCGAGGTTTGGGACGGAGAGATCAGGGCGTTCACTCACGGCGCGCGCGGTGTATTCCAGGACCCGTGTGGTAAACGGACGGGGTGCTGACCCGGCGACGCCCCTCGCTCCGAATGTTTCTTTCCCTTGTCGCGCTGTGTTGGCTCGCGGGTGCGTGCTCGACGCCCGAAACCGGGTCCGACAACCTCGCAACCGGCAAGGCGCGCGTCCAGGATCTGCTGCACGAGGCACTGGCGACGCTGCCCGAAGATTCCGACTACGTCGTACCGGCCGAGCCGGGCCGGCAGACATGTCGCAAGACGTTTCTCGGCTACGCAGTCGGCACCACCGGCGCGCACCGGGCCGAGATCCCGACGATCGTCGACCTCCCGTCCGGGTCCGACCCGGCCGAACGGCTCACCGAGATCGAAGCAGTGTGGCGCGACGCAGGCTACGACGTCACCCGGCCGCGCACGGCCGACGGTCGGTTCCCGAAAGTGCAGGCAACAGTCGACGACTACCGCGTCGTGATGACGGCATTCATCGATCAACTTCCTGATGTTCCGCCGCGAGTGACGGTGTACGCGGTGTCTCCCTGCTTGGACTCCTGACGCGCTCGATAACAGCGACGATCGCGACGGCAGCGAGAATTGCCAGCGATGGTTCCGCGGCGGCGCGGAACCGGGTTTGCCCGTAACTGACCATCGCGCCGACGGTCACGCATAGCGCGGGAACGAGAAGCACCCAGAGCGTGCGCCGGTGCTTCGCCCTCCACAGAAGGACCGCGCCGTAGATCGCGGCGAGCAGGGTCGGGTAGTACGCAACGAGCCCGAGGCGCGTGACCCAGCGTTCGCGTCCTTCGCCTTCGTTGAACGACACCATGTCGAGCGGGCGATACACGCTCCAGGTCCGCCCGACACGAGCCGCGAGGACGACGGGAACGCGACCTGCGTGATCCTGCGCGTACTCGAACGCGCGCTCCCGGTACACCTGCGCGACCTCTGACTGGTCGCCGGGCGGGTGCGGCGTGTCGATACACGCGTCGGGCCCGGTGATCGCGGTGAGCCCGATGGCCGGGCCCGAGTACACCGGATCACAGTTGGATCCGGCGAGCGCGATGCCGTCGTTCGTCGACAATGTCGTCGGTTCCTCGAAGCGGGCGCCGTTGTAGAGCACCCACGGCGCGACGACGATGCCGCTCGCGACCAACGCGACCACCGCGAGTACGCGCCGGTTCCCGGCCGCGGTCCAAGCCACGGGTACCGCGAGTAGGGGTACGAATAACACCAGCTCCGCGCGGGCGAGTCCCGCGAGTCCGCACACCGCGCCCAGCGCGGCGACGCGTCCCGGTGTCGGGCGGTCCCATGCCGCGAATGCAAGCAGCATCGCCCCGACGACGGTCAGGCCGGTCACCGTTTCCGACATGACGAGCCCGTCGTTCACCCAGAGGTTCGGGGTGACGGCGGCGATCACGCCCGCGACGATGCCGACCGTGTCGCCACGGACCCGTCGGCCGAGCAGCGCGATCATCCCGACCAGCGCGGTTCCCAGCACCACCATCGCCCAGCGGTGATGCGTGAGATGCGTGTCGTCGTCGATCCATTCGAGCGGCGGTCTGTCGGCGAACCACGACACGGGCGCGAGCACCATCGCGGTGAGCGGGGGGTGGTCGGCGGCGGGCGCGGGATCGACGCTGCGGTCGAACGGCTCGACGAATCCGTCGCCCTCCGCCAGGCGGTTGGCCGCGGCGTTGTAGAAGAGTTGGTCGCCGACCGCGCACTCGGTGGGGATGTCGCCCACGATCGGATTCGGGCACGGCCCTTGCTTGCCGAACCCGACGTACGCGACCCGCACGCCCGCGGCGAGGACCAGGATCAGCAGCAGCGCGCGCGTGAAGGTGCGGACGGAGCGGAGCCACGGACGGCGCAGCGAGGGAGCCATGGTTATGGGCTCACGGGACGAGGATGCCCGTGAACGCGAGGACTGCCGCGACGACCAGGCCCGCGGCCGCGAGCACGAGTACGACGCGTTCGGCGTCGGGCGCGTCGGTGACGTCGGCGCCCGCGAGCAGGAACGGCAACGTCGACAAGCCATAGCGTTCGAGCGAGTCGAGGTTGCTCGCGCTCAGCGCGAGCACCAGTACCGCGCCCGCGTAGCACGAGTACGAGGCGGGCCAACGCCGGATCAACACGACGAGGAGCACAATCAGCAGCATCGCCGCGACCACGTGGACACCCGCGCTCACGCGATCCGCGCCCGCGTCGCGTGCGGCGTCGATGACGTTGGTCACCGGGAACTTCCAACTCCCCCGCCGTTCGGGGTCCTCCTGCACGCGCAACGGATAGAGGAACCCGTCGCCCCGGTCAGAGGCCCACGCGAGGTACGTGAAGAGCCCCGCAAATGGGGCGACAACCGCGGTGATGCGCCCGCCGAGCTCGGCGCGCGTCATGGTGCGGCGGTGCTGGATGACCTCGACGAGCGCCGGTACCGCGAGCAGCACACCCACGGGGCGCGCGAGCCCGGCGAGGTAACCGGTGACTGCAGCCAACCACCATCGGCGCGAGCGCAACGCGAGCAAGGTGAGCGCAGCGAGCAGCATCACGGTCGCTTCGGCGTACCCCATGACGAGGACGAATGCGGGGGGAACGAGATACGCGAGCCACACGGCGCGCCGGGCGAACGCTTCGTCGCCCCGTTCGCGCCACGCCAGCGCGTAGAACACGAAACCGAACGCGAGCGCGCTGAGGTTCGCGATGAGGAGCACCCCGAGCTCGGCGTCGACACCGGGCAGCAACGCGACGACCCGCCCGAGCAGCGCCACGAGCGGGAAGAAGCGCAACCCCTCGGCGGCGACGCCGTCGTAACCGCTCGCGGCGATGTCGCGGTAGAACGCGGCATCCCACGCCATGAGGCCCTGGTCGATCTGGATCGGTACCGGCGAGACGTGTAGTTGCTCGACGAGGTGGCGCGAGATAGCCAGTGCGCCGCCGACGAGGACGCGCGCGAGGACGAACGGCACCAGCACTGCACGCGCGACATCGGCGCGCGGGACCAGTCCCCGACCGTCGCCTCTCACGTCGGTGGGAGCCGGAACTCGATGAGTCCCGGCTTCTCGAAGAACTTCTCTTCCGGAATGACGCGCTCGACCCGCTCGCGTGAGGCGGAGAACCGGTCGGTGATGGCTTCGCACACGCCGTGGTGGTTCGGGTACCCCGGACCCGTCACGTACCAGATGCGATGGTCGCCGGCGCGCGCGAAGACCTCGTCGACAAACGCGTCGGGATCGGCCGCGTCGAGCCGTTCCTGGTAGTCGACCCAGTCGACGAGTTCGGGCCCGGCGAGGTCGGGATACGTGAGCTGGAGCAACCCGGCCGGGCCGACGCGCTCGACCGCGGGCCCGAGCTGGTCGGGGCAGTACACGACGACGTCGCCCGGCTGGGCCTCGGCCACGAGGACTGCGCCGACCGCGCCCGCCTGGGTGCGCTGTTCGGTCACGTTGCGGGCACCGCCCAACCAGCCGAGCGCGACGACGAGCACGAGTACGGCGACCTGGACCCGGGCATCGACGAAGGTCGTGACGCCCCGCGCCACCAGCAGCACGAAGAACGGGAACACGATCGCGCTGTACCTCGGCTCGAACGCCTGACCCGCGAGGTAACTGAGCGTGACGCCGACCACCAACGTCGCACCGCCGACGAGTGCGGTCCAGCGCGCTTCGGGCGCACCGTGAATATCCAGCTCGACCCGCCGGCTGTCGATCGCGCGCCCGAAGACGCCGAGCAGCATGAGCGGCACGAGGATCAGCAGCAGCAACCAGCCCTCTTGTTCCTCGCCGCCGCCGAACTCGAGGAAGGTCTCGCCGATCGGAAGCCCGGGCAACACCGGGTCGCCCCACGGTGTGCCGGTGTGCGCCCGTTGCGAAAGGAAGATCGGCACCCACGGCGCGAACAACACGACCCCGACCGCCATGGCCGCGAACACGCGCCACTGCTTCACGATCAGGAATACGAGGCCGACGACGCCGACGAGATAGAACGCCCAGTACTGCGTGTACACGAGCAGCGTCGCGATGAGCGTGACGACCGCGAGCCGGCCGACGGTCGGCCGCTCGATCGCCCGGAGCACGGCGAGGATCCCGCACGCGACGAGCAGGATCTCGAGCATGTACATGCGGGCCTCGGTCGCGTACCGGATCGTGAACGGGTTGGCCGCCATGACGACGACGGCGATCCACGCGCCGCGCGTGCCGGCCGGGCGCCGCGCTGCGAACCACGTCGCGACAACCGCACCGGCTGCGAACAGCGCCGAGAGCGAGCGGGCCGCGACGTCGCCCGAACCGAACAGCCCCGTCCACACGTGGAGGAGCACGTAGTACAGCGGTGGTGCGCCGTCGCGTTCGAGCGCGTCGGGCAGATCGCCGAGCGGGAGGCGGGCGATGTTGACCGACAGCGCCTCGTCGAGCCACATGTCGGAACGCGTCCACGAAAAGAACGCCGCGCCCGCAAGCACCACGATCGCGATCGCAGCGGGATAGAACCGGCGCAGCGGCCCCTCGTGCTCGACGGGCTCGCGCGCGGGCGCGTCGGAGACGAGCGTCACGAAAACCGACGCTAGTGGGTTACGGCATCACCAGCGGGACCACCTCGGCGGCGAATCGTTCCAGCGATTCCGACGACGGGTAGTCGCGGAACCAGAGCACGAACTCGCCCGCACCGGCGTCGACGTAGGCCTGGACCTTCTCGCCGACCTGCTCGACCGTGCCGACGAAGTTGTCGCGCACGTACTCGTCGTGCGGGTTGCGTCCCCACAATGAGCCGCCACCGGGCGAGTCGAGCCACTTCTGCATGTCGGCTTCGGTGTCGAACAGCCGGCAGTCGGGGCCGTGGGTGCGCACGATGCTGTCGAAGTCGCGGCCGATCTCGGCGCAGTACTGACGCAGCAGCTTCGACTTGTGCACGAAGCCTTCGAGATTGGCCTGCCAGTTCGTCTTGTCCGCGTGCTTCGCCTCGATCCGCAGCGTCACCTTCTCGCCGCCGCCGCCGACCCAGATTTCGGGGAGCTGCTGGATGGGTTTCGGGTCGCAGTACGCGCCGTCGAACGTCAGGTGCTTGCCCTGGTACGTCACCGTCTCTTCGGTCCAGAGCCGTTTCACGACTTCGAGCGTCTCCTCGAGGATCTGGAGCCGCACACCGGGGCGCGGGAACGGGTAGCCGTACGCCTGGTACTCGCGCTCGTACCACCCGGCGCCGAGCCCGAGAATCAACCGACCGCCCGAGAACACGTCGATGCACGCCGCTTCCTTGGCGAGCAATCCGGCGTTGCGGTACGCCGCGCACGTGACGAGCTGACCCAACTTGATCGTCTCGGTGTGCTGCGCGAGCGCGGACAACAGCGTGAACGCCTCGAACATGTGCGTCGCTTCGCGCCGCGGCACCGTCTCGACGTGGTCGTACACCCAGAGATGGTCGTAACCGACGCGCTCGGCGATCTGCGCGATCTCCTTGGTACGCGACCACGCGTCCGCCGCACCCCACCCTGTGTATTCGAGCTTCCACCCCTGGGGCGCGAATGCTCCCCACTTGAGTTCCGTCACTGGTTCCCGAATTTCATGTCCCACCATTGGACTTCGACCATCATCGGGAGCAGGTAACGGATGTAGATGCTCGTGATCGCGAGCATGCCGTGGTCGTCGACGGTCCTGTCGATGATCTCGACCCGGTCGTCGCGCTCCTTCCACGCCTGGGCGCGCCGCAAGATTTCGTCGAGCTCGGCTTCTTCGCCGACCGAAATGCCCCAGTGGTCGAGGCGGGCGCACGTCATCGGCGGGTCGTCGGCGATGAGGAACAGAAACTGTTCGAGCGCGTGCACCTGGAACACGAGCCGGTGCCGGTCCTGCGTCATCGTCGGCAGCTCGACGAACCCGAACACGTCGTCGTAGAACGCGACAAGATCTGCACGGTTCTTCTCGTCGAGCAACTCGGGCGGCAGACTCATCGCGACGTGGTTGATGCGCGGCTTGCGCGCACCGAACTGCGGTCCACCCGACGCCGGGAGCATGTTCGCCGATGTCATTTCGATACCCCCGTTCGCGGCACGACCATGACCTTGGCCGCGAGCTCGCCCTCGTGCAGGCTGATCGCGGCGCCGAGCAGCCCGTCGAGGGGCACGTCGTCGGCTTCGACGAGCACGTCGAGCGGCACCTTCCCCGACGCGAGCAGCGCGAGCGCACGCGGGAACCCGTCGTGGTCGTACACGTACGCGCCCGTGATGACGAGTTCGTTCAACAGAATGCGGTTGTTGTCGAACTTCGGACGCCGAATGCCCGCACCGACGAGCACCAAGGTTCCGGCCCGCTTGAGCTGGGCCAGGCCGACTTCCATCGCCAGGTTGCTGCCCGAACACTCGAGCACCACGTCGAACGGTTCGTCGACCATGTCGTGTGGCATCACGGGCGCCTGGAGTTCGTCAGGGTGCACCGCCCGCGCGCCGAGCCGTTCGCACAACGCGCGGCGCCGTTCGTGCGGCTCGCTCACGACGATGTCGTCGATTCCCTGCGCTTTCAACGCCGCGACCGACAGGAACCCGATCGGGCCGCCACCGGTGACGAGCCACCGGGTGCCGGGCCGGGCGCCACCGCCTTGGGTGATGCCGTGCAGCGCAACGGCCATCGGTTCAGTGAGCGCAGCGTGCTTCAACGCCAACCCGTCGGGAACCCGCAGCATGTGCGCGGCCCGCATCTTCTTGTAGCCCGCGAACGCACCCTGCCAGCCCCCGTCATCTCCATCGGCGTCGTCGGCGCCGACCCGACCGCGCTCGACACACAGCGACGTGCGGTCGGCAAGGCAGTACTCGCAACGTCCGCACTTGGGTGACGGCCCGCCGACGATCTCGTCGCCGACCTTCCACTCGGCGACGTCGCTTCCGACCGCGGCGACCGTGCCACTCCACTCGTGGCCTTCGATCGCACCTTCGCGACCACCCCACTCGACGAGGAAGTGCAGATCCGACCCGCAGATGCCGCAGTGGCTGACCTCGACGAGGACTTCGTCGGCACCGAGCTCGGGGAGCGGGACGTCTTTGACCTCGACGGCGCGCAAGCCCATGAAGACGGCGGCCGGCATCGTGGCGGGGAGATCAGGCATTCAGAAAGGCTCCCTCTCTGCGCCGTCCGTGGCTCCGCTGCGTCCGCACATGACCTGCAGCGTCGCCCGTACCTAACACGCACGTCAAGGTTCGACCGTGACCAGGAATTACTCGACCGCCGACAGGTCGACCACGTCGATGCCGCACGGCTTCCAAGATCCGCCCTCTTCGAGCATCCGGATCTCGAGCGTGAACTCGGAATCTGGCCCGCGCACCGTGTAGCGCACCCGAGTGAAGCGGTCGCCGTCGGAATGCCGCTTCGTGTTCCGCCAGATGTGCGCCAGCGTCTCTTCACCCTCGCGCTCGCGGAAGTACTCGTCGAAGCCGGTCCAGTCGCTCGGCGCCTCGCCGGCGACAACCTCGGTGCACATGGATGCGGTCGCGGATTCGTACTCGTGGGCGAGGACCAGCTCGACAAAGGGGTCGGCCGCGCGTTTCGCCGCGCCGGGCTCGTCGAGCTTGGTCGCGACAAATCCCGAACCGAGCGCGGCGACCGCCAGGCCGGCGACCATCGCGCCCATGATCAGCGGCCGCAACCGGTTGCGGCGCGGCGCGTCCGAACCGCTCCGGGGCCGGAGTCCGGGAAAGCCCAACTGCATGGCTCTTCCTCGGCATGGGGACGGGGCCCTGAAGGCGCCCGTGCGCGAGACTGCGCCCATGGCTGACCTCGTCATTCGTGGTGGAACCGTGGTCGACGGCACGGGGGCGCCCGGGCGCCGGGCCGACGTGGCCGTCACCGACGGCGTGATCACCGAAATCGATGACCGCATCAGCGGTGCCGATGTCGGAGGAGCGAGGGAGCTCGACGCCGCCGGACACGTCGTCGCGCCGGGCTTCGTCGACATCCACACCCACTACGACGCCCAGGTGTTCTGGGACCCGGCCCTCACGCCGTCGTCATGGCACGGCGTCACCTCGGTGGTTGCCGGCAACTGCGGCTTCTCCATCGCGCCGGTACGCGCGCAGGACCGCGAGCTCCTGGTGCGAACGTTGATGCACGTCGAGGACATGAGCCCCGCCACGCTGACCGTCGGTGTGCCGTGGGACGCGTTCGAGACCTTCCCGCAGTACCTCGACGCCGTCGAACGGCAGGGCACGTTGCTCAACTACGCGTGCTACGTCGGCCACACCGCCGTACGCATCTACGTGATGGGCGAAGCGGGCTACGAGCGCGAAGCAACCGACGACGAGATACGCGGCATGCAAGCCGTCGTCGCGGATGCGATGGCCGCGGGTGCGGCCGGGTTCGCGACGTCGTCGTCGGCCACCCACAACGGCGACCAGGGCCGGCCGGTGCCGTCGCGTATCGCGGGCCTCGAAGAACTGACTGCGTTGCTCGAACCGTTGCGCGACGCGGGGAAGGGCGTGGCGGCGCTGCTTCCCAGCGAGAAGATCAAGCACGCCGACGTCTATGGCATTCAGCAGGCCATCGGGCGACCGCTCACGTGGACGGCGCTGCTCACGGTGAAGGACTTCCCGTGGCACGAAAAGATCATGGCAGACAACACCGCGGCCCGAGCCGAGGGCATCGAGGTTTGGCCGCAGGTTTCGTGCCGGCCGCTCGTGTTCCAGATGAACCTACGCGAGCCGTTCACGCTCAACATGCGGCCCTCGTTCAAGAAGCTGATGGACCGCTCCCACGAGGAGCGCATGGCCGCGTACCGCGACCCCGCGTGGCGCACGCAGGCCGGTGACGAGCTCGAAGGGCGCGGCGGCTTGCAGATGAACTTCGACTCGCTGTCGGTCGCCGAGTCGGAAGCACGTCCCGACCTCGTCGGTCGCAAGGTCACCGACATTGCCGCCGAACTCGGCGTGACACCCCTCGACGCGATGCTCGACATCTCGCTCGCCGAGAACCTCGACACCAGGTTCTACAGCGTGCTCGCGAACAACGACCCCGAGGCAATCGCGTGGTTGCTCCCGCAGGACACGGTGCTGCTCGGGCTCGCCGACTCGGGCGCGCACGTGAGCCAGCTGTGCGACGCGTGCTTCGCCACCGACCTGCTCGGCAACTGGGTACGCGACAAAGAGGTAATGCCGATCGAGAAGGCGATCTACAAGCTCAGCGGCGAACCCGCGGGCGTGTTCGGATTCACCGACCGCGGCACGATCGAGGTGGGCAAGGCCGCCGACCTATGCGTGTTCGACGCCGACACCGTCGCGCCCGGTCCCCTGCGCCGCATCCGCGACTTCCCCGCCGACGGTGAGCGCCTCGTCGCCGACCAGCCGGTCGGCATGCGCCACGGCCTCGTCAACGGCACGGTCATTCGCGAAGACGACAAGCCGGTCGTCGGCGCGCTGGACGCCCGACCCGGGCGCGTCCTGCGGTCCTGATCAGCTCGCCGGCGTGAGCGAACCGAGCTCTTCGCCATCGGCGCCGTAGGCGCGCACGTTCTCGGGGGCGGCTTCGTCGAGTCCGCTGTCGAGCCACCACACCCGCAGCGTGGAATCAGGAACCGCGATCAACGCCGCGTCGGCCGTCGAGCCGTCGACCTGCGTCACGGCGACCCGGGCGACATCCGGCAGCGCGAAGCCGTAGATCACCGAACCGACTTGGGCCCCGGTGCCGAGCACGCCGGCCATCTCGACCGGGTCACACGGTGTCGCGGGGACGAGCGCCGCGCACGGCAGTCCGGCCTGGACGTCGACCGCGATCCCGTTCGTCATGAACTGGCCGTGCTCCCACTGCAACGACTGCACGACCAGCGGCAGGGCGCCGGTCCACTCGCCCTCGACCAGGCGCACGCCGCGCGCCACCTGCAGCAACTCGTCTTCGGTGACAGCCTGGGTGCCCTCGACCGTGATCCAGATGTTCGGGCTCGCCTCCCAGCGCACACCGCGGAAGTCGATGAGGTCGACCGGGTCGAGCACGCCCTCGACACCGCCGATGTCCACCGGAGTCCCGCCGCCGAGTCCGACGAACTCCATGTTGCGGTGCACCGTGACCTGCACCAGCTGTTCACCCTCGCCTGCGTACTGCAACGTGGTCTCGCCGTCGATCCGCTCGCAGAGGACACCGTCGTCGGTGTCCGTCCACACCCCGCACGCCACGACATTCGAGTACGGGTCTTGCTGCGCGCCGAGACCGTCGATCATGACCGTCGCTTCGGCATCGACGAACGCGCCCGGCGCAATGTCGACGACATACGGCCCGGCCGCGACATCGGGCGTCTCGGTTCCGTCGCGCATGACGACGACACCGAGTCCGACTGCGACGACAACGGCGGCCGCGGCCGCGAGCCCGGTGACCAGAGAGGGACGGCGCGCACTCGGCAGGTACGCAACGGTCGCGGTCTCGTCGAAATCGCGTTGCGTCACCGTCGTACGCTCGGCGCGTTACGCGAACGCGTCGCGGAGTGCGGTTTCGATGTTCATGCGGCTGCGACCTCCGACGCTCCATCGCAGCTGAGCACGCCCGCTGCCGTCACACCGCGCCTGCGGATCTGCGCCTTGCTATCCGGAGGCGTGGTCACTGTTCGATCTCCTGTCGGAGCCGGGCGAGGCCCCGTGCGGCCAACGACTTGACGGTGCCGGGTCGAATGTCGAGCGCCGCCGCGATGTCGGCTTCGCTGAGATCCTCGTAGTACCGGAGCACCACCACTGCCTTCTGCTTGTAGGGAAGCTGGTCGACCCGTTCGAGCAGGTCGTCACGCAGGTCGATGACAAGGCCGTCGGAACCGGCATGGGCGCGGGCAATGCGAGCCGTCTCTCTCGTCCGGCTGCGGTGCCAGGACCGGCACGCGTTGACGACGGTCTTGCGCAGGTACGCAGCCGGGTTGTCGAGGCCGGTGAGGACGTGCGCGAGGCGCACGGTCGCGGCCCACTGCGCCCGGTAGAAGGCGTCGAAATCCGTTTCCGCCTCCCCCGGCGCCCGTCCCGCCAACACACCCGCTGTCACTTCTTCACGACGCCGCCCGGAAGGAGTCGGTTCC
>JAWXCJ010000012.1:0-4879 GCA_034408875.1 Actinomycetota bacterium
CCCGAGAACCGTCAAGAAGTTGTCGTTCGCAGTGATGATCGTCCCGTCCAACTCGAACTCGATCACCGCCTGCGCCTTGCCAATCGCCGCCAACTGACCGCGGAGATCGTTCAGTTCGTCATTTCCCGCCGACTCCGCATTCGCAGATTTCGTCGGCGACTTGGTACTTGCCGGTGTGGTTGTGGCGACTGACATCAATGGCTCCTCGTGCGCGTTTGTGATTGGATACGGTTCGTCAAGCGACGATGCCCGCGACAGCACCAGCAGTGTTGAGCTCGTGCAATAATTCGGTGTCGAACTTGTGAACGGCGCTCACAAACTCGCGAGCCCCCGCCGGAACGGTCTGTGGCACCGAGTCGACGAGTACCTCGTCTACCTCGACCACGTCGCCAATATCATCAACGAGGAAACTCACCGCTCCCGATGTCGTACGGACAATGACGTTCATCGGAAGCGAATCCGGCGGCGCGTCCTCAAGACCGAGACGGCGCCGGAGATCGATGGCGGGCACGATCTGCCCGCGAAGGTTGATCAGTCCGCGCAGCTCCGGCGGCGCGAGCGGCACGCGCGTCGACGCCTGGTACGAGATCATCTCTTGGACCTCGAGGACGTCGATCCCGTAGAGATACGAACCAACTCGGAACGTGCACAGTTGGCGGCTCACGCGAGTACTCCTGCCTCAACGGGCTCCTCGGAAGCGTCGCCGGCGGCGGCGGACATCATCGCGGCCGTCGCCGGCGGCGAGAGCGATGTCGAGTTGACGAGGTCTTCGACGTCGAGCACGTCGGTGACGACTCCGCCCAGGACAACCGAACCGCGCAGACCAACGGCGCCGCGCGTCGAAGTGAGCGTGACCTCTTCGGCAACGATGTCGATGACGCGCTCGACGACGAGACCGACGTTCGAGCCATCTTTGTCCTCGAACACCACGACCTGGAGCGGCCCGTCGGTCGATGGTGCCGGCTGGAGGCCGAGGAGACGCGCCACCGGCACGAGCCGCATGATGCCGCCGCGGTACTGCACCACGTCGACGCCCGCCGAGAGCTCGACATCGTCGCGTGCGAAATCCTCGAGCCGGCTGACGAGCGGGAGCGGAATTGCCCCCCTTCCGTCCGCGCCGATCTCGACAACGAGGAGCGGCTCGGCGACACTGCCATCGTCATGGCTCGAGTGGTCGACATCGAGCGCTCGGTGTTCGGCGCCCTCGCCGAGTACACCCGAGCGCCGCGCCAAGCCGTGCACGTCGATGATCAAGGCGACTGCACCATCGCCCATGATCGTGCATCCCGAGAAGGCCGCGATCCCCTCCATCTGCGCCGCCAGCGGCTTCACGACGATTTCTTCGGTGTCGTTGATCTCGCCGACGATCAGCCCGAACTGGCGGTCCTCGGCTTGGAGGACCACGAGGTTCACCGGCGCCTCTTCATTTTCCGGAGACTCTTCGTCATCGGTGACGTTCTCGTCGGTGGTGAGGTGGAGTTCGTCGCTCAGCGCAACGATGGGCAGGATCTTGCCGCGCAGGCGGTACACGGGAGTTCCCTGGACCGATTCAATTCGAGCGCCCGAGCCGGGTTCGAGGCGTACGAGCTCGAGCAAGTTGACCTGCGGGATCGCGAACCGATCCCCCGCCGTCGTCACGACGAGCGCCGGGATGATCGCGAGAGTGAGTGGGATCTTGACTTTGAAGGTCGTTCCGTGTCCGGGGCGGTTGTTGACCTCGACCGCACCGCCGATGCCCTCGATGTTCGTGCGAACGACATCCATTCCCACGCCCCGTCCGCTCACGGACGTGATCTGCTCGGCGGTCGAAAAGCCGGGACGGAAGATCAGATCGAGCGTTTCTCGCTCGCCGAGGCGGGCCGCGGCCTCGGAGGTCACGAGTCCTCGTTCCACCGCCTTCGCGCGCACGCGTTCGAGGTCGACGCCTTGACCGTCGTCGGAGATCTCGATGTTGACCTGGCCGCCTTCGTGGTACGCGCGCAAGGTGAGGATGCCTTCCTCCGACTTGCCCGCAGCCCGGCGCCGTTCAACGCTTTCGATGCCGTGATCGACTGCATTGCGAACCAGGTGCGTCAGGGGATCCCGAATCGCTTCGATCAAAGTCTTGTCGAGTTCGGTTTCTTGGCCCTCCATGACCACTTCGACACGCTTGTCGCACTTCGTCGAGAGGTCGCGAACGACACGCGGGAACTTCGCCCAGACGTTTCCGATCGGCTGCATACGGGTCTTCATCATCCGCGCCTGCAGCTCGGACGTAATCAGGTTGAGCCGCTGCGCAGTGTTGAGGAAGACCCCGTCGACTTGCTGCGAGGCGCCCCACTGCAGCATCTGGTTCCGGGCGAGCACGAGCTCCCCGACGAGATTCATGAGGTCGTCAAGCAAACTGACATCGACTCGAATCGACGATTCGGCGACCGAGGACCGCTGTTCGATCTGCCCCTCGAGCGCCTCGCGCACTTGTGGCGGCTCCAACGCACCCTGCTCGACGAGGATCTCGCCGAGATGGCGCGGATCGCCGGCGTCTTGCTGAATCAGGCCGAGCGCGACATCGACATCCTCGACGACTCCTTGCGCAACGAGCGCCTCACCAATCCGCGTCTCCGAGTGTGCATCGTCGCCGCCATCGGCCGAACTCCTCGAGTGCAGCGCGTGCAACTGCGCAACCAACTCCTCGTAGCCCTCGCTCCCCTCCGTGCCGTCGCGTTCGAGGCATCCGAGAATGGCGCGCACGGCGTCGGTCAGCGCGAGCAGTGCATTCGCGATTTCGCCGTCGATAGGAATCGTGCCGTCGCGGAGCAGGCTCAGCAGGCTCTCGCCGACGTGAGCGATCGCCTCGAGCCGTTCGAGGCCGAGAAATCCGCACGTTCCCTTGATCGTGTGCACCGCACGGAACACCGCCGAGATTGCGTCGCGGTTCGTGGGGTCGCGTTCGAGCGCCAGGAGGTTCTCGTCGATCTGGTCGAGACCTTCGAAGCTCTCGATCAGGAACTCCGAAAGCAGTTCCTGATCCATCTCTTCGGACATGCGGTGCTCCCCTGGCGAGCGTGCCTTGCCGTCACGCTCGGTCTGGTGCGGTCTCGTCGTACCGCTTCGGGATCAAACCTCGGCATCCGGCGTAGCGACCTGAGGGGTTGATGAGAGACCGCCCCGCAGCGGACTTCAGTCCGGCCCTCGGCACGGCCGACTTCAAGTTGTCGCGGGCGCCGCCGATGTCTCGTGTCGAACACCACAGCCGATCTCCGGGGGTTCACCGAATGTCAGCGCCCGCCGCCCGAGTACTCGTCATCGATGACACGCCCGAGGCCCGCATCACCGTGAAGGCCGTCCTGGGCCGGGAACGCTACGAGCTGTTTGAGGCCGACAGCGGCCAGACCGGGCTCGAAGTTGCCCGACGGATCGTCCCGGACCTTGTCGTCCTCGACCTCGGGCTCCCCGACATCGACGGTATCGAAGTGTGCCGCGCACTTCGCACGTTCAGTGACGCCTACGTGATCATGCTGACGGCTCGTGACCGCGAGATGGACATCCTCTCCGGACTCACGATTGGCGCCGACGACTACATGACAAAGCCCTTCTCCCCCCTTGAGCTCGCGGCGCGCGTCCGCGCTGCGTTTCGGCGGGCCGCGGCTCGGAGCGTCGCGCCGATCGGGGAAAAGATCTACCGCTTCGGAGACTTGACCGTTGACACCAAGCGCCGCGAAGCGCGCGTCGCAGGCGAGAAGGTGCAGCTTCGGCCCGACGAACTAGACGTTCTCTTTACCCTC
Source organism: Actinomycetota bacterium (assembly GCA_034408875.1). Lineage (GTDB taxonomy): Bacteria > Actinomycetota > Acidimicrobiia > IMCC26256 > PALSA-610 > JANNHK01. The sequence continues at coordinate 3,765 of JAWXCJ010000012.1, forward strand.
GCCCAATCGCCATCGCACGTTTTCACGCGCGCGGACCTTTTGGAGGCCGTTTGGGGTTCGGGTCCCGGTGCCGATGATCCGCTCGTCGACGAGTGTCTTGCCGAACTGCGCCTGAAACTCGGAGACGTTACTCACCCGCCTCGCCTTATTGCGACGATTGGCGCCGACGGATACCAAATCGTGACGAACACCGTTCCCACTTCGACACGATGACGCTCGAACCCGATGGTGCCGTTCGTCGACGAGAACTCGCGGCAATCGACCTCGCTGGGAGCTTCGCCGGTGTTCGGGAGGAGCACTTTCCCGAGGTCATGCGCGGCGCGATCGCCTCGGTCGCGTCGGCGATCACAGCGGATCGGGTCGCAGTCCACGTCATCACCGACCGAGACGAGACGACCTGGTCGTGGCCGACAACGGACACGCGTTCGATCCCGCCGCCCGATTTCACAATCTCCGAGACCTGCACGGTAGATGAGGTCTCGGTGCGAGCGGTCGTCGAGTTCGCCGCCAGCCCGGAAAGCGAAGTTGTCCGACCGCTCGTGCAGTTCCTCGTTCGGATGGTCGCGGAGACCGTGCCGCGCTTAGACGCCGAACGTGAAGTATCAGCCGAACTCGCTCGGCATCGCGCGGTCGTTCGATGCCGCGCGGAGATCGTGTTCGTCGTCGACAAAGCTGGTGCGATTCGGTACTCAGGTGTGGGAGTCGGTGACCTGCTCGGAATCGCGGGTCACGATCTGATTGGCACATCCATTCTCGGCATTGTGCATCCCGACGACGCTTTTCGCGCGTCTGCCATTCTTGCCGCGCCCGGCGAGACGGCAGCCACGAGTCGGCACGGAGAAGTGCGACTCCTCAACGGTTCCGGGGAGTACCACTGGGTCGGGATGCTCGCGAGCGACCACCTCGCCGACCCTCTCATCGACGGCATTGTGGTGCACTGTCGCGACGAGTCCGAACGTCGCCGGGTCGCGGAAGCGCTTGCGGTGAGCGAAGCGCGCGCGCGCGCGATCTTGGAGAGCTCACCCGACATCATCACTGTCGTTGATGCTGAGGGGGCCGTCGTCCTCCACAACAATGCCGGGAGCGCGATGCTCGGATATCCCCCGGGACAAACG
>JAWXCJ010000013.1:0-2753 GCA_034408875.1 Actinomycetota bacterium
CCTGCTCCTGCTCCTGCTCCTGCTCCTGCTCCTGCTCCTGCTCCTGCTCCTGCTCCTGCTCCTGCTCCTGCACCCGAACCCGTGCGGGTTGCCGCCGCGCCGGTCGCGCCGACGGGCGGCGCGCCCAACGGTGGCGGCGGTGTCGTCGCGTCGCCGATCGTGCGCCGCCTCATCACCGAACAGGGCCTCGACCCGGGCTCCATCACCGGCACGGGCGAGGGTGGGCGCATCACGCGTAACGACGTGTTGGCCGCGGCCAAGTCGGCTCCCGCGGTCCGCACCGCGCCCGCGGCACCGGCCGCGCCGGGATTGGCACCTGCCGCGGCTCCCGCACCCGCGCCGATCGCACCGGGTGTGGGCGACGTCGTCGTGCCCTTCGACAACATCCGGCGCCGCACGGCCGAGCACATGGTGCGGTCGAAGGCGACGAGCGCGCACGTGTACACGTCGGTGCGGGTCGACTTCGAACGCATCGAACGGGTGCGTCGGGCCCACAACGCCGAGTGGAAGGCCACCGAAGGGTTCGCGCTCACCTACCTGCCGTTCATCGTGCGCGCGTTCTCCGACGTCGTGCACGACTACCCGCACGTGAACGCGAGCATCGACGGCGACAGCCTCGTCGTGCACCGCGATGTCGGGCTCGGCATTGCGGTCGATCTCGAGTTCAAGGGGCTCATTGCGCCCGTCGTGAAGAACGCCGACGGCAAGCGGCTGCGGCTCATCGCGCGCGAGATCCGCGATCTGGCGACCCGCGCCCGCGCCAAGCAGCTCGGACCCGACGATGTGGTCGGCGGCACCTTCACGATCACCAACATGGGGCCGTTCGGTACCACGCTGACGTTGCCGATCATCAACCAGCCGCAGGTCGCAATCCTCGCGACCGATGCGGTCACCAAGCAGCCGGTCGTGGTCGAAGGGCCCGACGGCGAAGACTCGATCGCAATCCACCACGTCGGCTTCCTCGCGCTCGCGTGGGACCACCGCGCGTTCGACGGCGCATACGCGGCCTCGTTCCTCAACGAGATGCGCAACGTGCTCGAGACGCGCGATTGGGAACCTGAACTCGCGTGACTTCTCCTCTCCGTGCCCGGTGGCTCGGCTCGGTTCCGTACGCGGAGGCCGAGGCGCTGCAGCGCGCCGTGCACGCGCACGGCGTCGACGACTACCTGCTCCTGCAAGAGCACCCGCACGTGTACACGCTCGGGTCGAGTGCGCATGAGGAACACATCCTGTGCGAGCCCGCGTCGGTCGGCGCCGACCTGCTGGAGGCCGACCGGGGTGGCGACGTCACGTACCACGGCCCCGGCCAGCTCGTCGGCTACCCGATCATCTCGCTCGCCGAATGGCGGGCGGGGCAACGCGACGTCGTCGCGTACGTACGGCACCTCGAAGATGTCCTCATCGCGGTGCTCGCCGACTTCGACATCAAGGCCGAACGGATTCCGCGCTACACGGGCGTGTGGGTCGACGACGAGAAGATCGCGGCGATCGGCGTGCGCGTCGCGCGCGGTCGCACCCGGCACGGCTTCGCGCTGAATGTCGACCCCGACATGACGATGTTCTCCAACATCGTCCCGTGCGGCATCGCCGACCGCGGCGTCACGTCGATGGCGCGCGTGCTCGGTGGCGAAGCGCCTGACATGAAGTCAGTCGTTGGTGCCGTCATCGACCACTTCGCCGAAGTGTTCGGACACCGCGACGTCGAACGCCAAGACGTCGCGTGGCGCCGCGGAATCGGCGGGGGCGTGCCCACGACCGAGGCGCGCCCGGAGTGGATGCGCATCCGCGCCAAATTCGACGAGGGCTACATCGAAACGAAGCGGCTCGTGAAGGGGCTCGAGCTGCACACGGTGTGCGAAGAGGCCGGGTGCCCGAACATCTACGAGTGCTGGGCCGACCGCACGGCCACGTTCATGATCCTCGGCGACCGGTGCACGCGTGCGTGCGGGTTCTGCCAGGTCGACACCCGCAAGCCGCTCGCGGCCGACGAGGACGAACCCCGGCGGGTGGCCGAAGGCGTGCGCACAATGGGGCTCGCGCACGCGGTCATCACGTGCGTCGCACGCGACGACATGCCTGACGGCGGCGCGCACATCTTCGCCGAGACGGTGCACGCGATTCGGGCCGTGAGCCCGGAGACGCGGGTCGAGTTGTTGATCGCCGACTGCAAGGGCGACGCCGCGTCGTTGCAGTCGATCTTCGATGCCCGTCCCGACGTGCTCAATCACAACCTCGAAACGGTCGCCCGCTTGCAACGGGTGGCGCGGCCGTCGGCCGGGTACGCCCGGTCGCTCGGGGTGCTCGCGCGTGCGAAGGACGCGGGGCTGACGACGAAGTCGGGACTCATCCTCGGTATGGGTGAGACGGTCGACGAATTGCGCGCCGCGATCACCGACCTGCGCGCCGTCGGCGTCGACATCCTGACGATCGGCCAGTATCTCCGCCCGTCGACGCAGCACCTGCCGGTCGTGAAATGGTGGCACCCCGACGAGTTCGACGGGCTCGGCGAATTCGCCCGGTCGCTCGGTTTCCGTCACGTGGAGGCGGGCCCGTTGGTGCGGTCGAGCTACCACGCGCGGGCGGCCGCCGAACCCGTCGCGATCGCGTCCACCTAGCATCCTCCCCGTGCGGGGTCGGCCTCTGGGGTGGGTGTTCTTCGCGATCGTCGCGGTCGCCGCGTTCGCGCCGTTGCTGGCGGGTGCGCGCGCGGTGGCCGACGACTGGGTTCCGGTCGGTGACGACGGCGCCATCGC
>JAWXCJ010000014.1:0-11015 GCA_034408875.1 Actinomycetota bacterium
ACAGCTGCTCGAGGATCGGGACCATCGTGGCGGCCGAGACAAACGTTGCGCCCAGGAGCTTGCGGTCGGCGTAACGCACGACACCCTCGGGATCGACGACGAACACCGAGCGGCGTACGGCGACGATCGGCGCACCAACGCCGTACGCCGCGATCACCTGCTTCTCGGTGTCGACAAGCAGCGCAAAGGGCAGGTCGAGTTTGGCGGCCCACTTTTCGTGGGAGTCGACGGCTTGGGGAGAGATGCCGAGCACGACCGCGCCGGCGGCCTCGAACCGTGCTGCATCGTCACGGTACGAGGAGAACTGACGCGTTCACCCGGGTGTGAAGTCGCCGGGGTAGAACGCGAGCACGACCTTGCGGCCGCGGAACTCGGAGAGGCTGAAGTCGCGCCGCTCCCCCTTCTCGATACCGGGGAGCGTGAACTCCGGAGCCGCTTCGCCAACCTGAATCATGCAGACACCGCTTCCAGTACCGCGTCGGGGATGTCGAAGTTGGCGTACACCGCTTCGACGTCGTCGTGATCTTCGAGTGCGTCCATGAGGCGCAGCACTTGCTTGGCCGGACCCTCCTCGTCCAACGCGACGACGGTGGTCGGAATCATCGTGAGGTCGGCCGACTTCACCGTGAGACCCGCTTCCTCGATTGCGGTGCGCACCGCGTGCAGTTCGGTGGGCGGCGTGGTGACTTGCCAGAGGTCGCCGAGATCTTCGATGTCCTCGGCCCCGGCATCGGCGGCGAGCAACATGAGGTCGTCTTCCTCGACGATCTTTCGCTCGAGCTGCAACACGCCCTTGCGTTCGAACTGCCACGACACCGCGCCCGGCTCCGCGAACGAACCGCCGTTGCGGCTGAAGATGTTCTTGATCTCGGCCGACGTGCGGTTCCGGTTGTCGGTGAGTGCCTGCACGATCAACGCGACGCCACCGGGCGCATAGCCCTCGTACGCCACCGACTCGTAGGTGACACCCTCTTCCTCGCCGGTACCGCGCTTGATCGCGCGCTGGATCGTGTCGAGCGGTACCGAGTTGTCGCGCGCCTTCGTGACCATCGTGCGCAGCGTCGCGTTCGACTCGGGGTCTCCGCCACCCGACCGCGCTGCGACTTCAATCTGGCGGATCAGCACCGCGAACAATTTCCCGCGCTTCGCGTCGGCGGCGCCCTTCTTGTGCTTGATCGAATGCCACTTCGAGTGACCCGACATCAGCCCACCTCGCTGAGGAACAGTTGGTGCAACCGTAGGTCGTTCGCGAGCTCGGGGTGGAACGACGAGAAGAAAACGTTCCCCTGGCGCCCGAACACGGGCACGTCTTCGTGCGCGGCGAGGACCTCGACCGCACTTCCGGCCTGCTCGATCTTCGGGGCCCGAATGAACACACCCGGGAACGTGCCGCCGGCGAGGCCGACCACGGCGAGCGGCGCCTCGAACGACTCCCGCTGGCGGCCGTACCCGTTGCGGCGCACGACGACGTCGAGCACCGCGAGCGGCTGCTGGTCCGGACGGCCGTCGACGACCTGACGTGCGCAGACGATCAGGCCCGCGCACGTCGCGAACGCGGGCAACCCCTCGGCGAGCACGTCAGCCAACGGGCCGCGGAGTTCGGAGCTGTCGAGCAGCTTGTCGATCGTCGTCGACTCCCCGCCCGGCAACACGATCGCGTCGATACCCGCCAGATGTTGCGGCCGCTTGACGAAGGTGACCTCGGCGTCCAATGCGTGCAGCGCTTCCGCGTGTTCGCGAAACGCGCCCTGCAGCGCAAGGATCCCGATTTTCACCAGCCGCGCTCGGACAGCTTCACGTCGAGCGCTGCGATCTCCTCGCCCCGCATCGCTTCGCCGAGCCCGCGCGACACCTTGGCCACGATCTCCGCGTCTTCGTAGTGCGTCGTGGCCTCGACGATGGCGCGGGCGCGCTTCGCGGGATCGGACGACTTGAAGATGCCGCTTCCGACGAACACCGTCTGCGCACCGAGTTGCATCACCAATGCCGCGTCGGCGGGCGTGGCGATGCCACCCGCACAGAACAACGGGACCGGCAGCTCGCCACGCGCCGAAACCTCTTCGACGAGGTCGATCGGCGCACGCAGTTCCTTGGCCCACGCGTACCGTTCCTCGGGGCGCGCGACCTTCAGCTTCTCGATGTCACCGAGGATCGACCGCAGGTGCCGCACCGCTTCGACGATGTTGCCCGACCCCGCTTCGCCCTTCGAGCGGATAAGTGCGGCGCCCTCACTGATGCGGCGCAGCGCCTCGCCGAGGTTGGTTGCACCGCACACGAACGGAACCGTGAACGCCCACTTGTCGACGTGGTTGGCCTCGTCGGCGGGCGTGAGCACTTCGGACTCGTCGACGTAGTCGACACCGAGTGCCTGGAGCACCTGCGCTTCGGCGAAGTGGCCGATGCGGCACTTGGCCATCACCGGGATCGTCACCGCGGCCTGGATGCCTTCGATCATCGACGGGTCGCTCATGCGCGCCACACCGCCGTCGCGCCGGATGTCGGAAGGGACTCGCTCGAGTGCCATCACCGACGCGGCGCCCGCGTCTTCGGCGATCTTCGCCTGCTCGGGCGTGACGACGTCCATGATGACGCCGCCCCGCAGCATTTCGGCAAGCCCGCGCTTGACGCGGGCGGTGCCGGTGGTGCGCTCGTCGGCCATTTCTATGGCTCCCTTCGCTCCCGTCCTGGAGGCGTTCGGCTCGCGGGACTTCGCTGCGTCCGCACGGTGAGGCGAGTCTACCGACCACCCCGGCGGCGTTTGGAGCGAAAAAGCCCCCGGAGGGCACTCCCCGCCCCAGACACAGGGCCTCGGGCGTGCCTCGTTACGGCGTCATCGTGGGGGCGCCGCTCTCGATGAAGTGGACCCAGGTCGTCCCCGGTGTCAGTTCGATCTCGGTTCCGTTCGCATCGGTGAACGTCGTGTTCGCGTCGAGGTCGGAGCGGGACCAGGTCCCGTTCGTGCACTTGCCCTGCGAGCACACCCACGCGTCGCCTTCGCCCGTGACAAGCGACTTGTCGTCGGTGTTGTCGCGAATGGAGCCGATGTTCTGAATGATGATGTTGGTCGGCGTGATCTGCGCACCCGACTCGGCGATGTGCGCTTCGACGCCCCGACCGGTGTACAGCTGGGCTTCGCGCTTCCACCCACCGGCGGTCGCGTCCCACGTGTAACGCGCCTTCGAGTAGCTGGGGATCTCGACGACGCTGACCGCATCGCCGGCGAACGTCGCGCCACCGCCCAGGAACGAGAACAGCGGTTCGGGCGGTGTCTGGTCGGCGATCTCGTCCCACGCGAGCAACGTCGCGGGCGAGAAGAAGAGGTTGTGCGGCGCACTGAAGTTCGAGTCGCGCTGACGCGCGTCAGAATTCTGGAGGCCATTCTCGTCGACCGTCTGTACCGGCGACTCGCGGATCGCGGCAACCTTCGGAGGGGTACCACCCGAGAACACGTACAGGCCACCGACGTGCCACACGATGCCCGGGTCGAGGAATCGCGTCGAACGCACTGGTCCAATGCGTTCGGGCAGCGTCGAGTGGAACAGCGCGAGGAATCGCGTGGCAACGCGTTCGATGGGCTCCTCGTACACGACGTCGGCGACGTCGAGGCCGGCTTGGGGTGGCCGCTTCGTCTGCTGGTTGTTGTCGATCTTCACCCACAGCGGACCGCGGTTCAGAGACTCGCCGGTCGGTTCGACCAGCCCGGTCAGCGGCGCGATGACCGGGACAACGGTCGTGGTCGTCGTCGCTTCGCGTGTGGTCGTGGTCTTGTCGGTGTCGGCCGCCTCGTCGTCATCGTCGCCGCCGCCGCACGCGCCGAGTGCGAGCGCGCCGACGAGGAGCGGGACGAGGTAACGGACGCAGCGGGAGCGGTGGCGAATCATGGAAACCTTTGCTTTGGTCAAGGACGAGGTCCTGGCCTACATCGCCTCGAGGGCGGCGATGCGATCGTCGATTGGGGGGTGACTGGCGAACATGCGGTTGAACTTGGTCGAGATGCTCTGCTTCTCGACCTCGAGCGGCTCTTCGATCCAGAGGTGCGCGGTCGCCTTCGACGCCGCGTGCACCACGGTCGTGTCGTCCTTGAGCTTCTTGAGGGCCGAGATCAACCCCGGCGGGTAGCGCGTGAGCTGTACGCCCGAGGCGTCGGCAAGATATTCGCGCTGGCGGCTCACGGCGAACTGCATCAAGCGGGCGATGATCGGGGCGAAGACGAGGAGCACGACCCCGATGATGCCGAAAAGGGGCCCGAGCGGGCTGTTGTTCTGGTTGTCGCGGTTGTTGCGCATGCCGCCCCAGAACATGAACCGCAGGAAGAAGTCGGCCATCAGGGCGATGATGCCGACCATGGTGACCGCGATCGTCATCACCAGCACGTCGTAGTTCTTCACGTGACTCAACTCGTGCGCGAGTACGGCTTCGAGTTCGACGCGGTTCATCTTCTCGAGCAGGCCGGTGGTCACCGCCAGTGCGGCGTGGCGCGGATTGCGGCCCGTCGCGAAGGCGTTGGGCGCCGCGTCGTCGACGATGTAGAGCGCCGGCTTCGGAAGCCCGCTCGCGATGCACAGGCCTTCGACGAGGTTGTGGTAGCGGGCGTACTCACGCGGGTCGGCCGGGTGGGCACGACTCATGCGGAGCGCGACCTTGTCGCTGTTGAAGTACGAGACGAACGAGAGCGTGATCGCGATGACCGCCGCGATCACGAACCCGACGACGCCCCCACTGATCAGGAAATTGATGGCGACGACAACGCCCGCGACGATCAGGGCAAAGATGAAGATCAGGAACGCGCTGCGGCGCTTGTTCGCCGCGATCTGTTCGTACACGTTGCGTTAGTTCAGCTCAGAACTCGACACGCGGAACTTCGCGCGCCTGGTCTTCGCCCTCGAAGTATTCGCGCTCGGAGAAGTTGAACATTCCGGCGATGACGTTCGAGGGGATGGTCTGGATCTTGTTGTTGTACTTCAGGACAGTGTCGTTGTAGAACTGCCGCGAGTACGCGACCCGGTCCTCGGTCGAGGTCAGTTCCTCCTGCAACTGGAGGAAGTTCGTGTTGGCCTTCAGGTCGGGATACGCCTCCGACAAGGCGAACAGTTGCCGCAACGCGCCGGTCAGCACGTTCTCGGCCTGCGCCTGCGCGGCGGGACCTTGGGCCTGCACCGCCTGGTTGCGCGCCTGCACCACGTTCTCGAGCGTCTCGCGCTCGTGTGACGCGTACCCCTTGACGGTTTCGACGAGATTCGGAATGAGGTCGTGCCGGCGTTGCAACTGGACGTCGATCTGCGACCACGCATTGTCGATGCGGTTCCGCAACTTGACGAGCCCGTTGTACATGACGACGAAAACGATCACCGCCAGCACGATCACGACGAGAACGATGATTCCGATGAGCACGGCGTCAGTCTAGGGAGCGGCGCCGCTCGAACCCCGGCACCGGCCGCGGGTCCGTCGGGTCACGCTACGTGGTCGCCCGGAGAAGCCGGCTACGAACGGGGCACCGGGGTCCGGGCGCGCTCGTAGAGCTCGATGTAGCGGTCGGCGAGGCGCGCCATCGAGAGTTCGGCGGCCCGGGTCTCGCCCGCCGCGACCAACTTGTCGCGCAGGGGTGCGTCGTCGAGCATGCGCCGCAGCGCGTCGCGGAGAGCGTCGCTGTCACCGGGCGGCACCAGCAGCGCTTCGCGATCGGCCCGGGCCACGTTCTCGTACCCGTCGATCGCCGACGCGACGATCGGCGTCTCGGCCGCCATGGCTTCGAGCAGGACGACACCGAACGACTCACCACCGAGCGACGGCGCGCAGTACACCGTAGCGCCGCGCAGCCGCTGCTCCTTCTCGGTGTCGTTGATGCTCCCGAGCCACTCGACGCGGGGAACCTTGCGACCTTTCAGCTCTTTGGTCTGCGGTCCGGTCGACGCGACCCACAGCACCGCGTCGCGGTCGATGCCGCGCCACGCGTCGAGGAGGACCGCCAATCCCTTGCGCGGTTCGTGGCGGCCGAGAAACATCACGGCCGGCCGGTTCGACGGTGTCGGGTGCGCGTTCGCGAAGCGCTCGATCTCGATGCCGTTCCACAGCACGACGTAGTCGTCGCCGTTCCAGTTCTCGTACGCGGTCTCGCGCGCCGCTTCGGAGACCGCGACGCGAATCGTGAGGCGCGCCATCATCGCCCGCATCGCCGGACGCGCCCACTGGTGCAGCAACTCCCCCGACGCGTGAAAGGTGCCCACCATCGGTCCGTTGAACCCGATCAACGCGCTCAGGCACGCGCCGGGCACTGCGGGTTCGTGCAGGTGCACGACATCGGGTTCGATCGAACGGATGGCCTCGGCCGTGCGCCGCGCGACCGCGCGGCCGGGCGCGATCGGAGCGACGGAACCGTTGGAGTCCCATTCGACGGTGGGGCCGACGGAGACGACACCGGGTTCGGGCGGGGGTCCGTCGCACGGGGCGAGGATGCGCACGTCGATACCCCGGCGGCGCAGTTCGCGTGCGAGGCCGAGGATCTGCCCCTGGACACCGCCGGGCCGCGACATGGAGTACGGGCACGTCATCACGACCCGCATGGCGCTACGCCGCGCCTTCGGCCGCGGCGTCCTGGAGCGCGGCGCGGTCGCTCGGCCAGTTCGGTTGCATCAGGTGCCACTGTTCCGGGGCTCGGCGGATCAACATTTCCAGCTCGTTCGTCACCAGTTGGGTGATCCGGGCGATGTCCTCTCGCAGCCGGCCCTCGCGCTCGACGGGAACCGGCGGCCGGATCACCATGTCGTACTCGCGGCCGGGACGAAAGTACGCCGCGGCGGGCAGCAGTGTCGCCCCCGTGCGCAGGGCCAGCGTTGCCGGCCCACCCGGGAGGGTCGTGCGCTCGCCGAAGAACTCGACGTCGACCCCGTCGCCGGTGATGTCGCGGTCGCTCAGCAGGCACACGAGGCGATTCGCGCGCAGGGCCTTCACGAGCCGCGACGATGCGTCGGGGCCGAGGGGCACGATCTCGACGCCGAGCAGGCGGCGCTGATGCTCGAACCATTCGTAGAGCTCGGGCGGCTCGAGCGGCTCGACGACCGCGACCGGGACGTGGCCGAGACTGTGCATCCACGCCGCGGAATTCTCCCACCCGCCGAGGTGCGGCAGCACCATGACGACACCGTTGCCGCGTTCGAGCGCGGCCTCGATGTGTTCGTAACCCTCCGAGTGGATGTAGGGCAGCACATCACCGCGGCGAATGTCGCCCGGCAGGCGCAGCAGTTCGTAGTAGTAGCGGGCGTACGAGTCGAATGCGCCACGCACCGCGGCGTCGACATCGGCGACGCCGGCACGGCGCTGGTGCCGGGTCGACATCAACCGCCGCCCCGTCATCGTGCGGTGCGCGACCCGGCCGCCGGCGCGCGCGATCGCGGCACCGAACGTGTACGGCACATGTTGCGCGACTGCTGACCCGGCCCTGAACCCGAGGTAGGTGAGCCGTCCCTTCCCGCCGGGCACCGTTCAGGGACGAGCGCGGCGGCGCGTGGTCGGGTGTACGCGTCGCGTCCGGGTGGTGTCGTCGCGCCGGGCAGCCCACCACTCGCGCAGGGCCGGGCGGCTGGTCTCGGTGTCACGGCGCCGGCGCGTATGCGGGCGTTGGGGCGGCCGGTCGGCCTGGCGGTAGACCCGGCGGAAACGGTCGGCCGCGGTGAACGCGGTGAGGGCGAGCATGATCCACATGACGGGGATCAAGATGTCGAACGCGAGCCCGATCGCAAGGAACACGAAGCGCTCGGCGCGCTCCATGAGCCCGCCGCGGGCGTTGATGCCGAGTGCCTCGGCCCGGGCCCGCTCGTACGAGATGAGCATCGAGAACGCGGCAACTGCGTAGGCGAGCAGGGCCATGTGGGCCGACTCGCCCGCGAGGTACCAGGCGACACCGCCCAGCAGCAACGCGTCGGACGCGCGGTCGGCGACAGAATCGAAGAACGCACCGCGGGGGCTGGTCTGACCGCTCCCGCGCGCGATGGCGCCGTCGAGCAGGTCGGCAACCCCGGCCACGATGACACCGACGACGGCCCACCCGAGGTGGCCGGTGCCGATGAGCACCGCAGTCGCGACCGATGCGAGGAGACCGAAAACGGTCAGTGCATCGGGAGTGACCCCGATGCGGCGCAGTCGCTCACCGGCGGGAGCGAGACCTCGCTCCACGCGGGTGCGCCAGCGTCGGTCGAGCATGTGGACTCCTGAACGGGCTCGAATGGGTGCTCGCGTCCGCGAGCACTCGAGTCAGGGTACCAGCCACGGGAGGGAGCTCTGGTCGCATCGACCCGTCCGTTCCTAGAATCCGGCCTTCGCGACGCATCGACCCGGGGGGCCCGTTGAAGACGTTCCCGACCGCCAATATCCGCAACGTTGCCCTGGTGGGCCACGGTGGGGCCGGAAAGACCTCGCTGGCGGAGGCGTTGCTGTTCGCCGCCGGCGTCACGACCCGGATCGGACGGGTCGAAGACGGCTCGACGGTCACCGACTTCGAGGCCGAAGAACAACGGCGCCGGCACTCCGTGTCGCTGGCGCTGGCACCGTTCGAACTCGAGGGCCACAAGGTCAACCTGCTCGACGCGCCCGGCTACGCCGACTTCGTCGGCGACGTCGCCGCGGCGTTGCAGGCGGCCGACCTCGCGTTGTTCGTGATCTCCGCGGTCGAAGGTGTCGAAGTGCAGACCGAGGTCGCGTGGAAGATGGCGCAACAGCGCGGACTCCCCCGCGCGATTTTCGTCAACAAACTCGACCGCGAACGCGCGTCGTTCCAGCGCACGCTCGATCAGCTCAAGGAAAAGTTCGGCACGGGTGTCGCGCCACTGCAGCTCCCGATCGGCGAAGAGGCAGAGTTGCGCGGCGTCATCGAACTGCTCAACGACGTCGCGGTGACGTACTCGGGCGACAAGCCTGTGGGCGTCGAGGGCGAGATCCCCGACGCGCAGGCGCACGAGGAGCACGAGATTCACGACGCGCTCATCGAGGGCATCGTGGTCGGCGAAGACGATCTCATGGAGCGTTACCTCGCCGACGAGAAGATCGAGACCCACGAGCTGGCCAAGGCCCTCGCCGCGGGTGTCGCGAGCGCGTCGGTGTTCCCCGTGCTCTGCGGCAGCGCGACGAAACTGATCGGCATCGACCGGCTCGCCCACTTCCTCATCGAGGAGGGCCCGCCCCCGGCCCAGTCCTCGGGCGCCGACGCGGTGCAGGTGTTCAAGACGCTCGTCGACCCGTACGTCGGGCACGTGAACCTGTTCAAGGTCGTGCAGGGCCGAGTGGCGCACGACGAAGTGCTGGTGAACCTGCGCACGAAGACCGACGAGCGCATGCACCAGCTGTTCACGATGCGGGGCAAGGAGCAGGACCAGGTCGACGAAGTCGCCGCGGGCGACATCGCGGCCGTCGCGAAGCTGGCCGACGTCGGCACCGGCGACATCCTCGCCGCGAAAGGCGCCGCGATCGATGTGGAGCCGTTCACGCTCCCTGCGCCGCTGCTGGCCGTTGCGATCAAAGCCAAGGCCAAGGGCGACGAGGACAAGCTGGCGAACGCGCTGCACCGTCTCCAGGCCGAGGACCCGGTGCTCGTCGTCGAACGCAACGCGGAAACCCATCAGACGCTGCTGCACGGCATGGGCGAGACGCACTTGTCGATCGCCGTCGAGAAGCTGGCGCGCAAGTTCAGCGTCGAAGTCGAAACCGAAGAGGTGCGCGTGGCGTACCGCGAAACCATCTCGGGTGAAGCCGAAGCCGAGGGCAAGGTGAAGAAGCAGAGCGGCGGTCACGGCCAGTTCGCAGTCGCGTGGCTGCGCGTCGAACCGCAGGAACGCGGTGGGGGTATCGAGTTCGTCGACAAGATCGTCGGCGGCGTCATCCCCCGCAACTACATCCCGGCGGTCGAGAAGGGCATCGTCGAGACCGCGGAGCACGGCGGCGCCCTCGGCTTCCCGATCGTGGACCTGCGCGTCACGGTGTTCGACGGCAAGCACCACTCGGTCGACAGTTCGGAGATGGCGTTCAAGACCGCCGCGTCGCTCGGCCTCAAAGAGGCGATGCAGAAAGCGGGATCTCTCCTCCTCGAACCGGTGAGTGAACTCGTCGTCATCGTGCCCGAGGCAAACCAGGGCGACATCATGGGCGACCTCAACTCCAAGCGCGGCCGCATCCAGGGGTCGGGTGCCCTCGGCCGCGGCGAAGTCGAGATCGTCGCGACGGTGCCGACGTCCGAAATCCTGCGCTACGCGATCGACCTGCGCTCGATGACGGGCGGTCGGGGTCGCTTCACCGTCTCGCACTCGCACTACGACCCGGTTCCGGCCCACCTGGTCGACAAGATCGTCGCCGGGTTGAAGGCCGCGCCGTAGCTCGCCGCTACGACAGGTTGAACTTCGACCAGTCCTCGGGGTTGTTCTCGGTGTACTCGCCGAGCACCTCCGCGTCGACGGCGTCGAGTTCGACCAGGCCGCGGATGCTCGGGGGGTCGTCGGCGCTGTACACCAGGATGCGCCACGTCGGGCGGCTGCGGAGTCCGCGCCATGCGAGTTGCGCGGACGCGTGGCCGACCGGAAACCCAACCGTGCGGCTCGCGGTCGCGAGGGCTTCGGTCTGGTCGATGCGCAAGGGCCACGCGGTGAGGAAGTGGTACCCCGCGATGAGCGTGAGCAGCGCGGCGGCGAAGAGGAACCCGTCGTTGCCGTACGCGAGTCCGGCCCAGAGACATCCGGCCGCGACGACGACGTAGATGATGCCGGCGAGCCGCCGGCGCTTGATGTCGGGAAACACGTAGGGCCCGATGTAGGCCGTGACGTCGAGGTCCTCGGGGAGTTCGTCGCCGGGCTCGGGCTCGGGTGTCACACGCCCGAAGGTAGCGCCGACAGGCGTTCGCTCACGACCCGGGCCAGCGCCGCGATCGCGCTGCGCTTGCCGGTGGCGGCGTCGGCGACCTCGTCGTCGTCGGCGGCCGCGACACACGTGTAGGTGAGCGCAAACTTCAGACCGCCCTGTTCCCAGCGGGCGGACAC
>JAWXCJ010000015.1:0-17311 GCA_034408875.1 Actinomycetota bacterium
ACCCAGAGCACGCCGTTATGCGATGGATCCGCCGGTGCTGCGGCAGTAGCCATAGATGATCCGCAGCACCGGCGGATCCATCGCATAACGGCGTGCTCTGGGTAGCGGGTGTCTCCGGAGGGCATGGAGATCGGAGCGCGCGGTGACGATCGGAATGTGATTCCTCGCGCGTGTCGTCGTTGAGGTCTCGTCCGTGCTGCTCCAACGCGGTCAGTAGTGCCATCACCTCTCCGAAGACTTCCTGGTCGGCCTCCGCCAGCTCCTCGAGCCATCGCTCGAACAACGGGTGGTATCGGATCTCCACGGATGCATTTCAGCACATATGTGGTGAACCGCATGGCGGGGGGTTGACCCGTGCTAAGGCGTTCCCGTCGGCCCTGTGAGCGACCAGATCCTCTCCTTCGAGCGGCGGAAACCCGGCGTGGCGCGCGTCGCCGGCGCTCGGGCGCGAACTCCCGACACCACCCCCCGACGCGCCGACACCGTTCTCCCTCGCCGACCCGGATCGCGCGAGCGGAATCCTGACCGCCGCCGGCTACGACCACATCGACTTCGAAGCGGTCGACGAGCCCATCGAGTTCGGCTCCGACGCCGACGACGCGTTCGCGTTCATGCAGACGCTCGGCATCGTCCAAGGGCTGACGCACGACCTCGACGACGGCGGTCGCGCGGAAGTGCTCGCCGCGCTGCGTAAGACCATCGATGCCCACGAACAGGCCGACGGTGTGCTGTTCGGATCCGCTGCGTGGCTGATTACGGCGCGGCGGACATAACGAAGAGCGTTCAGTTGTCGAGAATCGTTCCGGTTCCCGTGGCGCGCGCCACGGTGACGCCCGCGGGGTTGACGCCGGTCAGCGTGATCGTGAACGTCTTGTCGACGTCGACGTCGACGTCGATGTCGGCCGCCGACCAGATCGGCACCGACACGTTCTTGCGCCACGTGCTTCGATTGAACTTCAACGTCCCCGAGAGCGGTCCGCCGAAGTCGCCGCCACCGGAAGCACTCGAACTGTGGGTCGCGGTGCCGGGTGTGATCGTGTACGTGACCGTGAACACCGCCGGTGCGATTTCGGAGAGCGTGACCGGTACCACCAGGTTCTGCTGACCGCTCGAGGCGGGCACGATGGCGGCGTCACCCACGCCGATAGTTGCGCCTCCCGCTCCGCCGTCGTCGTTCAACACGGTGGCGGACCCGACCGCGCGCCCCAAGCTGTAACCGCCGGTCGGGTTCGACAGCGTGATCGCGAACGTCTCGTCGGGTTCGGGTGCGGTGTCGCCGAAGACCGACACCATGACCGTCTTGGATGCCGAACCCTTCGGGAAGCGCAGCGTTCCGGTCATGGTCCTGAAGTCGACCCCCGGCTTCTTGCTCGGTCCGCCCGTGGCCGTGCCGCTCGTGACTGCGTAGCGCACCGTCACCGGCGCGTCAGCCGGTTCCGAGAGCGTGACCGCAAAGGTCATCTTCCGTATCCCGGTGTTCCCTTCGAGCATCGACTGATCGCCGGCAGAGACGGTCGCCGGCCCACCGGGAACCGGCACGAGTTTCGAAATCGTTCCGTCGAGCGCGCCGACGTACAACTCCCCGCTGTGGTCTTCACCGAACGTGGTGGGCGAACTGAACGTCTGCGGGAAGTCGCGCTGTGCGCCGTCGGCCCACGCCGCGATATTCGACGCGCACAGGTCCGTGTACACGTACGCGCCGTCGAGGTTCGCGATCGCGGAGCCGCGGTACACGTGACCGCCGATGACCGCGCAGTAGCCGTCGTCGTGGGACAGTTCGAAGATGGGGTTCTTGCCGTTGGGCGGTTGCGCGCCGCCGTTGTAGGGATGGAATCCTTCGCGCAGGTTCCAACCCCAGTTCGAACCCTTCTCACCCGCGGCCGCGAGGTCGACCTCTTCGTACTCGCCCTGACCGACATCGGCGATCAACATCTCGCCGGTCAGGCGGTCGAACGAGAACTTCCACGGGTTGCGCAACCCGTACATCCAGATCTCGCCCCGCCGGTTCGCCTGGCCGACGAACGGGTTGTCGGCCGGGATCGTGTACGGCAACGTCGCCGACGGCGCCGGGTCGATGCGCAAGATCTTCCCGAGCAACTCGTTGAGGTCTTGGCCGTTCTGGTCGGGGTCGCCGCCGCCGCCGCCATCTCCGGTGGCGATGTAGAGCATGCCGTCGGGGCCGGTGACGATCTGGCCGCCGTTGTGGTTGCCGCGCGCGCTGTGCTCGATGCGCAGCAGTTCACGACGCGACGACACAGTCGCGACGTCGCCCGCCATCGTGTACTCGGCAACAGTGATGTCGCCACCGGACTCGGTGTAGTCGACGTACAACTTCGTGCCGTCGGGTGAGAACGTGAGCCCGAGGAGACCGCGTTCGCTGCCGGACCCAACCGTCAGCGCGAGTACGGCAGTAGGCGACACAACGCCAGTCGTGCTGACGATGCGGACCGTTCCCGGCTGCTCGGCGACATACAGGCGGTTGTCGCCGGCTCGGAATGCGATCGCGACCGGGTCCGACAAGCCGGACGCAAAGGGCGCGACGTCGAGCTGGACCGCGTCGAGGTCGGCCGCGGCGGCCGGTGAAGTGCCGACGGCGCCCGCGGCCAACCCCGCACAGGTGACGACACTCACGAACAACGCGCCCAACCGGCGCCGACCAACCTTGCGTTCCGTCACGGTCTCTCCTCCGTCGCGCGGTGCGCGCTGGGGTTCGGTCTACCCGAGTTGGTGCCGATTTCGAACGAAACGCTCAACGACAATGAATCGCTTGTCGCGGAAATGTGCCGTTCGGCCCCCACGCTCTACGCGAAATGACCCCGCCATCGGGCCGATGCCCGACCTCTCGCTTTGCCGTGGTCAGCGACAGGAATGCGGCAAGATCTCTCCGCATGAGCAAGCACGCGCACGGGCACGGGCACGGGCACATGGGCGAGGTCGACTGGGAACGCATGGCGGCGCTCACCGAACTCGAAGGCGAACTGCTCCTCGCGTATGTGACCGACACCGCGGCTTGGGTCACCGAGCTGCGGGGTGACGCGCCACCGGTTCGCCACATCGTCGACATCGGCAGTGGCCCTGGCGTCGGTACGTGCGAGCTCGCCCGAGTGTTTCCCGAAGCCGATGTGGTCGCGGTCGACGGTTCGCCGGCGATGCTCGAACGGGCGCGGCGGCGGGCCGTCGCTCAGGGCCTCGACGCCCGCGTCAGCACGCACCAAGCCGAGTTACCCAACGGGCTCGACGGACTCGGTCCCGCCGACCTGATCTGGGCGTCGATGTCGCTGCACCATGTCGGCGCCGAAGTCGCGGTCCTGCGCCTGCTCCGCGCCGTTCTCGGTCGCGACGGCGTCATCTCGGTGCAGTCGGCCGATCTTCCGTCGATGCTCACCGCGGCCGGGTTCGATGTCCTCGGTTCTCGCATCGCCCGCGTGCGCTTCGACCCGCCGGTGCCCGACGTGGCTCGGCAGGTCGCGCTCGGGCGCTTGCGCCGCACACGCGAAGAGCTCGGCGACGGCCTCGACGGCGACGACCTGCACACGCTCGACGTGCTCGTCGACCCCGACGACGCGCGGCGTGATGCACCGCGCCGACGTGGTCGTCGCTTCGTCGCGTCAGATCGTGATCGCCCGCCCGACCGGGGGGTGACGCTCAGTCGAGGACGACGACCGTGCGCCCGACCGTCTCGCGGTTCGCCATCGCTTCGATCGCGGTCGGGATGTCGTCGAAACCGATGACGGAGCCGACGACCGGCTTCACCTTCCCGGCCGCCACCAGCTCGACGACCTCGCCCATGATCTGTTCTCCGAGCGCGGCGGCGGGGAAGTTCCAGCCCATTGCCGTCTTGAGGAACTCCGACATGTCCGGCTGCGCGTAGGCGAGCATCACGCCGCAGAGCTTCAGGTTGCCGAGCATGATGCGGCGCGGCACCAGGAAGGGTTCGTCGGCCACGACCTTGTTCGACGCGAACCCCATCATTACGTAGCGCCCGTTGTACTTCGTGCACTTCATCGACGGTGCCCGCGGTCGCGAAGACCCGCGCGCCGGCATTCACTGCGAGTTGCACCGCGGTCGAACAGCCCGAGCCACGCGAGATGAAACGGGAAATACAACGCGGCCGCGCCCGGCAACGGGATCGAGTCGGGCATCTCGAACGTCGAGACGACCGGGCACACCGCGTATTCGGCGAATCCGCCGTTCGCGCCCTTCGGCATCGCGACGACGCGGCGTCCCTGCCACGTCTCGGCGCCGGCGCCGCACGCGTCGACGATGCCCATGACTTCCATGCCCGGGCTGAACGGCAGCTCGGGCCGGACCATCCATGGGCCCGGAGCAACCGACCTACAAGCTCGACGAAATACTCGCCGCCGACACGCTGCTCATCGGGCGCGTGGCGTACGAATCGTTCGCGGGCCCCGTGGCCCACGGTGGCGGTTCGTCCAGTCGCTACCGTGCTCGATGAATCTTCGCCCGTAGCGCAGTCGTATCGAGTGTGGACGCAATGACCGAACGCGAGCATCTCGAGGTGCAGATCCCGGAGCCCGGACCCGCGACGATGCGCGTGTTCGGGCATCTGCTGCTGAACACGCTCATCAGCGGCGTTACCAGCACGTTCCTGTGGTTTGCGCTGACGTTCTGGGTCTACATCGAAACCAAGTCGGTTGTCGCGACCGGCGTCATCGGTGGCGCCTTCAGCCTCTCGTCGGCGGTACTCGGCCCGTTCTTCGGTACGTACGTCGACCGACACCGCAAACACGCGGTGATGATGCTGGCGACGCTGACGTCGACAATTTCGTTCACGGTCGCGACCATCGTGTACGTCGCCATCGACACCGACGATCTCCTCCAGATGAGCGGACCGTGGTTCTGGTTGCTCATCGGCTTCACGTTGTTCGGTTCAGTTGCCGCGATGATGCGCAGCATCGCCCTCTCGACGTGCGTGACGCTGCTCGTTCCCGAATCCCGCCGCGACCGTGCCAACGGCATGGTGGGCACGATCACCGGTGTTTCGTTCGCGGTGACGTCGGTGTTCAGCGGTTTGATCATCGGGTTCTTCGGAATGGGATGGGCGTACACGGTCGCGTTGATCCTCACGGTCGTCGCTCTTGCCCACCTCGCGACGATCGCGATTCCGGAACCTGAGCCCGAGCCGATCGAAGTCAACGGCCGACAGAAGTACGTCGATGTACGCGGCGCCGTCGACGCGATCCGGGCCGTCCCGGGCCTGTTCTTCGTGATCGGCTTGGCCGCCTTCAACAACTTGCTCGGCGGCGTGTTCATGGCGTTGATGGACGCGTACGGGTTGTCACTCGTGTCGGTCCAAGAGTGGGGACTGATCTGGGGCGTGATCAGCCTCGCGTTCATCGGGGGCGGTCTCGCCGTCGCGCGCTTCGGGCTCGGTCCGAACCCGTTGCGCCTGATCGTCGTGGGCAACCTCGTCAACTGGACGGTGTGTTCGCTGTTCGCTGTGCGCTCGTCGATCGTGCTGCTCACGCTCGGGATGCTCATCTGGCTCGCACTGGTGCCGGTGATCGAAGCGGCCGAGCAAACCGTGCTGCAACGGTCGATCCCGTTCGAGCGTCAAGGTCGCGTGTTCGGGTTCGCGCAACTCGTCGAGAACGCGGCGTCGCCCCTCACTGCGTTCTTGATGGCGCCGATGGCCGAAGCGGTGTTCATTCCGTTCATGACCGACGGTCGTGGTGCCGAGTTGATCGGCGACTGGTACGGCACGGGAACGGATCGCGGCCTCGCGCTGATGTTCACGCTGGCCGGCATCTTCGGCATCGTCGTTTCGTTGTGCGCCCTCGCCTCGCGCCCTTACCGCCGCCTCTCCCGTGAACTCGTCGCAGCATCCAACTAGTGCCGCGTCCGTCAACGTTCACCCGGTTTCAGATTGCGTACGGCGGACGGCGGCGACGTGGAGCCCCTCCCGCCCCGTCGATCGGTGCGGCCTGCTCTCCTGGCAGAACAGCGCCAGAGCGGGCATTGTGTGCGGCCATGGACGAGAACTGGACAATCAACGACGCCGAGCGCGCCGCACGAACGCAAGGTGTCTGGGACGCGCTACTCGCCGGCGACTTCGCAACTGCGCTCGACTCGAATACTGACGATGTGATCTTCGAGAACGGTCCCGGCGCGGGCCCGTGGCGACGCACCGACGGCAAGGACAGCTTCGTCGACATGGCTATGAAGTTCATTCCGATCTTCGGTGAGTCGTGGAAGCAGGTCGGGACGTGTGTCTTCGCGAACGATCAGTTCGCGGTGACCCTCGTGGCGGAGACGGGCAAACACGAGAAGAGCGGCGACGTGTTCGACAACCGTGCGATCTACATCAATCGGTTCGACAAGGATGGCAAGACCGAGCGCGTGTGGACCGTGGACCTCGACAGCGAGGAAATGGACCGCTTCTGGCAGCGCAACCCCGTGGAAGGCGCATAGCTGCCGTTCCGCGCCGGGTTGCTGATCCGCGGTCCGCGCCAGAACGCGCGCTCATATGCACGCCTGGAGTCGCCGTCGTCGCGCCGAAGCCGGGCGAGACGACGCCGCACGCGCTGAGGTTCGTTACCGGACCGACGACCGTCCCGTCGTACCGGCAGCCGCAGAACGTCTACGTGGAGTTCCGCCAAGTCAAGCCGGGCCAGACGCCGCAGGGTGTCCTCATCACCCACTCCGCTCCGACTGCCTACGGGTACCACGGCCAGTTGTCGGAGGGCCGCAACCACTTCCTTACGCGCAACGGGCTCCTACTACGTCAAGCCCGGTAGCCGACTCCAATTCCCGCGCGACGACCAAACCGTCACGATCGAGGTGCAAAGCGTGACGAGCGACCGGGCCGTTGTGCAGGTCACGGTGACCTGAGCGCGGACGTGGGTCGGGAACCGGCATGCTGGTTGGGTGGGATACAGGGAATACCGGGCGCACCCCGCGTGGCAGAAGACGGGCAACCCGCGGTTCCCGATCGTCGCCCGTTTCGACAAGTCGTGGTGGGTGCTCCGCGCGAACGCGTTTCCTGATCACCCGATGTGGACGCTCTTCGTCGACGGGCAACGCCGCTTCGATGTCGACGATCCTCCGGCGGCGTGGGGATCGCTCGCCGAAGGAGATCTCCCGGCCGCCGACGAATCGACTGCGGTCGACGTCCTCCGGCCCGTGAAGAACTACGCCGCGTTCGGAAGTGAAGTCGGGCGCGCGTGCGCGAATCCCGCTTGCTGCAGTTGAGGCCTCGGACCTTGTCGAGAAGCTGCAACAGGTTGTGTGCCGCCAGTTCGACCTCCTTGTGGCGCCACTCCGCGGCGAAGTACTGGCAGGCGATCAGACCGCTGCGATGCACACGGCGCAAGTCGCCGTAGGGTCGGCGCCCGCTAGATCTTGCAGGCCGCGTAGAACAGGTCGCTCGCGGCCCGGTCGCCGGTGATGGCGACCGCATCGACCGGCTCGCGTCCCCACACGTACAACAACAAGTCGGAAGCCGAACCGCGCACCTCGGCGTCGGCGGATGCCTCGTTGCGTACGACGGTGACCGTCGTCGGCTCCAACCTGACGACCCAGCGGGCGGCGGCGTCGGTCGGTTCGAGCAGCAACGTCTGGCCGCTGCCACCGACCGGTGAACCACCCGACGCGGGGACGAAGACGTCGAACATCTCGTCGATGCCATCGACCGCGAGTTCAGGATCCACGACCGTGGCCGTGCCGGTTGCCGCGAGTTCGGCATCGATGAGATGCACCGCGGTCTCCTGGGTGATTCGGCGGTGGTACCTCGCACACTTACGCCGGTGGCAGCACGGCGTCCTTCACGGCGTTGGTGGAGTCGTCGGGGAGCGGCCGGATCACTTCTTCGGTGTCGCCCTCCGTGATGTTCGCGACGAACGGGCACTCGGTCGTGCTCGTCTCGACCGTGTTCGTCAGCACGACCTCGGCGGTCGTTACTTCGTAGACGGTCACCTCATAGGTGGTGTCGACGAGTTCGAGTGTGGTCGGCTCGTCGTCGTCCTCGAAGTCGCACATGATGCCGGTCGGTCGCTCCCGGAGCGGATCGAGGTCAAGGACATCGTGCTTCCGGGTAGCGGGTGGGGTTTCAGACGACTTCGACGGCCGGAGCCGCGAACTGGGCGTTGTAGAGCCGGGCGTAGGCGCCGTCGAGCGCGAGGAGCTCTTCGTGGTTCCCGTGCTCGACGATCTGGCCCGCTTCCATCACGAGGATCGTGTCTGCGTCGCGGATCGTGGACAGGCGGTGCGCGATCACGAAGCTGGTCCGGTTCGAGCGCAGTGCGGCCATCGCGTGCTGGATGAGTACCTCGGTACGCGTGTCGACCGAACTCGTCGCCTCGTCGAGGATCAGGATCGTCGGGTTGGCGAGGAACGCGCGGGCGATCGTCAGCAGTTGCTTCTCACCGGCGCTGACGGTGCCGCCCTCGTCGTCGATTTCGGTGTCGTACCCGTGCGGGAGCGAGTGGACGAACCGGTCGACGTACGTCGCCCGCGCCGCTTCGAGGATCTGTTCCTCGGTCGCGTCGAGGTTTCCGTACGCGATGTTCTCGCGGATCGTGCCACCGAACAGCCACGTGTCCTGGAGCACCATGCCCATGTTCGACCGGAGGTCGCGCCGCCGCATCTTGGAGATGTCGATGCCGTCCAGGGTGATGACGCCGTCGTCGATCTCGTAGAAACGCATGAGCAGGTTGACGAGTGTGGTCTTGCCCGCGCCCGTCGGCCCGACGATCGCGACGGTGTGGCCCGGTTCGACGACGAGTGAGAGGTCCTCGATCAGTGGGTTCGCCGGGTCGTACGAGAACCAGACGTTCTCGAACTCGACGCGGCCCTGCGGGTTGAGGTCTTCGAGCGGAGTGAGGTCGTCTTCGGACTCTTCTTCGGCGTCGAGGAGTTCGAACACCCGCTCGGCCGACGCGATGCCCGACTGCATCACGTTGATGAGCGATGCGAGTTGCGTCAGCGGCTGGGTGAACTGGCGGGAGTACTGGATGAACGCCTGGATGTCACCGATGGACAGTTGACCCGACGCCACCCGCAGACCACCGATCAGTGCGATGGCGACGTAGTTGAGGTTCCCGAGGAACATCATCGCCGGTTGGATGGCACCGGAGATGAACTGCGCGTGGTAGGCCGCGGTGAACAGCTCTTCGTTCTTGTCGTTGAATCGCGTTTCGATGTCGCGCTGACGCCCGAAGACCTTCACCAACGAGTGGCCGGTGAATGCTTCCTCGACCTGCGCGTTCAGCGTTCCCGTGTGACGCCACTGGTCGATGAACTTCGCCTTCGACCGGGTCGCGATCGCCTTGATCGTGAAGATCGAGATCGGAATGGTGATCAGCGCGACGACGGCGAGGATCGGCGAGATCACGAACATCATGATCGTGACGCCGATGATGCTGAGCGTCGACGTGAGCAGCTGGCTCAACGTCTGCTGAAGGGCTTGGGCGAGGTTGTCGATGTCGTTGGTGACGCGGCTCAGCATGTCGCCGCGCGGCTGGCGGTCGATGTAGCGCAGCGGCATCCGGTTGAGCTTGTCTTCGACGTCGGAGCGCAGATGGAACATGGCGCGCTGCACGACACCCGCGAGCAGCCACGTTTGCGCGAACGACAGCGCGGCAGAGGTGACGTAGAGCCCGAGCGCGATGAAGAGATAGCGGTGTAGCTCGGAGAAGTCGATGCCTTGCCCGCTCACCACGCCGTCGACGATGACGTTCGTCGCGTCGCCGAGTACTTGCGGTGCGAGGACGAGCAGCGTGACGCTGCCCACGGCGAGGAACAGCACGACCGCGACGCCTATGCCTTCGAGCCGCAACCGCGCCGCGAGTCGTCGGGTCGAGTTCTTGAAGTCCTTCGACCGGTCCATCGGGATGCCGGCCGAACCCCAGCGACCGCCGAAGCCGCCGCGCGCGTCCTCGCCCGCAGGGCGCTCGACCTTCTCTTCCTCGTTCTCGTTCTCGGGCTGGGTGCTCACGCTGCTTCCTCCGCGGTGAGCTGCGACTCGACGATCTCCGCGTACGTCGGGCAGGTTTCGAGCAACTCGTGGTGCGTACCGAGCCCGACTTGGCGCCCGTCTTCGATGACGAGGATCTGGTCGGCCTTCATGATGGTGGACACGCGCTGGGCGACGATCACGGTGACGGCGTCGGCGACGGTCGGCCCGATCGCGGCGCGCAGCCGGGCGTCGGTCGCGAGGTCGAGCGCGGAGAACGAGTCGTCGAACAGGTAGATGCCCGGGCCGCGCACGAGCGCACGCGCGATCGCGAGGCGTTGGCGTTGCCCGCCGGAAACGTTGGACCCACCCTGGCTGATGGGCGCGTCGAGTCCGCCGGGCATCGCCGTGACGAAGTCCTTCGCCTGGGCTACGTCAAGCGCGTCCCATAGTTCGTCGTCGGTCGCATCGGGGTTCGCGTAGCGCAGGTTGCTCGCGACTGTGCCCGTGAAGAGATAGGGCTTCTGCGGTACGAGTCCGATGCGGCTCCACAACAACTCGGGTTCGATGTCGCGCACGTTGACGCCGTCGACGAGGACCTCGCCGCCGGTCGCGTCGTAGAGGCGGGGAATCAGGTTGAGCAGCGTCGTCTTGCCCGCGCCCGTGCTCCCGATGATCGCCGTGGTCTGGCCGGCGACCGCCGTGAAGGAGATGTCGCACAGGACGGGAAAGTCGGCGCCGGGATACGCGAACTCGACATTGCGGAGTTCGAGCGACGTCGGCCCCGAGAGTTGGGTGACACCGGCCTCGGGCGCGACGACCGACGACTGCGAGGACAGCACTTCCTGAATGCGTTCCGAGCTCACCGACGCCCGGGGTGCCATCACCGCGACGAACGTCGCCATCATGACCGACATCAGGATCTGGATGAGGTAGCTGAGGAACGCGATCAACTGACCGACCTGCATGTCGCCGTTGGCGATGCGATCGGCACCGAACCAGATCGCGGCGACGCTCGACAGGTTGAGGACGAGCATGACCGTCGGGAACATGAAGGCCATCAACCGCCCCGCGCGCAGCGAGGTGAGTGTGAGGTCGTCGTTGGCGTGCGCGAAGCGATCGGCCTCGTCGGGCTCGCGTACGAACGCCCGCACGACACGAACGCCCGTGATCTGCTCGCGCAGCACCTGGTTGATGCGGTCGATCCGCTCCTGCATGGCTTGGAACTGCGGGACCATGCGCATCATCACCAGGCCGACACAGATGATGAGCACGGGCACGCTGACGAGCAGCAGGAGTGACAGGGGCCCGTCTTCGCGAATCGCGAAGAACACGCCGCCGACGATCGTGATCGGGGCGCCCACCAGCATCGTGCACCCCATCATCACGAGTATCTGCACCTGGGTGACGTCGTTCGTGATGCGGGTTATCAGCGAGGGCGCACCGAACTGGGCAACGTCTTGGGCCGAGAAATCGGTGACCCGGTGAAAGAGCGCCTTGCGCACGTCGCGGCCGAACGCCATGGCCACGCGCGCGCCGAAGTACACGGCCGCGATCGCGAACACGACCTGCACGATCGTGACCAGCAGCATGACGCCGCCGACTTTCCAGATGTAGTCGGTGTCGCCGGTGGCGACGCCCTTGTCGATGATGTCGGCGTTCAACGCGGGCAGGTACAACGTGGCCATTGTCTGCACGAACGTGAGCGCGACGACGATCAGCAACTGGTTGCGGTACCGGCGGAGAAAGGTTCGCAGTAGCCGGATCAGCATCGGCCGCGTACTCCGTCGAGGACGAGCGACACGATCTCGGCCGAGGACAACGGTTCGTCGAGGATCAACGCCGGATGGGTTCCCGCGATGGTCAACCCCCGCAGCAGGTGCGCGGCTTCGAGCGGTTCTCGCCGGATCTGATCGCGATCCGCCTCGAACAGCGCCGCGAGCGCACGCAGGTCGGGGACGCGCGGCCGATCCGGGAGCCGAATCATCTCGACCGCCGTGCGCAGCTGGTGGATGTCGGAGAAGCGCCGGCGCAGGATGTCGACGGCCGCGACGAGCCGCGGTTCGAGTTCGAGCTGCGGGTCGATCGCGGCCAGCTCCGCGTCCACGGCCTTCATGTCGAAGGCCGACTCGACGACCGCAGCGATCAGGCTCTCCTTGTCGGGAAAGACCCGGAAGATCGTGCCCTCGGCGATGCCGGCGGCGTGTGCGATCTGACGGGTCGTGACCGCGGCGCCGTGGGCGAGGAGCAGCGGCAGCGTTGCGGCGATGATCTCGGCCCGGCGCTCCGACGGGGGCAGCGCCGCCGCCCGCACTCGCCCCGGCTCTTCGCGCGTCGGCGCGGGCGGGGCGGCGCTGGACTTGGTCGGCACCCTTTCAGACTATATGAGTGAGCACTCACTCACCCTATCGAGGGACCGGCCGGTCAGCCGATGACCTCGAAGGTGGTGGCCAGCGGAACACCGAGGCGGGCGCCGCCGGCCTCCGCGCCGGAGCGCAGGAACTCGGCCGGCTCGGCCATCGCGCCACCGAGGTGCTCGAGGTACACGCGGTGCGCCGCGAGGGAGCGGACACCGGCCTCGAAGGTGGCCGTGGTGTCGACTCCGTGCGTCGGTTGGGGACTCCCGCTGAACGCGACGAAGCGCACGCCGTCCCACGCGTCGCCGCGATCGGGGAAGACCCACGGATTGGCCGCGTCGCGCACCGCGTCGAGCAACGCGCGGCCGACGGCGCGGTGGTCGACGTGATTCCAGCTCGGTCCGCCCCACGAATCGCGGAAGTTGATCGACAAGACCACGTCGGGCCGGTGCCGGCGTACGGCCCCGGCCAGATCGGCGCGCAGCTCGAGGCCTTCGACGACCAGCCCGTCCGGGAGGCCGAGGAACTCGACCGTCTCGACGCCGACCGCGTTGCAACTCGCGATCTGCTCGGCGCGCCGGATCGGGCCGGTTTCCTCGGGTGTCATCGTCGAGATGCCCGCCTCGCCGTCGGTCACGAGCACGTAACCGATCCACTTGCCCTGCGCGGTCCAGCGGGCGACGGCCGCGGCCGCGCCGTACTCCATATCGTCCGGGTGCGCGACAACTGCGAGGGCGCGCTCCCAGTCTTCGGGGAAGGTCTGAAGGTCCGGCACGGTCGAATGTTACGGCGCTCGTAATCCCGGGCGCGATGCGACATGATGCGCCCGGCTGAGGAGGTCGTCATGAAGTTGAACGGTTCGCACGTGTACCCGGTCGCCGTCGACCGCGTGATCGCAATGCTGGCGGACAAGTCGGCGACCACCGAGAAGTACCAAGAGATGGGCCACCGCGATGTCGCGATCCTCGAGTTCGAGGCCGACGCCGACGTGCTGCGCATCAAGTCGACGCGGGTCGTCGAAGTCGACCTGCCCGGGTTCGCCAAGAAGGTGTTGAAGCCGACGAACACGATGGTGCAGACCGACGAGTGGCGCCGCCAGGACGACGGCTCGTGGGTCGGGACGTTCGGCGCCGAGGTGAAGGGTTCGCCGGTCAAGATCGAGGGCACGATGCTGCTCACGCCCGAAGGCGACGGCTGCCGCCACGAGGTCACGATCGACGTGCAGGTCAAGATCCCCATCGTCGGGGGCAAGATCGCCGACTGGGCCGGGAAGAACGATGTCCGCGCCACCCTCGACGCCGAGTTCGCCTTCAACGAACGCCGCCTGTCGCCGGCATGATTCCCGCGCCAACTGGCGTACCGAGACCCGACGGCGTCTGCCTCAGGTACGCCAGTTGCGGCGGTTCTTGACGGCGCCGGGTGCGAGCCGCAACGCGACCGCGTCGCTCTGCGGTGTACCCGTGATCGTGAGCACGTTGTTGGCGACCGACGCGCTGGTTGAAGGCAGGGCGGAAGCGGGGGTGATCGAAGCGACGCCGATGGCCAAGGTGGCCAAGGTGGCCACGCCGCCGGCAGAGGTGCGTCGCGGTTCGCGAAACCTTCCGGGAGCCCGAGCGGGAGCGGGTGGATATGACGTGAGCTACGCCGGTTCGACCTCGAGTTCCCAGTCCGCGGCTCGCATCGTGACGACGAAGTATCGGAAGAAGGCATGCTGACCGAGCAATCCCCACCCATAGGGCCAGTTCTCGCAGAAACCGACAGCCGCCTCCCAGCTGTGGTCTCCGAGCGTCAGCTGTATGTCGACGAACGAAGCGTGCACGACGTTGCCGCCGACACCGAGGGGGCGCGGCTCGGCGTGGTCGAGCGCGACGCCCGCCAGATCGGCTACCCATGCCGGGAGCAAGGTGTTCACGGAACCCGAGTCGACGAGGCAACGAATCGGTGCCTCGTCCATTCCCTCGACGACGATGTCGAGGACCGGTCTCGCGACGGCGCCCGCGTCGCCCGGAAGCTCGGCGTACAGGCGTTTCATCGGGCCTGTGTCATCGCACCGCCGAGTTCGGCCTCGGACGTCGGAACTCGGAACACGGCGTCGGCCCGCTGGTCGTGTTTGCGTAACCACTCGACGACGCGCCGGGGATCATCCTCGGCGACAAGAACTTCGTCCCCTCGTTGCGCGATCCACTTGCCGGCGAACGGGGCCAGGAGCGCGGCCTCCGCGCCCCCTCGCGGCCCGCGCGAATGGTCAGTGGCGACGAGCGAAGGATTCGGCGTGCTCCGGCGGTGGACGCCGAACCCCAGCCGTCGCCAGACGCGCCGTGCTTGATGCGTCGTGAAGTCGGCGCGGTCGAGGCCCGTCACCGCCGAGAACAGCTGCTTCGGTGGGAAACGACGACCGCCGACGACGACGTAGTGCTCCTGGATCGGTTCCGGAGTCAGTGCGGCGGCGGTGCGCTCGACCGCGGCGGCTTCGAGGTCGAAGTCGTGGCCGC
The DNA here is from genome assembly GCA_034408875.1 of Actinomycetota bacterium. GTDB lineage: Bacteria > Actinomycetota > Acidimicrobiia > IMCC26256 > PALSA-610 > JANNHK01. The sequence continues at coordinate 14,763 of JAWXCJ010000015.1, forward strand.
CCACCCGGGCGGCGATCCGCCCCGCGGCGGATGTTCTCTGCTCAGAGTTCTCTGGCACGTCTCTACTATAGGTTCTTTCCTACCGCACGGTGAACGCAACACCTGCAGAAGGTCTCTACGAAGCTCGGCGTTCTCGTCCAGCCACTCCGGTGTGGTCGGGGTGGTTGGTCACGCCGAGGAAACGCAGCGACTCTTGCAGCTCGCGCTCCCGTTCTTCGATGAGACGGTCGGGCGGTCGGGCAGAACCTCTCGAGACCACATGGAACCCGTGGACGCGGCCGCCGCCTCGGCCCAAGCTGGTGCCTGGGACCTGGACCTGTCGCTGTTCGACGAAGTCGGCGACGCCCGGCGCGGCATGGCCCCGCCCGAACTCGGCGAGCTGCAACTACCGCGCGCATCGCTACGGGATAAAGGTCTGGTTCGGAACCGAGGCGCCGCCGCGCGAGCACTACGAAGCGCAGGTTGTGGGCGCCAAAGAAGTCAAGCAGGCGAAGGTGCACGCGCTCGAGGTGGGCTTTCACAGCGAGTACCCGAAGTCGGTGGCTTCTTGGGTCGGGCCGACGTCTGGAGGCGGGTGTCGGAAACGTGGCCCGATCCCGATCTCAGTGAGCGCGAACTCGGCGAGGAACTCGCGGCCCGACTTCTCGATTACGTCACCGCGATCGCACCCGTGCGCCGAACTCGTCACGAGTAACCGAGCCCGGTCGGTACGATCGGCGACGTGGCCGGACGTCATCTGATTACGAGTGCGTTGCCGTACGTCAACGGCGTGAAGCACCTGGGGAATCTCGTCGGTTCGATGCTCCCGGCCGACGTCTACGCGCGCTACCTGCGCCTCCGCGGCGAGGAAGTGCTGTACATCTGCGCCACCGACGAGCACGGAACCCCGACCGAACTGGCCGCGGCCGAGGCCGGCGTTCCCGTCGACGAGTTCTGCGCGGCGAACTGGGCGATCCAGAAGGACATCGGCGACCGCTTCGGGCTGTCGTGGGACTACTTCGGGCGCAGCTCTTCGCCGCAGAACCATGCGCTCACCCAACACTTTGCCGCCGCGTTGGAGCGCAACGGCTACATCGAAGAGCGCGAGACCGACCAGGTGTACTCGAACACCGACGGCCGCTTCCTGCCCGACCGTTACGTCGTCGGCACGTGCCCGAACTGCGGCTACGACCGGGCCCGCGGTGACCAGTGCGAGAACTGCACGAAGCTCCTCGACCCCACCGACTTGATCGAGCCCCGTTCCGCGATCAGCGGCAGCACCGACCTCGAGATCCGCGCCACCCGGCACCTCTTCCTGCGCCAGAGCCTGCTCGCGCCCGACGTGCGGCAATGGGTCGAGTCGAAGACCGACTGGCCCAAGCTCACCCGGTCGATCGCGATGAAGTGGCTCGACGAGGGACTCGAAGACCGCAGCATCACGCGCGATCTCTATTGGGGCGTGCCCGTCAACCGGCCGGGTTTCGAGAACAAGGTGTTCTACGTGTGGTTCGACGCGCCGATCGAGTACATCGGTGCGACCCAGGAGTGGGCCGACGCCGCCCCCGGACGCGACTGGAAGAAGTTCTGGTACGACGTCGACGACGAGGTCACGTACACACAGTTCATGGGGAAGGACAACGTCGCGTTCCACACGGTGTCGTTCCCGTGCACGATCATCGGCTCGCATGAACCGTGGAAGCTTGTCAACTACATCAAGTCGTTCAACTGGCTGACGTATTACGGCGGGAAGTTCTCGACCAGTCAGAACCGCGGTGTATTCATGGACGCCGCGCTCGACGTGTTACCCGCCGACTACTGGCGCTACCACCTGATCAGCAACGCGCCCGAGTCCGACGATGCGAGCTTCACGTGGGAGGGGTTGGCGGTCTCGGTCAACAAGGAACTCGCAGACAGTTTCGGCAACTTCGTCAGCCGGACGCTGTCGTTCGTCGTATCCCGCACCGACGGCACCGTTCCCGCAGGTGACGACGACGCGATCGCCGCGTCTGCGTTCGTCGCCGATGTCGGCGAGCGCGTCGCTCGTTACGACGCGATGCTCGCCGGGCACGAATACCGCAAGGCAATGCACGAACTGCGCGACCTGTGGTCGGCCGGCAACGTGTTCTGGGAACAGCAGCAACCGTGGAAGATGACCGCCGGTTCGGACGAACTCGCGAACGTGATGCGCACGGCGGTGCAGTATGTGCGCCTCCTCGCGGTGCTCGCCGCGCCGGTGATCCCGTCGTTGGCCGACACCGTGCTCGCGTGCTTCGGCGAGACGCTCGCGCCGGCCCAATGGCCGACCGATGTCCGCGCCGAGTTCGCGCGGCTTGCTGCCGGCGCGGCGCTGCGCAGGCCCGAGCCCCTCGTGCAGAAGATCGAACCCGACACGCTCGCAGGGTTCTCGGAGCGTTTCGGCGCCGCCGAGTAGTCGAATCCAAGTTCCTGACTGGGTGGGTTCGGCCAGGCCGAATTACGAAGGCGACTGGCGCCGGCGCGGAGTCGCGCGCACCGGCACCAGCCCCCTACAAGCTTCCTAACGCACGAGACGTCCGATTACCCCATAGTGC
>JAWXCJ010000016.1:0-4600 GCA_034408875.1 Actinomycetota bacterium
AACAAGCGGTTTCGCGGCGAGGCCGACGCGATCAAGCAGGCATTCGCATCGCAACTCGGATTCGAGCCGCGATTCCAACTTCGTGCCCACGACTTCGACGCGCCGGGGGCGCTGCGGCCGGAGCCGGACGACCACGAGGACGGGGGCGAGTCGCCCGTCGACCTCGACGAACTCGTCGACGCCGTCGACGCCGATGACGCACCACCGACCGATTCGGTCGCACGCTTGGTCGCCGATCTCGGTGCCCAGGTCCTCGACGAACGTCCGCGCGAGTAGAGAGTGGCACTCTACGAAGGCCCGGTGCAGGCCCTCATCGACGAACTCGGGCGACTCCCGGGTATCGGCCCGAAGTCGGCGCAACGCATCGCGTACCACCTGTTGAAGGTCGACCCGCAGGACGCGAAGCGGCTCGCGGCGGCGATCGTCGACGCGAAGGAACGCGTCTCGTGGTGTCGGCGCTGTTACAACTTCGCCGAGGGCGAGTTCTGCGGGTTCTGCCGCGACGAGCGGCGCGACCACCACGTCGTGTGCGTCGTCGAGGAACCGCGTGACATCACTGCCGTCGAACGCACGAACGAATTCCGCGGCCGGTACCACGTACTCCAGGGCGCGATCTCACCGATCGAGGGCATCGGCCCCGAGCAGCTGCGGGTCAAGGAGCTCCTCGCCCGCGTCACGGCCGAAGAGATCACCGAAATCATCCTCGCGACGAACCCGAACATCGAAGGCGAAGCCACCGCGATGTACCTCGCGCGCCTGCTCAAGCCGTTCGACATCAAGGTGACCCGCATCGCGAGCGGACTGCCGGTCGGCGGCGACCTCGAGTACGCCGACGAGGTCACGCTCGGGCGCGCGCTCGAGGGCCGGCGCGAAGTCGACGCTTAGGTAAACGTGGGGTTGAACGCCACGTTGTAGCCCCACAACAGCGCGCCGCCGATCACCAGCGGCCACACAGGTATTCGGATCCGCAGGAGCTGGGGGCGCACGAGCACGGCGATCGCGGCGAGCAGGATCGCGATACCCAGCGGATTGAAGCGGAGCGAGTCGGCGAAGTTGCCGTGTACCGCGGCGACGACCGCGCGCGTCATGCCGCAGAACGGGCACGGAATGCCCGTCGTCGTACGGAGCGGGCACACGCCCGGCGGATGCAACGGCAGGAACGGCCAGACCGCGGCGACCGCGATCATGCCGCCGGCCATGTAGCGCAACTCGCGTCCGAACGTGACGTGCTGGTTCACGGGCGCGACTGTTTCGCGACGACGATGCCTTCGAGCAGGTACTCGGGGTGTACCTGGTTGGGTGCGCCGACCACCTTGGGCCAGATGCGTTGTACGATTTCGACGCCGAAGTACGTGCGTACCGGCCACGGCATCGCGAGGCGCCGTTCGAGGAAGTGTCGGATCAACCGCAGTTCCTCCGGGTCGATGGCGCTCACGTCCCATGCCGTCACCTGCGCGACCGGGACCGTGACGGGCGCGATCATGTGCCGCGTCGACTTGTCGCCGGTGAACTTCTCGCGCATGACGACGGTTCCCGCCGCGAGGTCGCCCAGCCGTTGGTCGCGCCCGGTGACGATGATCGAGACGGACCCGACCATGTAGAACACGGGCAGGAAGTCGGCGATGCGCAACAGATTGCGGACGGAGCTCTGCACGAAGCCGATCGGGTTGCCGCCGAGGTCGATCACGCGGATCCCGGCCGCCATTTTGCCCGGTGTCCGGCCGTGGTTGAGCGTCTCGAACGCGATGTCGTACCCGAAGAACATCAGGAATGTGCCGATAGAGACGATGGCGATGCCGACACCGCTCGGGTCGCCACCGGTCGGCACGATGACGGTGAGCGACAGCGCGATGATGGCGAGCACTTGTATGAGCGTGTCGAGCATGCAGGCGAGGAACCGTGACCCGAGCCCGGCCAGGACGAGTTCGATCGTGATGCCTTCGGGCGTGGCGATCGCGACTCGTTCGTCGAGGTGCACGTGAGTACCGTAGACGAGTTCATCGCGCAGCGATCACCGGTGTGGAACGATCTCGACCAGCTCGTCCAGCGGGGTGGCAGCCGGCCCGCGCGCCGTTTGGGCGCACTCGACGTACGCCGTCTCGGGCGCAGCTACCGGGCCACGGCGGCCGACCTTGCCATCGCCCGGCGCGCGTACCCGGGGCATCCGTTGATCGCGCGCCTCGAACAACTCGTGCGCACGGGGCGCTCGGCGGTGTATCACTCGGTGGGGCGCAGCCTGTCGTTGCGCGATTTCGTGACCCACGGCTACTGGCGCCGGGTTCGCGAACGCGGCGCGATGCTCGCGCTGGCTGCCGTGTGTTTCTTCGGCCCGGCACTTCTCGGCGGGTACTGGGCGTGGCGCGATCCGGCAGCGGCGGTCGCGGTCGTGCCTGAGGACTTCCAGTACGTCACCGAGCCACGCACGCGGGGCGAGGACTGGGGTGTCTCGGTCGAGCAACAGGCCGGGTTCGCAAGCCAGATCTTCACGAACAACATCCGGGTCGCGATCTTGGCGCTCGCGGGCGGCGTTCTGCTCGGCGTCGGTGCGCTCCTGCTGCTGCTCTACAACGGCTTGATCATCGGCGCGGTCATGGGCCTTGGTATTGGTGCCGGGAACGGGCCTGCGATGTTCCAACAGGTCACCGCGCACGGTGTGCTCGAACTGAGCCTGATCGTCGTCGCGGGCGCGGCCGGCATGCGCATGGGTTGGGCGATCATCGACCCCGGGACCCGTCCGCGCGGCGTCGCACTGCGCGAAGAAGCGCGGGCCGCGACCGAGATGGTGCTGGGCACCGCGTTCTGTCTCTTCATCGCGGGACTCGTCGAAGGGTTCGTCACGCCTTCGGGTTCGTCGCTCGGGTTCGTCCTCGCGGTCGGGTTCGGGCTCGGCATCTCGTACTGGGGTGCGGTGTTCTTTCTCGGGCGCAAGCGCCCCGAACCGGTTACAGACGCGCTCGAGCCTTGAGCCTGAGGTACGTGGCGACGCACGCGTCGCCGAGTTGTCCGGGCTTGGCCTCGATCACCGTCGCGCCCGAGCGTTGCAGCGCGGTGCGAACGCCGACGCGCGCGTCGAGGACGTCGTGCGCGACCGCCGATGCGTACACATCGCGCGGTGTCGTCGGGTCGCGTCGCACCGCGGCCTCGAGATCGGGGTCGAGGACCGACGCGACGACGACGGCGTGGCGGCGGGCGAGCACGGGTACCGCGCGCAGCAGGGATCGGGCCGCAGCGTCGTCGACGAGATCGGTGCACACGATGACCAGCCCGCGCTTCGACGAGCCCACCGACCGGAACGCCAGGTCGTAGTCGCTGTCGACCGTCGTGGGCTCGATGTCGAGGATGGCCTGCACCACGGTGCGGCCACCGCCCCGGCGGGGAGTCACCCGCCGCCGGATCTCGGAATCGAACACGACGACGCCGCAGCGATCACCGACCTCGTCGGCGACGAGCGCGACCGCCGTGATCGCGTCGACCGCGGCATCGACACGCGTCATCAATCCGAGGGGCGCGCCCATCAGCCGACCGGCGTCGAGCAGGCAGGTGATGTCGCGGTCCTGTTCCAGCCGGTACTGGTTTGTCATCGGTCGGCCCATACGCGCCGTCGCGCGCCAGTTGATCTGCCGCATATCGTCGTCGGGCAGGTAGTCGCGGATCGACTCGAACTCGGTGCCGAGTCCGAGCGGGCCACGCGTGCGCCGGCCCGGTTCACGGAACCGGCCCCGGCGCAACGCGATGACGATGCGTTGCGCGGCGACAACGTCGGGATACGAGAGCACCTCGGCGGGTTCGGCGCCGGTGAACGTCGCCGCGCCGAGTCCGAGGGGGCCGACGCGGCGCGCGGCGACGGGTGGGAGCGTGAGCAGCCCGCGCCGGGTCGCGACGAGGCGGGCGTCGAGCCCGGCGGTTGCCGTCGCGGGCTGCACGTCGAGGTCGGGCGCATTGGCTTGGCGCACCCATGCCCGGTCGGGCGCGTCCCCGTCGAGTGAGATGATAAGTGGCACACTCACTCCGCGCGCGACCACGCGGGGAACGCTGCGGTTCATGTCGAGCGCGCGCCGAGCGATCAGCGCGTCGGCGATCGCGGCCACCGCAAGCGCGACAAACGCGGCGTACACGAACGCGGCCGGAAGAAACAGGGCCGTGCCCGCGATGACGAGCGCGGCGAGCGCGGTGCGCGAGGTCGGGCTCATCGCGGGATCGGAACCGCGCCGATCGTGGTACGAACCGCGTCGTCCGGGGTGTAGCGCTCGAGTTCGGCTTCCGGCCGGAGCAGGATGCGGTGGCGGAACACCGACGGCGCAACGGTCACGACATCGTCGGGGGTGACGAACGCGCGGCCCGACAGTCGAGCCGCGGCCTTGGCCGCAGCGAGGAGATGCACGGCCGCGCGGGGGCTGGCTCCGAGGGAGACACTCGGCAGTTCCCGCGTCTTGCGAACGAGGGCGACGACGTATTCGATGACGGGTTCGCTGACCGTCGTCGCGTCGACGAGCGCCCGCACGTCGATGAGGTCCTGCGGTGATGCGACGCGCTGGACGTCGTCGAGGGTCGCGGGTGTGACGCCGCGGTGCGCGAGCCGCAGGATCTGCGCTTCTTGCGC
>JAWXCJ010000017.1:0-14627 GCA_034408875.1 Actinomycetota bacterium
CGCGGCCGGCACGGTCCTGGATGCAGAGCCCTGGTCGGAGGGTGCGTACCGCATCCTGGTCGCCGCCGCGCTCGCCGTCGGCGACCGTGCCGGCGCGACGCACGCGCTCGAGCGGTGCGACGCCATGCTGGGCGAGCTTGGCGCACCCGCCGCGCCCGAGACCGAGATCTTGCGCCGGCTAGCGGCCCGCTAGCGCCACCGCGGTTTCGTACACTCGCCTCCTGTACCGAGTTGAAGGACCCGACATGACCACGACGCATTTCACGACCCGTATTGCCCGCCGCCCGATCGTCGTGCTGCTGACCGTGTTGCCGCTGACGTTCGGGCTGGCGCACGCGGCGCCTGCGCACGGCCAAACCGAGGCCGATCCCGAGCCGCCGCCGCACGCTGTTCACGACCGCGCCGAGTCCGACGCCATCGACGTCGCGCTCATCGCCCGGCAGAAGGGGTGGACGATCGAGCAGACGACCCGGCACATGGCCGATCAGGAGCGCTTCGGCGACCTCCAGGACGCGATCGAGGCGCAGGACGCCACGGTGTTCTCGGGCGCCGAGTTCGCGACGAAACCGGGCGGGCGGAGCTTCCTGCGCTTCAAGGGCACCGTTCCCACCGCCGCGAAAACGCTCGCGACCGCGTCGGGGCTCAACGTTCGTCTCACCGGCAACCGCAAGTACTCGGCGACAGAGCTCGGGAACCGCGCGACCGCGATTGCAACGTTCTTCCAGGGTCACGGCTACGAGCAGGTCGCGGTGGCGGTGCTTCCGACCGGCCGAACCGAGGTGGCGATCAGCGGTCAGCGGCGACCTGGCGTCGCGCTTCCCCTGTCGCTCCGGGGTGGAACGCGCGTGCGGTACACCGATCAGGACGTCTCCCTCGACCACCACACCTTCGGCGGCGCCGAGGTCAGCAGTTCGAGCAGCGAGTGCACCTCCGGCTTCAGCGTCGAACACGAGACGACGGGCGAGACCGGTGCGACCACCGCCGCGCACTGCGACGGGCTCGACACATACCTCCAGCCGCTGACCAATATTTCCTACGACTTCGACTTCGAGGACGCGCACCTCGGGCTCTTCGGCGATGTCGAGTGGCACAGCACACCGAACCACTCGGATCTCGCCGAGTACTTCGCCAATGTCACCGACCAGCGCGAGGTCAACTCGGTCGAGACGTCGTCGGCAGTCAACAACACGTATTGCGTGTTCAGCCGTCAGCAGTCGACACGGATCTGCGACGACGTCTGGTCGACCATCGTCGTGCAGGTGTCGGGGAGCGGTATCGCATCCGACCTGATCGGAATGGACGACCGCAACACGGTTGCCGGCGACAGCGGCGGGCCATGGTCGTTCTCGACCGAAGCCGCGGGCGGCGTGAAGGGCGCGATCTACGTGCCGTTCGGCTGGCACGACACGTGGAGCAAGGCCTGGAAGTTCGACAACGCCATCGACGTCGACGTGCTGACGCAGCCGTAGCCGAAGAGACCGAGCACGTGTCGGCGCGGAAAGGCGTCCAAGAACCGATCACATCGAACGACGTGGCGATGAACGACGACGTGACCGGCGCGTCACTCGTGGCCGACAGCGGCGGCGGCGACTTCGACGTGTAGTTCCTCCTGCCGCCGAGTCGAAGACGGTGGGCGACGACTCCCCGTTCACCTTGGCGTTCCCGCGCTTCGAAGCTGTCACCTTCGGTTCCCAGCGTGTTCACGGGCGGGCACTCGTCCGTTCAGACACCGGCTGTACGGTCGCGCGGACGGACCTCACGCGCTGAGCGCCACCGATGCGGCGACGCTCCGCTCGCTGCACCTCGCGACTGTCATCGACCTCAGAACCCACGACGAGGTTGCCACGCGCAACCGGTATGCCGCCGTGCTCTCCGGCGTCGTCGAGCACCGCTTGCCCCTCGCCAACGTGCTCCCCGAACCCGAGGAACTGGCGGCGTGGACGAACCCCCTGATTGTGGCGCGCTACTACCGCGCGCTGCTCGACGACGCGGGCGCCACGATCGCCGAGATTCTCGCGATCCTGTCGGACCCGAGCGCGTACCCCGCGGTGTTTCACGGCAGCGCCGGCAAGGACCGCACGGGTGTCGTTGCCGCTGTTCTCCTGGGGATCCTCGGCGTGCCCGATGACACGATCGTCGCGGACTACGCGCTTTCTGCCGGCGCAATGGTGCGACTCATTGCCCACATGCATGCCACGTACCCCGACGGTTCCGACCAGCTGCACCGGCTGGCCGCCGCGATCGGCGCGGCCGAACCGGCCGCGATGAGAGCCCTGCTCGAGGGTTTGCGGTGCGACTACGGCAGCTTCGACGGCTATGCCGCTGCCATCGGCGTCGACACCGCCCCGCGCTATGTGCGCGAAGCCCTGCTCGTGTGAACCGGGCGGCGGAGCCGCGCCCCAAGCATGTGGTTGGTGCGGTCGAGGTCGATGTACAGCGCCGGTTCCAGTCACCGGATGTGCACGCACGATCGGGTGCGTGACGTCGACCGCGCCGAAGTCGTCGGCCGGGGAGCGAACGCCGCCCTGCACCGAGCACTTGTCGGTTCCTTGGCCGCCGATGAGCGTGTCGAGCCCGGCACCGCCGGTCAACACGTCGTCGCCGGTTTGGCCGTCGAGCGTGTCGTTGCCCCCGGCTCCGGAGATCTTGTCGCTGCCGGTTCCACCGCACACCAGGTCGTCACCGCCCAGGCCCGAGATGGCGTCGTCGTCGTCGCCGCCGTAGCCCGCGATGACGTCGGGGCCGTTGGTTCCGCGCAGCTTGTCGGGCCCGGGATGTGCCGACGATGGTCGGGACTTGGCCGTGGCACGTCGTCGGCGCGGGCGGCATTTCGATCGTGACGATCGGCGCCCCGTTTCCGGGCGTCGGCGTGGCCGGCAGCGTGACGGGCGCGTACAAGTCCGCGTCGCCGCAGTCGTCAACGACAAGCGTGTACACCCTCGGGTTCAGGAACGCGAAGCGGAACACCGGGAACGAGAATCCTCGCTGCTCGGTGGTATCGACGAGTGATCCGTCCGGCGCGTACAACGATGCGCACACGTTCTGCGCCGGCACGCGCGGGAAGCCCGATCCGGCGACGACGGCCTGCCCCGCGTAGGTGCCGAACGGTTCGAGGCCGGCGTCGATGCCCGTGAGCTCGTCGCCGTTATCGACGGCGATCGGGGTCGCGGCGGCGGCGTTGATCGCGTCGTCGTGCCACTTCGTCGCGAGCATTACCGACGGTGATCCGCATGCGCTGAAGCGCACCACGACATCGTCACCGACGATGCCGCCGAGGCGATATGAGCCGGACGGGGCGACCCAGAGCCGCCGAAACTCGCGCGACGCGCTGGTCGCGGTGATGCACGCCGCGACCGGCTCTCCGGTGCTCGCATCGCGAACGGTGCCGTTGATCGCGCCGCCGGCGCTGAGCGCGGCATTGACTCCGAGCTTGGTCTTGCCCATCGTCACCTTTACCGGATCGGCATCGGCGCGCACCAGTTGGTCGTCCCACCACTCGGACGCGACGACCGCGTCGTCGTCAGTAGCGAAATGCAGATCGTAAGAGCCGCTCGGGAGCCCCGTAACGCGATACGAGCCGCTCTGATTCGTCCACACCGGGAACGCGAGGCCGCCGGTTTTGTCGTAGACGTCGACCTTGATATCGGAGAGTGGAGCTCCGGTCTCTTCGCTGGTGACGAGACCTTCGATGATCCCGCCGACTCGCAGGACCGCGTTCTTGGTCTTCACCGAACGCACCTGCACGGTGACCGTCGCATCCTCGGGTGCGTACAACCCGAAGGTGCAATCCTTGAACTCGACCGCGTACTTGCCACCCGGCAACCCGGTCAACCGGTAGCTCCGCGTGAAACTGAAGGTGTCGAACGCGACCGCGAAGCCGTTGTTTCCGACCGCGCGGACACAAACGGACCGCAAGCCGTCGGGCATGTCCTGCGCTTTGACGGTCCCGGTGATCACCCCGCCTCGTGCCAACTCGGGGCTGACGGGGCCGACCTCGCCGGTCCCCACGGTGACGAGTGTCGGCCAGTCCTCCGGCGCGTAGTGATCCCTCGTCTCGGGGAAATTGCAGTCGTAGAAATGCAGCTTGTATTCGCCCGGTGCGAGCCCGTCGAGTCGGTACGCGCCCGTCGCCGCCGGCCGGACTCTGGTTCGAGATGAGTGCACAGATCTGCGGGAGCGGTTGGTGGGTGAGGTCGTCGGTCACGACGCCGAAGATCGCGCCGGTGGCTGTAGCTGCCGCGGCCGTCGACGTGACGTGCAGCGCGACCCGGCCTGCACTCTCGGGTGCGGCCGCGACTCGAAGCAGGACTGTGGTCGACGCCTTGAAGGTCAGTGAAGCGTCCACCGTCGCGTTGTCGATGTCGTCGTTGCAACCGAGCACGCGGTTGCCCGAGATCACTTCGACGACGGGGTCCGCGCCCGCGTCGAGCGCGTGCGCGGACACGGTGACCGTTCCGAGCGCTTCGTAGCGGTACCACAGGTCGGCGCCGACCTCGGCGCACGACGTGTCGGTCTCGGCGTTCGCCGTGGCCAAGTCGACTTCGGTGCTACCGGTCGGCAGCGCGACTGCCCCGGCGCGGGTGTCGTTGCCGACGACAAATGACTGCGCACCGGCCGCGGTGGCGTCGACGAGCGCGGGAACGGCGGTGACCATCCCCGCGAGCATCCAGATCCCAAGTCGTGCTCTCATAGCGCACCAACCCCCACGGCGATGATCTCTACAGCTGCCGGCGGGACGGACAATCGGGAGATCCGTGACGAAGAACCAGAACCTGGCAAGAGTGAGGAGCCGTGGCACCGACGATCCCGCCGACCCAGGTTCCGGTGGCCGCGACTCCCGTGCTGTTCTGAGCGGTGAGCTCACGCATAGGCCGGCGCGAGGATGCGCGTGAGCAATTGCCGGTACAACGCGATGATGGCCGCGGCCGACGTCATGACCGAGGGCGCGCGAGACGATGCTCGGTCTTGCGCTCGGACGCGCGACCAATGGTGGCAACCCGCTCGGGCACGAACGGCGAGTGCTCGCCCGCCTGCGCGCCGACGCCGCCGCGCTCGACGCGCGCTAGCGAGTCGTTACATCTCGGCGCGGTGGCGGTCGACGAGTACGTCGGCCCAATGGCTGCGGCCCGTTGCGCGTAGCCGTTCGACGTACGAAGGGAGATGCCGGCGCACGTGGTACGGGCCGCCCTCGGTGCGGACGGTGTCGAGCGGGTCGTCGAGTTGGGTGCGTTCGAGTTGTTCGGCGGTCCATTCCGCCAGGATCGATGCGCCCAACTTCGCGGTTGCGGGGTCGGTACCCGCGGTGTCGATCGTCTCGTGCGGATCGCGCGCGACGTCGAAGAGCATCTCGTCGTTCCAGTGCCCGTGGTAGCCGTCGTGCCACGTGCGGAGGTAGAGGTGGTCGCCGAAGCGCACGCCCCGCTGGCACGACCATGCGCCCTGCGAGACCACGAGGTGGTCTCGTCCGGCGCCGCCGATGTCGATCGGTTGACCATCCCACGCCCGCGGCACCCTGAGCCCGGCGAGCTGCACGACCGTCGCCGCGACGTCGAGGTGATACTGCAATCCGTCGTGCACCTGCGGCGCGATCCCGGGCCCGCGGAGCACGGCCGGGATGTGGCACGTCGCCTCGTCGGCGGCCTGGTGGTCGGCGTACACGCCCAACTCACCGAACGCCTCACCGTGGTCGGTGCTGACGAGTACCACGGTGTCGTCGAGCACGCCGAGGTCGGCGAGTTTGTTCAACAGCGTGCCCAGCGCGTCGTCGGCGTAGCGGATGCCGACGTCGTAGCCGTCGAAGATCTGCTGCACCGCGTCCATCGAGCTCGCGTCCCACGGCTGGCGCGGCGGAGGCGGTCCCCATTCGTCGGGCCGGAAGCCCCACGGCTCCTGCGCGGAGTGCGGCCCGGACAACTCCCAGTTGCGGGCGCGCACCTCCTCGGTGTGCCACGCGGGGATGGGGTCCGACGCGAACGGGTTCCCGTACTCGCTCGGTGTGTTGTACGGCGTGTGCGGGTCCCACAGGTGCACGTGCAGGAACCACTCGTCCGCGCGCCCGCGTCGTTCCAGCCAATCGAGCGCGCCGGGCAGGACCTGATCGGCGCGCTCGCCACCCATGCCGCGCATGAGGTTCATGGCTTCCATGAACCCGGCGTTCCACCACGTCGCGGAGTGCCGGAACGGAAAACTCGACAACGACGCGGTGTGCCACCCCGCGTTGTAGAACCGGCCCGCCCACGACTGCGACGACCATCGGCTCACGAACTCGCGCTTGCGGCCGAGCGAGCGCAGATCCGCCGCCGTGCCACCGTGGTTCACGACACCGTTGCGGATACCGAACGTGCCGGTGATGAGCGCCGTGCGGCTTGGGAGGCACGGCACGTCAGACGCGTACACGTTGGCGAACCGCACGCCGTCGGCTGCCAGCGCGTCGATGTTCGGCGTCGTGGAGCGGTGGTAGCCGTAGCAACCGACGTGGTCGGCGCGCAGCGTGTCGATGTCGAGGTACAGGATGCGCATCGCGCGTCAGCTGTGCACAGCTTGGTCGGTGTGCGACCGGTCGGTGCGAGGCCGCCAGCAGGCTGCACAGCGGTTGACACCTTCTCGATGAATGTACGGGTGCGGTGGCGGCTCGCGTAATTCGCCCGTGGCCGGTTCCATCTCGGTAATGCTCTCGACATCGGCCATTGGGATCCGGATCTCGGCACCGCTCACGGTCTTTATGATGAGCATGGTGGTTCTCCTCGGGTTCGGCTGATCTGTGGCGGCGGAAGCGCGCTACTCCGCTCAGTCTGCGGCATCGTCGCGGCCTTCGGCGAACGCCGCAACGACGCGACCGGGCTGAACCGGCGCTCGCCGCCTAGACCCTCTTCTGGACGCGCGTATCTGTTGCCACCAACAGATACGCGCGTCCGGAATGACGGCGCGGGGGCCGAAGCGACGGCCGCTTACTTGATGACGATTGCGCCCTTCTTGCGCGGGGGATCGATGCCGACGGGCAGTGTGCCGGTCGACACCCGATACGTCCCGGCCGCGGCAACGTCCAGCATCAGGACTGTCACCGCCGAACCGCCCGAGATGCTGGCGGTGACGTTGGTGACTGCTCCCGTTTGAACGTGCCGCAGCCGCAGGGGCACCTGCACGGTGCCGGTGACCGGGCGGGAAAGCGTGACGACATAGTGGATGCCATCGGTCTTGCCCGTCAGGACAGTGCCGAGTCCGACCCGCGGCCGTGTGGCGGACGGATCATCGTCGTGGATCTTCACCTTGCCGGAGCCGCGGTTGATCACGAGACCGTCGGGCGCCGACAGTGTTACGCGGAACGACTCGCCGGGCTCGTCGACCGCGTCGGGAAGCACGTGCGGGTCGAGCCACCTCAGCGTCTGACCGGGCGGAAAGGTGATGACTCCCGAGGGCGGGATCGCATAGTCGACTCCGTTTCGCGCCGTGACATCGGTGACGGTCCACGTCACACGTGCTTCTGCCGGCGTCGGTGTCGAGATCCAGACGGGGACTCGCGTCCGACGTTCGCCCTCGTCGCCTTCGACGACCTCCGCATCCCCGACCGAGACGGTCGGGCGGGGACACATCGCCATGGCGCGGCCCACGTTGAGACGTCGGCTTCCTGCGACACGGAGGCCGGGGACGGTGTCAGCCGAATTGAGGAGATGGGCCACAAGTTCGGCGCCGGTGTCGTCGAAGCACGCGCCTGATTGCGCCAGCAGCGCGACCGCGCCGACGACATGCGGCGCCGCCATGCTGGTGCCTGATTTCCTGGCGTACGTACTGCCGAGCGTCGTCGAGAGAATGTTCACGCCGGGAGCGGCGATATCGACGTTGCCCGACCCGAAGTTCGAGAAGTTCGCGCGGTCATCGTTTTCGTCGGTCGCGGCGACGCAGATCGTCGCGTAGACACACGGGTGGTACGGCGTGCTGTCAACGTCGAGGCCGCCGTGGCTGCGGAACTTGCTCACGCGATTCAGCCGTCGGCCGCGTCGACATGCGGCGATCGAGCTGACGAGCTACCTGCCCTGGCTATTCGCCTCCGGTGGGTACGGGTTCGAGCAGTCGGTTGGCGTCCTCGTCGTCTTCCGGCGGCGGGGCGTGGCCTTCGACGTCGAAGTTGGGGAGGATCCGGTCGAGCCATCGCGGCAGCCACCAGTTCTTGTCGCCGAGCAGCTCCATCGTGCCGGGTACCAACACCAGGCGGACGATGGTGGCGTCGAGGAAAATCGCGGTCGCGAGCCCGATGCCCATCATCTTCATGGTGCGATCGTATTCGAGCATGAAGCTCCCGAACACGACGACCATGATCGCGGCCGCGGCGGTGATGACCTTGGCGGTAGCGGCCAGACCGTCGGCAACCGACTGGCGACTGTCGCCGGTTCGCTTCCATTCCTCCCGCACGCGCGAGAGCAGGAAGACCTCGTAATCCATCGAGAGGCCGAACACCACGGCGAACAACATCATCGGTACCCAGGTCTCGATCGGACCCGGCTGCACGCCGGTCAGGTCGCTGAGCCAGCCCCACTGGAACAGGGCGACGACGATGCCGTAGGCCGCGCCGATCGACAACAAGTTCATGATCACTGCCTTCAGCGGCACGAGCAGCGAACGGAACACGAGCATCAGCAACAGGAACGACAGCGTCAGCACGGCGCCGAAGAAGATCGGCATGCGCTCGCCCATGTACGCCGACATGTCGACGTTGCCGGCGACCGCGCCGGTCACGAGCACTCGGGTTCCTGCCGACTCCTCGATCGCCGGGAGCACGTCGGAGCGGAGGCGCGTGACGAGTTCCGTCGTCGACTTGTCTTGCGGCCCGCCCGTCGGTGTGATCAACCACCGAACTGCGGTTGGATTCTCCGGGTCGTTGGGTTGCGGCCCGAAGATGTTCTCGACATCGGGATCATCCTGAACCGCGCCCGTGACTGCGACGAGCGCGTCGACTTGCTCCGCACCGTCGACCGACGCGACGAGGTAGATCGGTCCGGTGAATCCCTTCCCGAACCCGTCGACGACGAGGTCGTACGCCTGCTTGGTGGTGGTGCCTTCGGCGAAGTTGCTTTCGTCGGAGAAGCCAAGCCGGAGTTGCAGGAAGGGGAGAGCGAGGATGAGCAGGAAGGTCGCCGAAGCGATCGTCGCGGTCCACGGCCGGTGCTGGATCACGCGGCTCCACCGATACGCGAAGGTCTCCCGCCGCGGCTTGGGTGGGCGATGCGGAACCTCGCGCTTCAGCGGCGGGACGAAGAATCCGAGCACGATCGTGACGACGGCGAGCAGGAACCCAACGCCGGCAACTGCGGGAATCTTGAGGCCGGCGCCGGCGAGACCCAGGGCCACGAACCCGGCCGCGATCAGTCCGCGCCACTTGGTCGTTTCGATCTTCTCGCCCGCGAACCCGATCAGCGCGGGCAGCAACGTCAACGACGCGGCGACGGTGGCCGCCACGGTGAGCGATGCGGTGATGCCGAGGCCGCCGATGAAGCCGATGCCCATCAGGAGCATGCCGAGCAGCGAGATGACCACGGTCGCGCCGGCGAACAGGACGGAGCGACCGGCGGTGTCCATCGCAATGCCGACCGATTCCCGGACGGTGTGGCCCGTGTGCAGCTGTTCTCGATAGCGGGTGACGATAAGCAACGCGTAGTCGATGCCGACTCCGAGACCGATCATCACACCGATGAACGGCGCGAAGTCGGGAACCTCCATGAGGTGGCTGGCGAGGATGACGAACGCGCCACCCATGCCGATGCCGAACAGGCCCACTGCCACCGGCAGGCCCATGGCGATCACCGAGCCGAACGCCACGATCAAGATGATGATGGCAAACGCCAACCCGAACAGCTCAGCCGACGGCTGCTCGAACTCGGCGAAGATGAAGCCACCCAGCTCGACGCGGAGACCGTCGACTTCGGGAATCAGGTCGCGTATCTCGTCGCCGATTTCGGCGGCGCGGGTGAAGTCGATGTCCTCGGGAAGGTTGACGGTCGCGTACGCGATACGACCGGCGGCTTCGCCGCGATTGGAGATCTGGATTTCACCGCCCGGCGCGTACGGGCTTTGCACCGAGGTCACGTCGTCGATCTCCGCGACCGCGGCGAACATGTCCTCCATCGCGGCTTGTACATCGGCGTCGCCGACGGCTTGCTCGGCCTCGAACACGATCTGACCCGAGACCGGGGAACCGCTGCCGTCGTCGAACCGGGTCTCGACGAGGTCGAACCCCTCCGTCGACTCGAAGCCGTCGAGCGAGAAGTCCTGGCGGTACGCGTCGCCGATCGCACCCGCGATGCCGTTGCTCGCGAACAGCGCAACGATCCAGAGGATCAGCACCATCTTTCGGTGATCGTGGCACCGCGTCCCGAGGCGGCTGAACATGTGGGGGGCTCCTTCGACCGGACTTCGACGCGTCCGATGCTATGCAGGCCGGTGGGCTCGACGAAAACGCGCCGGGAGTAGTGTCGCCGGAACGCGCTCGGAGGAGTAACGCATGCGGCTTCAGGGTGCGGGCGTCTGGTCGGCCAACCTGCGCTACGGCGACGCGGGCCTGATCGCCGAGGCGGCAGCAGAGCTCGAGGAGCTCGGATACAGCGCGATCTGGATCCCCGATGTCGGCGGCGATGTCCTCGCGTCGATCGAGAACCTGCTGCAAGCCACCGCGCGTATCGCGGTGGCGACGGGGATCCTCAACGTGTGGATGCACGAACCGGCCGAGGTCGCGCAACGGCGTGCGTCGTGGAGTGACGCGTGGAAACGCCGCTTCTTGCTCGGGCTCGGTGTGAGTCACGCGCCGCTCATCGACATGGGCAATCCCGGTCGGTACACCAAGCCGTACTCGAAGATGGTCGACTACCTGGACGGGCTCGACGCCGCCGAAGTTCCCTGGCCCGTCGCCGACCGTGTGCTCGCCGCGCTCCGGCCGCGCATGCTCGGTCTGGCTCGCGACCGTGCGGCCGGCGCGCACCCGTACTTCGTTGTGCCTGAACACGTGGCGCACGCACGCGAGATTCTCGGCCCCGACGCGCTGATTGGTGTCGAGCTGGCCGTGGTCCGCGACCCTGATCCGTCGACCGCTCGGGCGACTGCGCGCCGGCACACGGCGACGTACGTGAACTTGCCGAACTACACGAACAACCTGCGCGATTTCGGTTACGAAGACGGTGATTTCGCCGACGGGGGCAGCGATCGGCTCGTCGACGCGGTCGTGGCTTGGGGCGACACCGACGCAATCGTGCGGCGCGTGGGACTCATGCGCGACGCGGGCGCCGATCACGTGTGCATCCAGGTGATCCGACCCGACGACGACTTCCCGCGTGCGGACTGGCGCGAACTCGCGCCCGCACTCGTCGAGGCGTCAGAGCGACGCGCGTAGCTCGGCGGCCGTTTCGGCTTCGGGGACGATGCCGCGCGCCGTGCAGAACTCCAGAACCGCGTCGAGTGATGGGCGCGCCTCGTCGCGAGCTTTCGCTTCTGGTGGCGCGTATCTGTTGTCAGCAACAGATACGCGCCACCGGAATGATCTCGGGCGTCAGGCGTCGACGGGCGTGGCCGCGGTGGCGGGTTCGTGGCGGACATCGGACTCGCCGAGCACCGAGGTTGCGAGTAGTGACGCCGCTACTCGAAGAGGTCGGGCTGCTCGCGCGCAATCATGTCCCACAGCGGCTGGAACGACAGGTAGCACGCGGCCGGTGAGCCGGTCTGCACTTGCGTCTTGCGCGCCATGTCGGCGTCGATGAGCACCGGAGTGCCCGCAGCTTCGGCGAGGAGCTGCGCTTGACAGCTGCGGTCCATCGTGATGAACGACCACACGGCCGCGTCGACGGAGTGCCCGACGGTGAGCAGCCCGTGGTTGCGCAATATCACCGCCTTGTTGGTGCCGAGTGCGGCGCTGATGCGCTTGCCTTCTTCGAGGTCGAGCACCACGCCGGTGAAGTCGTCGAACAGCGAGTGGTCTTCGAAAAACGCGCACGCGTCTTGTGTGATCGGATCGAGCAGGCGGCCCAGCGACGACCACGCTTTGCCGTGTAGCGAGTGCGAGTGCGCAGCCGCGACCACGTCGGGGCGCCCCGCGTGCACCTGCGAGTGGATAGCGAACGCGGCGCGGTTGACCATGGCGTCGCCTTCGACGACATCGCCGCTGTGATCGACGCAGATGAGGTCGGACACTCCGATGTGCTTGAAGTTCATCCCGAACGGGTTTACCCAGAAGCGGTCGAGGTGCTCGGGGTCGCGCACCGTGATGTGCCCGGCGACGCCCTCGTCGAACCCGAACTTGCCGAATAGCCGGAACGACGCCGCGAGCCGCTGCTTGCGGTGCAGGCGCTCCTCCGCGACCGAGTCGAATGTCGGGAGGAAGCCCAGGCCGGGAAGCGTTGTCGCCATGGCGAAAATCTTACGCCAGGACCGATCGGTCGAGTCCCGCGACGGTGCCGACACCGACGAGGCTCATCGTGCGCACCAGCTCGGCGCGGAACCACTCGAGCACGCGGTCGACGCCTCGTTCGCCGCCCGCGCCGAGCGCGTAGAGGTAGGCGCGCCCCGCCATCGCCGCGGTCGCGCCCGCGGCGACCGCCTTGAGGATGTCGCTGCCCCGGCGCACGCCGCCGTCGCAGATGATCTCGGTACGGCCGGCGACCGCGTCGGCAACGGGGGCGACGAGATCGAGCGCGGCGGGCGCGCCGTCGAGCTGGCGGCCGCCGTGGTTCGACAGCGCGATCGCGTCGACTCCCGCGTCGGCCGCGAGGACCGCGTCCTCGACCGTTTGGATGCCTTTGAGCACGATGGGTCCGTCCCACACCGATCGCAGCCAGTCGACGTCGGCCCACGACAACGCCGGATCGAACTGCGTGTTGATGTAGTCGGAGAGGTTCACGGGCGATGCGCCGTAGCCGACGTCGCGACCGACGACGTTCGCGAAGCGGATCGGTTCGCCGCGTACGAACTGCCACGTCCAGCCGGGATGCAACGCACCGTCGACGAACGTGCCCGGCCCGATCGTCGGTGGGAGCGAGAACCCGCGCCGCACATCGCGCTCGCGTCGACCGAACACTGCGGTGTCGACGGTGAGCACGAGCGCTTCGTAGTGCGCAGCCGCGGCGCGGTCGATCATCTCCTTGACCAGCCCGCGGTCGCGCCACGCGTAGACCTGGAACCACAGGCGTCCGTCGCTGACGGCGCGCACCTCTTCGATCGAGCGCGTGCTGAGCGTCGAGAGCGTGTAGGGCAGACCGGCGCGCTGGGCCGCGCGCGCGACCGCGAGTTCGCCTTCAGGGTCGGCGATGCGGGTGAAGCCGGTCGGCGCGAGCACCAGTGGATAGGCGAGTGGCTGACCGAGAATGGTCGACGCGGTGTCGACCGTTTCGAGACCACGCAAGACGCGTGGCCGGAACGTGACCGCGGCGAACGCGGCCTGGTTCGCGGCCAGCGTCCGTTCGTCTTCGGCCCCGCCGTCGATGTAGTCGAACACGCCACCGGGAAGCCGCCGCTTGGCGATACGGCGCAGATCATCGACCGACGCGGCGCGCGCCAAGCGGCGTTCGACCCGGTCGGTTTCGACGGGGCTGAACCGCACAACCGAGCGCAGCGTCCTGTACGGGTTCACGCGGGCCGAGCGTAGCCCTGGGGAGTTTCGCGGGATCCGGGGACTTTCGCCCCTGGTTGCCGAGCCGAGAAACCGGCACGCTCCGACCGTGTCCGCACGGCGTATCCGTTGCGTTGCACGAGGCGATCGAAGTAGCAGCCGGCCCCGGCCGTTCGCAGCTGGTGATCGTCCCTGGTCCCGGCCATTACACCGAGTTCGACGCCGCGAGCCAGGTCGACAACGTTCCGAGGCATCAGCCCAAGCGTAAGAACGCGGTGTGACATGTTCGGGGCCCTTGGCATTGTCGCCTCGGTCCGATACGTTCGCCGGTGAAGCGCTCGATCTTCCGAGCCCGATGCGGCGGTGCCCACCGCCCTCTCATGTCGGTGAAGTAACGGGAGGTAGCGGTGAACGATCAAGTCCTCGACGAGTTCGCGCGGGCAATCGACGACCGAGTGCTGGCGCTGCCGCCGGGTTGCGACCCGGCGCGGCTGTTCGGTGTCCGGCTTCGCGGCGACAACGACTTTGTGCTCTTGCCGTTCTGGTCGGGAGTGGCGCGCGAAATTCCGCAGCGGCTGATGCCGCCTGAGGCCTGCGTGGCCATCGTCCTCGACGGCGGCGGATGGACGGCACCACTCAACGACGACGGATCGGCTGACGTGCGGGCGTCGTTACATCCGCGACGGCGTCGCGTGCACCAAACGTGCGTCCTCACGGGCGACGCCGGAACCGACGTCACCGTGCTGCGCCAGGAGAACGATCCGCCCCAGGTTTTGCGCGGGGGTGTCGGGGTCGTGCTCGACCTGCTGCGCGCGTGCTGGTCGAACCGCCGCGAGGTTGCCTAGCTCTTGACCCGCAGAACATCGTTTCGGTGGTGGCCCAGGGTGGTTGACCGCCAGGAGGTCGTTCCGGTTGCCGGAGCCGGCGGGAGAGTTCGTAGTCGCCATGGTGGATGATCTCGCCGTTGATGGTGACGACGATGAGTTTCTTGGTTCGGGCCTTGATGATCGCGGTGACGTACTGGTGGGTTTGGTCCTCGGCGAGC
>JAWXCJ010000018.1:0-12255 GCA_034408875.1 Actinomycetota bacterium
CGGAGGAGCGTAGGGAGCTCGCCGGAGTGGTGACGACCTCGACCGCGCCGCAGGCGCCACTCAGTCGGAACCCGACCAGGAATTACGTGATGTCGAGCATGCGTTGCAGGGCGACGCGTGCCCACTCCGACGTGTCGTCGTCGACCACGATCTGATTCACGACGCGGCCCTCGACGAGGTTGTCGAGCACCCACGCGAGATGCGGTCCGTCGATACGGAACATCGTGGCGCACGGGCACACGAGCGGGTCGAGCGTGAAGATCGTCTTGTCGGGGTGTTGCTTGGCGAGGCGTTGCACCATGTGGATCTCGGTCCCGATCGCGAGCACGGCGCCGGCGGGCGCGTCGTGCACCCATTCCTGAATGCGTTCGGTGGAACCGACCTTGTCGGCCATCTCGACGATGTCGTGGGCGCACTCGGGGTGGACGACGATCTGCACGTCGGGGTAGTCGGCCCGGGCCTGGTTGACGTGCTCGGGCCGGAACCGCTGGTGCACCGAGCAGTGGCCCTTCCACAGCAGGAACGTGGTGTCCTTGACGTCGCGCTCTTCGAGGCCGCCGAGTTCGTGGCGCGGGTCCCACACGCGCATGTCGGCCTCGGAGTAGCCCATCGCGTGGCCGGTGTTGCGGCCGAGATGCTGGTCGGGGAAAAACAGCACCTTGTCGCCCTTGGCGAAAGCCCACTCGAGCACGGCCCGCGCGTTCGACGACGTACACACGGCGCCGCCGTTCCGGCCGACGAACGCCTTCAGCGCGGCCGAGGAGTTCATGTAGGTGATCGGCACGACGCGGTCGATGGCGGTGATGGCCGCGATTTCGTCCCAGGCTTCTTCGACCTGGTCGATGTTCGCCATGTCGGCCATGGAACAGCCGGCGTTGAGGTCGGGGAGGATGACGCGCTGGCGGTCGCCGGTGAGCACGTCGGCCGACTCGGCCATGAAGTGCACGCCGCAGAACACGATGTCGGTCGCCTGGTCGTTGTCCGCCGCGAACCGCGCCAGCTTGAACGAGTCGCCGACGAGGTCAGCCCACTGGATGACTTCGTCGCGCTGGTAGTGATGGCCGAGAATGAGGAGCTGGTCGCCAAGGGTTGCCTTCGCGGCCGCGATGCGCGCATCGAGTTCTTCGGGCGACGCGAGGGTGTACTCGTCCGGTAGTGGTGCCTGGAGCCGCAGCATGTCGGATGCCTCCTTCTTCGTTCCCACCCGCTCCCTGCGGAACGTGGCCTTCGGCTGGCAGTCCTCCGGTCCGCTTCCCGCCCCGTCGGGGTAGCTCCTCATCGGCCGGCGGGTGGCAGCCCGGTCGCCAGCACCGCGGGGTTGTTGGCCTCGGAGCTGTTGTCATTTCCACCGGGATACCGGGCCCGGCTTCCTGACCACCATAACACTCATGTCGAGTGGAAGCATTCCCAGAACCACGAAAGGGCCGGGGGTATCGGCAAAGGCCGCCACAATGGGGACATGGTCGCCCGTCCCCAAGCCGGATCGATCCCGGATGCGCCGGGGTCGTACCAGTTCATCGACGCGGTCGGGCGCGTCATCTACGTAGGCAAGGCCAAGAGCCTGCGCAGCCGGCTCTCGAACTACTTCCTCCAGCCCGAACTGCTCGCCGAGCGCACCCGCCAGATGGTGCAGGCCGCGGAGCGGGTCGAGTGGATCGTTTCGCAGAACGAGGTCGAGGCGTTCTTCCTCGAATTCAACCTCATCAAGGAGCACCGCCCCCGCTTCAACATCCGGCTGAAGGACGACAAGTCGTACCCGTACCTCGCGGTCACGCTCGACGAGGAGTGGCCGCGGGCGATGGTGATGCGCGGCCAGAAGCGCAAGGGAGTCCGCTACTTCGGGCCGTTCGCGCACGCGTACGCGATTCGCGAGACCCTCGACCTGCTGCTGCGGACGTTCCCGATCCGTACGTGCACGAAGAACAAATTCGACAACCACCACCGGTTGGGCCGTCCGTGCCTGTACGCGCACATCGAGAAGTGCGCGGCGCCGTGCGTCGGCGACATCGACAAGGAGGAGTACGACGGGCTCGTCAACGAACTACTCGACTTCCTCGACGGCGAGCACGACGCGATCCTCGAGCGGCTCGACGAGCGGATGCGCACCGCCGCCGACGCCATGGAATACGAGCGTGCGGCCCGGCTGCGCGATCAGATCACGAGCGTGCGCAAGGCCATCGAACGCCAGCAGATGGTCGCGAGTAGGGAGGAGGACTTCGACCTGCTCGGCATCGAGGAAGACGAACTCGAAGCGAGTGTGCAGGTCTTCTACGTACGCAGGGGACGCGTCGTCGGGCGCAAGGGGCTCATCGTCGACAAGGTCGAAGACCTCGACCCGCCGCAACTCGTCGCCCGGCTCATCGAGCAGCTCTATGCCGACGCGCCGGCCCACGACATCCCCCGGGAGATCCTCGTTCCGTTGCTCCCCGAGGAGTGCGACCTGTACGAGGAGTTCCTCGCGCTGAACCGGGGGGCAAAGGTCCGCATTCGCTTGCCCCAGCGCGGCGCCAAGCGAGAGTTGCTGGCGACCGCGACCCTCAACGCCCGCGAGGCGTTCACGCGCCACCGCCTGAAGCGGGCGTCCGACCACAACGCCCGCGCCCGCGCCCTGGTCGCGTTGCAGGAGGCACTCGACCTGCCCGAGGCGCCGCTGCGCATCGAGTGCTTCGACATCTCGAACCTCCAGGGCACTGAAGTCGTGGGCTCGATGGTCGTGCTGGAGGACGGGCTTCCGAAACGCTCCGACTCCCGGCTGTTCAAGATCAAGAGCTTCGAAGGCCAGGACGACTTCGCGTCGATGGAAGAGGTACTGACCCGGCGGTTCCGCAACTACCTGCGTGAGCGCGACGAAGGCGCGCAGAGCGGGAAGCGCTTCGCGTACCCCCCCAACCTGTTGCTGATCGACGGGGGCAAGGGTCAGCTCAACGTCGCGGTGCGCGTCCTCGAGGAACTCGGACTCGAAGACATCTGTGTCGCGAGCCTCGCCAAGCGTTTCGAAGAGGTGTACCTCCCGGGCCGCTCCGAACCGGTCCGCATCCCCCGCGACTCCGAAGCGTTGTACCTGTTGCAGCAGGTCCGCGACGAAGCCCACCGGGTCGCGATCACCTACCACCGCAAGCTCCGCGACAAGAAGATGACGAAGTCGGTGATCGACGACATCCCCGGCCTCGGCCCGACCCGCAAGAAGCGACTCCTCAAGGAATTCGGGTCGGTCAAGCGGCTACGGACGCTCACCGAGCAGGAGCTGGTCGACCTCGCCTGGTTGCCCGACGCAGTGGCCCGGAGCGTGTACGCACGGTTGCACGGCCTCGACGCGCGACCATAAGGACATGGCCACCGGCCTCGAAGTCACGATCATTACCGGCATGTCGGGCGCAGGCCGCTCCGAGGCCGCGCACGTGCTCGAAGACCTCGGCTATTTCGTCATCGACAACATGCCGCCGAAGCTCATCGGCAAGGTCGCCGAGCTGGCCCGAGGACACGAGACGCCGACCCTGTACGCGTTCGTCGTCGACGTCCGCTCCGGCGACTTCCTGGCCGACCTCGGCGCGGCGCTCGAGGAGCTCCGTATCTACGGTGCGACCACGAGAGTGCTCTTTCTCGACGCGGCCGACGACGTGCTGGTCCGGCGGTACGAGGCCAGCCGGCGTCGACACCCGATGTCCGACAGCGACCGGGTCAGCGAGGGCATCGTGCGCGAGCGGGCATTGCTCGAAACGCTCAAGGGCGAGACCGACCTGCTCGTCGACACGACGAACCTCAACGTCCACCAGCTCCGCGATCGCCTGCGCGAACTGTTCACGGAACGGTCGACCCAGACCGCACTGCAAGTCAACGTCGTGTCGTTCGGGTACAAGCACGGGCTCCCGATGGATGTCGACCTCGTGTTCGACTGCCGATTCCTGCCGAACCCGCACTGGGTCGACGCGTTGCGCCCGCTGACGGGCCAGGACGCGGCCGTGCGTGACTACGTGATGGCGCAGCCCGGGAGCCGCGAGTTCCTCGACGAACTCGACCGCCTCTTCGGCCTGTTGCTCCCCGGCTACGAGCAGGAAGGCAAGGCCTACCTGTCGATCGGGGTGGGGTGCACCGGCGGCCGGCATCGCAGCGTCGTCATCGGCGAGCAGCTGGCCGAGCGGCTCCGCCGACGAGGGTATTACGCCTCTGTACACCACCGTGACGTGGCGCGAGGTTGAGGTTCGCACGGCCAACTGGCGAACACACTTTCGGCTCTGCTGTAGTCGGGCCCCGAGCAACAGGAGGTCATCATGCCCGTACGTGTCGGGGTGAACGGGTTCGGTCGTATCGGCCGTTCCTTCTTGCGGGCCATTCTCGCCCGCGGCGAACAAGCCGAGATCGAGTTGGTTGCCGTCAACGACCCCTTCGGCGACGCGCACACCATGGCGTTCTTGTTGAAACACGACTCGGTCGGCGGCGTGCTCGCCAACGAAGTGAAGGAAACCGCCGCCGGCTTCTCGGTCGACGGGCGTGAGATCAAAAAGCTCGAGACCAAGGACCCGGGTGAGATCCCCTGGGGCGATCACGGCGTCGACGTCGTGATCGAGTCCACCGGTCTGTTCACGGCCAGAGACACGGCCGCCGGGCACCTCGCGGGCGGTGCCAAGCGGGTCGTCATCTCCGCGCCCTCGGGCGACGCCGACGTGACGATCTGCATGGGCGTGAACGACGAGGCCTACGACGCCTCCAAGCACACGGTCATCTCGAACGCGTCATGCACGACGAACTGCCTCGCACCGATGGCCAAGGTGCTGCACCAGAAGTTCGGGCTCGAGCAGGGCCTGATCACGACCGTGCACGCGTACACGAGCGACCAGCAGTTACAGGATCAGGCCGTCGCCACGCGTAGCGGCAAACCCGACCTGCGCCGCATGCGCGCCGCGGCAGTGTCGATCATCCCGAACACCACCGGCGCGGCCCGGGCCATCGGCCTCGTGATGCCCGAACTCAAGGGCAAGCTCGACGGCATGGCGCTGCGCGTTCCGACGATCACCGGCTCGATCACCGACCTCGTCGCGAACCTCGGCAGCGACGTGACCGCCGACGACGTGAACCAGGCGTTCGCCGAAGCCGCGGCCGACAAGAGCTACCGGGGCGTGCTCGTCCACAGTGACGAGCCGCTCGTTTCGGCTGACATCGTCGGCAATCCGGCGTCGTGCGTTTTCTCGGCCGTCGACACCGCGGCCAACGGCCGAATGGTGAAGGTGCTCGGCTGGTACGACAACGAGTGGGGCTACTCGAATCGCCTCGTCGACATCGTCGAGTTCGTCGGCAAGTAGCCGGCACAACCGTGGTTGACCCGATACCGCAGCTCGAAGACCTCCAGCTGCGCAAGAGCACGCGGGTGCTGGTGCGCGCCGACTTCAACGTGCCGTTGCACGACGGCATGATCGATGACGACTTCCGTATCGCCGCGGCACTACCGACGATCCAGTACCTGCGCGACAAGCACTGTTCGATCGTGTTGTGTTCGCACCTGGGCCGCCCG
Organism: Actinomycetota bacterium; assembly: GCA_034408875.1. Taxonomy (GTDB): domain Bacteria; phylum Actinomycetota; class Acidimicrobiia; order IMCC26256; family PALSA-610; genus JANNHK01. Next base: position 5,507 of record JAWXCJ010000018.1, read on the forward strand.
AAGGGTGCGCCCGACCCGAAGTACTCGCTCGCGCCGGTTGCCGCGCGCCTGTCGGAGTTGCTCGGTCAGAACGTCGAGCTGTCACCCGAGGTCGCGGGCTTTCACTCGGTCGGCATCGCGCAGAGCCTGGCGCCGGGCGAAGTGATGATGATCGAGAACCTGCGTTTCGCGCCGGGCGAGGAGAGCTGCGACCCGGCGTTCGCGACGAACCTTTGCGAGCTGGGCGACGCGTATGTGAACGACGCGTTCGGTGCCGCGCACCGTTCGCACGCCTCGATCATCGGCCCACCCCGCGTATTGCCGTCGGCGGGCGGACGCCTGCTCGCAGCCGAGGTCGACGCGCTCGGCCGCCTGCTCGGTGAACCGGCGCGGCCCTTCGTTGCCGTGCTCGGTGGCGCGAAGGTCAGCGACAAGCTCGGGGTCATCGATGCCCTGCTCGCCCGCTGCGACACATTGCTCATCGGTGGCGCGATGGCATTCACGTTCCTCGCCGCGCAGGGCTACGCGGTTGGGGACTCGCTCGTCGAGGCCGACCGGGTCGACCACTGCCGGGAGCTGCTCGATACGGGACGCATCCGGATTCCGAGCGATGTCGTCGTCGCCCGCGAGATCAATGCGACCGCCGAAACCCGTCACGTCGCCGCCACGTCAATTCCTACGGGGTGGAAGGGCCTCGACATCGGCCCCGAAACCGCCGGCACCTACGCCGACGAGATCAGCCGGGCCGCGACCGTGTTGTGGAACGGCCCGATGGGCGTGTTCGAACTGGAACCATTCGCGGCCGGCACGCGTACCGTCGCCGAAGCCGTCGCCGACTGCCGCGGCTACACGGTCGTCGGCGGGGGAGACAGCGCCTCGGCGGTGCGCCAGATGGGATTCGCCGACGACATCAGCCACGTTTCGACGGGTGGCGGCGCATCACTCGAACTCATCGAGCTCGGCGACCTCCCCGGCCTCGAAGCATTACGAAAAGGATTGGCATGACTCGCAAGCCTCTGATGGCGGGCAACTGGAAGATGCACCACAACCATCTCGAGGCGATTCAGGTCGTGCAGAAGCTCTCGTACCGCCTCGACGACAAGGACTACAAGGCGGTCGACGTCGCGGTGTGTCCCGCGTTCACCGCGTTGCGGTCGGTGCAGACCACGATCGACAGCGACAAGATCCCGATCGCGCTCGGCGCGCAGAACTGCCACTGGGAGACGAACGGCGCGTACACGGGCGAGGTCAGCGCGGCGATGCTCGCCAAGCTCAACGTCCGGTACGTGATCGTCGGGCACTCCGAGCGGCGCGAGTTGCTCGGCGAAACCGACGAGATCGTCGCCAAGAAGCTGCGGGCGGCACTCGGTGCGGAGCTGCAGCCGATTCTCTGCGTCGGCGAGACCCTCGAGGAGCACGAGGCCGGCGCCACCGAGTCGAAAGTGACCGGTCAGGTACGCGCCGCGCTCGGTGGGCTGAAAGCCGACGCCGTCGCGCGGTGCGTGATCGCGTACGAACCGATTTGGGCAATCGGGACCGGCAAGAACGCCACGCCCGACGACGCCAATTCGACGATCGGCGTCGTGCGCTCCACGGTCCGTGAACTCGTCGGGGCGGACGCCGACGACATCCGCATCCTCTACGGGGGCAGCGTGAAACCGGGAAATATCGCCGAACTCATGGCCATGCCCGAGATCGACGGCGGTCTGGTCGGGGGAGCGTCCCTCGATCCGGACGACTTTGCCCGAGTCATCCGTTACGGGAGATAGTCTTTCCGATCGCCGGGTAAAGGTTGACCGAACGGCCGCTTGGGCCGATAAAGGTCGGTCCGTATCCGATTGTCCCCAGGTTGAGGAGGAACCGGTCTCGTGTGGCTCAACGCAACATTGGTCGCCGTGCACCTGATCGTTTCCTTCACTCTCATCGGCTTCGTGTTGCTCCACGCGGGTCGCGGCGGCGGCTTGTCCGACATGTTCGGCGGCGTCGGTGGAGCGTCTCTCGCAGGCTCGACGGTCGTCGAGCGCAACCTCGACCGCATGACGGTCGTGGCCGCGCTCATCTTCATGTTCACGGCCATCCTGCTCTCGTTGCGCCTCGAGTGACCCCACTTTTGGGCCGAGAGGTCGTATAACTAGGGCTTGGCTCGGTCAACGCCGGGTCGAGTTCGTGCTCAGACAGTCCGGTAGACGGGGAGGTCTCCACAGATGCGATCCGACCGAGCCTTGCATTGGCGCATACCCGCACTTCTGTGCGTCATGGCGCTGGTGCTGGCCGCATGTGGTGGCGGCGACGATGACGACGACACCTCGTCGACCGACGAAACCGACACGCAAGGGATCACCATTGCCGCCGAGCAGGAGCTGACGAACTTCAATCAGAACACGTCGGCCGACAACCTGCTCTGGGGCGCGATGATCGTGCGCCTCGTATGGCCGCAGATGTACTTCCAGACTCCCGACTTCAAGCTCGAGCCGGGATTCATGGCCGATGGTCCCGCCGAAGTCGTCACTGAAGACCCGTTCACGGTCCGATGGAAGATCAACCCCGACGCGGTCTGGTCCGACGGCACGCCGGTCAGTTCCGACGACCTCGAGTACTACTGGCAGTCGTGCAACGGCGCCGTCGACGAGGGCGAACCAGTTGATCCCGAAGACCCCGAAGCCACTGCGGTCGACTGCGTCTCGACCGACGGTTACGACCAGGTGACGCAGTTCACGAAGGTCGACGAGAAGACGGCCGAGGCTGTGTTCTCGGGTCCGATCGCCGAGTTCGACTCGCTCTTCTCGAACCCGATTCCGCCGGCGCACATCGCCCGGGCCGAGGGCGAGGACGCGTGGGGAACGGCGTTCATCGACAGTCCGATCGTGTCGGCCGGACCCTACACACTGGGCGAGTACGTCAAGGGGGAGTCGCTCACGCTCGAGCGCAACGAAGAGTTCTACGGCGAACCCGCGAACCTCGAGACGATCACGTTCCGCTTCATCGAGGAACCGGGCCAGATGGTCGACGCGCTGCGCAACGGAGAGGTTGACCTGATCTACCCGCAGCCCCAGACCGACACGATTCCCCAAGTCGAGGAGATCCCCGACGTCGCCTCGACCATCAGCTTCGGACCGACGTGGGAGCACCTCACGTTCAACTTCGCGAACACAGCCCTGGCCGACGCCGCCGTGCGCCAGGCGATCCTGCTCGGCACCAACCGAGTTGAACTCGTCGACATCCTCATGAAGCCGTTCTCGGAAGAGGCGACGGTTCTGAACAACCGCATCTTCATGAACGGTAACGACGGCTACCAGAACAACGCCGGCGACGTCGAGGAGTACGACATCGACGCGGCGAATGCGGTGCTCGACGACGCCGGTTGGGTCGAGGGTTCCGACGGCATCCGTGAGAAAGACGGCGAGCGACTCGCGCTACGCATCATCACCACGGGTGGAAACACGCTCCGGGAAGACACCGAGGAACTGCTCCAGAGCCAATACGCGGAGCTGGGCATCGAGTTGACCATCGACAACCGACCTGGTTCCGACGCATTCGACGTCATCTTCGGCGCCGAGGAGACGGCGGCCGATTGGGACATCGCGCTCTTTGCTTGGGTCGGCACGGTGACGCCCGCTATCAGCAGCGCACCGGTGTACGGCACGGGCCAGGGCAACAACCCCGGCGGCTACACCAACCCCGAGGTGGACACGGTCTTCGCCGAGGCGATCGCCGAACTCGACCAGACCCGGCGCTTCGAGTTGCTCAACGAGGCCGACGCCATGATGTGGGCGCCGACCGAGCTTCCCGACATCCCGCTTTACCAGAAGCCCACCCACCTCGCGTACCTCGACAAGTACGCGAACATCGTCGACAACACGACAAGCGAAGGCTTCACGTGGAACGCCGAGCAATGGGAGATCGTCGAGTAGTTCCATGACATGCGGAGAGGAGTGTCGGGCACTCCTCTCCGCCCGGAGAGGTCGTGTTTAGTTACATCCTCCGTCGACTGGCAATGTCGATCCCCACGCTCGTCGTCGCGAGCTTCTTCGTCTTCGTGCTCGTCGCAGCCTCCGGTGATCCCTTAGCCGAGTTGCGGGCCAATCCCGGCATCTCAGACGCGACGATCAACGCTCGGGAACAGGAACTCAACCTCGACGAACCACTCCTCTCGCAGTATCGGGTGTGGGCGACGAATGCTGTGCAAGGCGATCTCGGCGAGTCGGTACAGTTCAACGAACCGGTGAGCGAAGTCCTTGCCCGACGCCTCGGCGTCACCTTCCGGCTGGTCTTTCTCGCAACGATCATCGGAGTCGTCGTCGCCGTGTTCATCGGTGTCGTCGCCGCCGTGAAGCAGTACTCGCTGTTCGATCACGGTTCGACGTTCCTTGCGTTCGTCTTCTTCTCGATGCCCGTCTTTTGGCTTGCGGCCGTTCTCAAGGATGCGGGTATCCGTATGAACGACCGCTTCGGGCAAACCATTTTTTACACGGTGGGCGAACGCACCCCGAATCTCGATGCGGGTTTCATCGGGCAGTTGACTGACCGCGCCGGCCACCTCCTTCTGCCGAGCCTCACCCTCATCCTCATCTCCGTCGCGGGCTGGAGCCGGTACCAGCGGGCATCGATGCGCGACGTGCTGCACACCGACTATGTGCGTACCGCACGGGCGAAGGGCTTGAGTGAGTCGCAGGTGCTCGGGCGTCACGCGTTGCGTAACGCCCTGGTGCCGGTTGTGACCGTCGTGGCGCTCGACTTCGGGGCCATCCTTGGCGGTGCGATCGTCACCGAGCGCGTCTTCGCATGGAAGGGCATGGGAACGCTCCTGATCGAGAGCCTTCAGAACCAGGACACACCGATGGTGCAGGGGTGGCTGCTCGCGTCCGCAGTCATTGTGATCATGTTCAACTTCGCCGCGGACATCTTCTACGGCTATCTCGACCCGAGGATCCGCCGTGCTTGACGACGCCATCGACACGGAGCTCGCAGAATTCGAGACCGAACGCGCGCGCAGCCACACCCGGGTGGTGGCAGCCCGGTTCCTACGGCATCGGGTCGCCACCGTCGCGCTCATCGTCTTGGTGCTGATGGCACTCGCGTCGTTCTTCGCGCCGAAGTACTACAGCTTCGACCCTAACGAGCGGACCGGTGCCCTGTCCGAGGGACCTTCGTCGACCCACTGGTTCGGCACCGACAATCTCGGCAAGGACACGTACGCGCAGGTCGCCCGGGGCACCACGAAGTCGATGCAGATCGGGCTGCTCGTCGCCATCGTCGCGACGATGCTCGGGGTTGCGGTGGGCGCGATCGCCGGGCTGTACGGAGGCTGGATCGACGCACTCCTCATGCGCATCACCGATTTGTTCCTCGTCATCCCCTTACTTGCGGTCCTGATCGTGCTCGCGAATCGCTATCGCGGCGACAGCGGGAACTGGAAGGAGATCGCGTTCGTCATCGCGATGTTCGCCTGGATGTATCAGGCGCGCATCACGCGCTCTGAACTCCTGGCCCTACGCGAGCGAGAATTCGTGAAAGCGGCCCGCGCGTTGGGCGCATCCGACCGGCGCATCGTGTTCCGGCATCTTCTTCCCAACGCCGCGGGCGCAATCATCGTCAACGCGACCCTTGTGGTCGCGACCGCCATTCTGATCGAGGGAACACTCTCGTTCCTGGGCTTCGGCGTCACCCCGCCCGACATCTCGTTGGGTTCACTCATCGACGAGGGGGCGGAGGCGGCGCGCACGCGGTGGTGGCTCTTCTACTTGCCGGGCCTGTGGTTAGTCACAATCCTGCTGTGCGTGAACTTCGTTGGCGACGGACTCCATGACGCGATTGATCCGTCACAAGACCGGGTGCGCGAGTGATCGAGAACCTGCTCACGATCAAGGATCTGCACGTTGACTTCGACACGCCCTACGGCGTCGTCCACGCGGTGCGAGGTGTCGATCTCAGCGTCCGTTCGGGGGAAACCCTCGGGATCGTCGGCGAGTCCGGATCGGGCAAGTCGGTGACAATGCTCGCGGCCATGGGGCTCCTGCCCAAGAACGCGCGCGCAACCGGGTCAGTGCGGTATCGCGACACCGAGATCCTGAACCTGCCGTCGCGCGCGTTGCGCGAGTTCCGGGGCGCGAAGATCGCAATGATCTTTCAGGATCCGATGTCCTCGCTGAATCCTGTCCACAAGGTCGGCGACCAGATCGCCGAAGCCATGCGAGCCCACCAAGAGGTGACGAAGGCGGCGGCCCGTGGCCGAGCTGCCGAACTGCTCGACCTCGTCGGCGTCCCCGATGCTCGCACGCGCGCGAAGCAATACCCGCACGAGTTCTCGGGCGGAATGCGCCAGCGAGTGATGATCGCGATGGCGATGATCAACCAACCCGATGTCCTCATCGCCGACGAGCCCACGACAGCACTTGACGTGACGATTCAGGCGCAGGTGCTCGAGGCGCTGCACAAGGTGCGCGAAGAGTTCGGCACTTCTATCGTCCTTATCACGCACGACCTCGGCATCGTCGCCCGAATGGTCGACCGCGTCGCCGTCATGTACTCGGGAAGCATCGTCGAGCGCGGCATCGTCGACGACGTGTTCATCGGGCCCCGCCATCCGTACACGATCGGCTTGCTGCGCTCGCTGCCACGCGCCACTGGCACCGGACCCCTGACGCCGATCCCGGGCGCACCGCCCAGCATGGTCAAGGTTCCCGCGGGCTGCCCGTTCCACCCGCGGTGTTTCTTCGCCCAGGACCGATGCGCGCTCGAGCCCACACCGCTGCGCGAGATCGCCGAAGAAC
>JAWXCJ010000019.1:0-10128 GCA_034408875.1 Actinomycetota bacterium
GAATGTGTCCGGTGGGTGGCGGGCGATGGTGGCGGGGGAGGCGGGGTTGATTGCCGGCGCGGTGCATGCATTCGACTCTGTCGCGAGTCAGACGTTGGCGTCGTTCGAGGTCGAGTTGGCGTCGTTCGCGGTTGCATTGCGGATCCTGGCTGCCGATGTGGAGCACGCCGACCGGTGGACGGGTCGTTGACGATGCCCGGTCTCGCGAGCCCGGCCGGGTTCAGAGCGATTGCGGACGGGTTGCGTATGCAGGCCGGATCGTACGATCGGGTTGCCGAGCATGTGGCGGGGATGGCCGGGCGTACGAACGCGGCGGCGGAGGCACTCGCGGCGAGTTGGCAGGGACCGAAGCCGGAGTTGTTCAACGTGTAGATCGGTGCGATGCCGGGGCGGCTGCGGCTGGTGGCCGGGGTGTCCGAGGCGGCGGCGACGACGTTGCGGCGTCTGGCCGGGTTCGCGGACGAGACCGCGGCCGATCTCCGCCGCGCCGAGTTCCGGGCGGGTCTGGATGAACGCGCCGACCCGGATCCGTACGGGCCGCAGGTCCCGGCCGCCCCTGCGTATGTGTTGCCGTTTGCGGCACCGACCGTCGATGCTCTGGTACGGGACGCGCTCGACGCCTGGTATGACGTGTCGCGACGCGCCGCGGACGAACTTGAGGGTTTCATGTCGGTGTTGAGGGCTTCGTCGGGGCTCGATGTCGCCCGGACGCTCACTCCGGCGGCGTTGGGTACGCATTTGGCGAGTGAGCCACCCCGGGTCGCGTGCAGGGCGCACCGATCACGGTCGAGGCCTGGATCGTCACGGTCTCGCGCCGCGGGGAGTTCGTGGTCGGCGGCGGTGTGGAAGACGTGTTCGAGGTGCGGCGGCTCAACAACGGCCGCTACCGGGTACTGCACCGCGCGACCGGCAGCGTCTACGTCGAGGGCGGGGTCGAGGCGGCCGCAGGATTCCGGGTCGGTGACCGTATCGTCGGCATCGACGCGGCCGCGACTGCGGCCGCCCGGCTCCGGGTCGACAACGAGGACACGTTCACCGCGGGCGACATGGACGAGGTCAAGCTGCTCATCACCCAAGCCGTGATCGCATCGACCGGAATGGCGCAGACGCTCTTGGGAAGGCCGAGCAGCCCGCTCGGCGCCGCGCTCACGGCCGCGAGGATCTCGCCCGTCAACCAGGCCGCGTTCGGTTGGCTCTCCGACCGCGGTGAAGACGCCGGGCTCCCCAACCTCAAGGAGGCGTACGACGCGTACATGAAGTACCGCCCCGCCTTCGCCCAGTCGTACGTCGGCGTCGGGACGGACCTCGCGGCGGGCGCAACGGCGCGTCTCGGCACGGAATGGTTCGACCTGACGCGTGGCGTGGAAGGGTCGATCTCGCGGTCGTGGGGCGATCTCCGAACCGCCACCGGAGGCGAAGGCAAGCGCGTCACACTCTCGGGGTCCGCGCTCGCGGACCTCGACGCCAACGGCACCGGGCTCGCCGCGAGCGCCTCATCGACCGTGCAGGTCGAATGGTTCGAGAACAGCGAGACGCGAAGCCTGGCGGCGGTGACCGCGATCGTGACGGCGTTCGAGCCCGACTCGATGACAACACGCACCATCACCTTCGACCTCACCACGCCGGAAGGCCGTACCGCTGCCCGCACCGTCGTGAACGCCGCAGTCGCGCCGGTGCCGAGCCGCGAGTTCCTCGATCGGGCACCGGAAGCCCTCGACATTCTCACGGGGGACGACGAACACGCGGGGGTCCGGTCGACGGAGCAGACCTACACCATGACCTCGGACGACTACGGTCTGTTCGTCGATGTCTCGTTCGGTCCCGCGTTCGAAGTCGATGTCAACGTCAACGTCACCCACCTGGAATGATCCGTACGCCCCGATCGATCGCAGTGCCGGCCGCGCTCGCGCTCATGTTGTCCGCGTGCTCCGCAGGAGGTGACGACCCCGTGGACGACGACACCGCCGCCCAGTTCCCGGTCGAGTTCACGACCGACGACATGACGTTTCGTACCCCCGAAGGTTGGGTTGAACCAGAAGAGCAAACCGCGGCGCGTGACTATCAGGTCGAATCGCCCGACGGGCGTGCCGTTGTCTGGACATCCAAGTTCGACGCCGACGACGCACTCGACACGGTCGTCAGCTTCTGGCTGAGCAACCTCAACATCGAAGCCGGGTTTCCTGAAGAAGGCATCGGTCGGGGGCGTCCGGAACCGATCGACATTCTCGGCGCCGACGCTGCGCTCCTCAGCCGCGTCCATAACCTCGATGGTGCGGTGACTACCGACGCCTACGACGGCCCCGTCGTCGGTGCGTTCGTCACCGCCCGCGTCGGCGACACCAACTACTTCCTCAATGCCCTCGCCCCCGACACACCCGACAACGAGAAGCTTGTCGACGACCTCGTCCAAACCCTGCGCATCACCAAGTGACCGAGCGGGACGGACGCCTTCGTCGCCCGCGATCCAGACTGGCGCCGCGCAGTCGCCGCGATCAGACGACGGTGCGGACCGTCCCGTCGCCCAAGTCGAGGACGCACCCCCGCACGTCATCCACGTGCTGCAGCCACGGGCATGACCGCACCCGTTCCACCTGTTCCCGCACGTGCTGGTCGACGTCGTGGAACGACCCGAACGCGAACGGCGGCGCCACACCTGTCTCGGACAACAGCTCGCCGGCGAGCTCATCGTCGTGCACCGCGCGCAGGCCGCAGTCGGTGTGGGCCAGGATCGTCACAGAACGGGTCTCGAGGAGACGCTGCGAGAGCACGAGCGAGCGCAACGTGTCGTCACTCGCCTCGGCTCCGGCGTTGCGCAGGACGTGGGCGTCGCCCAACTCCAGGCCGAGGGCGTGCTGCGGGTCGATGCGGGCGTCCATGCACGTGATGATCACGAGATGACGCCTGGGAACTGCCGACGATCCGACCACGACCGCGAAGAGTAGGAGGTCCGGGGTCCCGAATTGCGAAACCGGCGCCTCGCGGAAGGAGGGCCATCCTCCGCGCGCGAGACTGGTGGAATGGACGAGCAGGTGCGGGCCGGCATCCTGGGCTGCGGGAATGTCGGCGCGGCCCTCGTCCGGCTGCTCGACGACAACGCCGATCTCATTTCCCGGCGCGTGGGCGTTCGCATCGGGGTCGGACGCGTCGCCGTCCACAACGTCACCAAGGAACGCGACGTCACGCTCGCGCCGGGCGTGCTCACCAACGACGCCGAATCGGTCGTCACCGACCCCAATGTCGACGTGGTCGTCGAGGTCATCGGCGGGCTCGAACCGGCCCGCAGCCTGATCCTCTCGGCGCTGAAGTCGGGCAAGGCGGTCGTGACCGCCAACAAGGAGCTGCTCGCGAACTTCGGCGCCGAGTTGTTCGAGGCGGCCGAGGCCGCGGGCGTCGACCTGTTGTTCGAAGCGTCCGTCGCCGGCGGCATTCCGCTCATGCGGCCGCTGCGCGAGTCGCTCGCGGGCGAGCGCATCACGCGCGTGATGGGCATCGTCAACGGCACGACCAACTACATCCTCACGCAGATGACCGAGGAAGGTTCGTCGTTCGGCGACGCGCTCTCCGAAGCACAGCGGCTCGGGTACGCCGAGCGCGACCCCACGGCCGACATCGAGGGCTACGACGCCGCGGCCAAGGCCGCCATCATCGCGTCGATCGCGTTCGGCGCGCGCGTGGTCGCAGGCGACGTGTACCGCGAAGGCATCACGCGCGTGACCGACGACGACATCGCGGCCGCGCACGAACTCGGCTACGTCGTCAAGCTCCTCGCCGTCGCGGAGGAACGCGACGGGCAGATCGGCGTTCGGGTCCACCCGGCGATGGTTCCGCTCGCGCACCCACTCGCGACCGTGCGCGGATCGTTCAACGCGGTGTTCATCGAGGGCGAGTCGGTGGGCGAGCTCATGTTGCTCGGCCGCGGCGCCGGCGGCGGGCCTACGGCCAGTGCCGTGCTCGGCGACCTCATCGACGCGGCCAAGAACCTGCGCTCCGGGTCGCGGGGCGCAACGCTCGGTGTGCTGCACCGGGTCCCGATCCGGCCGATCGACGAGACCGCGTCGCAGTTCTACATCTCGCTCGACGCGGCCGATCAGCCCGGTGTGCTGGCGGCGATCGCCGGCGTCTTCGGGAAGCACGAAGTGTCGATCCAGTCCATGCAGCAAAAGGGCCAGGGCGTCGAGGCCCGGCTCATCTTCGTCACGCATCTCGCGCGCGAAGCGGCGATGTCGGCGACGATCCACGATGTGCGTGAACTCGACGTCGTGCAACGCGTCGGTTCGGTGCTCCGAGTCGTCGGCGGTGAGGAGTGACGCGCGGCCGGATGTATAAGGGCATTATTGATGCGTACCGCGACCGGCTACCCGTCTCGGACAAGACGCCGATCGTCACGCTCAACGAGGGCAACACGCCGCTCGTGGAAGCGCCGCGGCTTTCCGACCAGGTCGGCGCGACGGTGTACCTCAAGGTCGAGGGTGCGAACCCGACAGGTTCGTTCAAGGACCGCGGGATGACGATGGCGATGTCCAAAGCGGCTGAAGAAGGCGCCAAGGTCGTCGTGTGCGCGTCGACGGGCAACACGTCGGCCAGCGCGGCGGCGTACGCGGCCCGGGCCGAGATGCTCGCGGCAGTACTCATTCCCGAGGGTCACGTCGCCCTCGGCAAGCTCGCCCAGGCGTTGATCCACGGCGCCAAGGTCGTGCAGATCCGCGGCAGCTTCGACGACGCGCTCGACCTCGTGCGCACGCTCGGCGAGCGCGGCGGCTTTACGGTCGTGAACTCGATCAATCCGTTCCGCATCGAGGGCCAGAAGACCGCGGCGTTCGAAATCTGCGACGCCTTGGGTAATGCACCCGACGTGCACTGCATCCCCGTCGGCAACGCCGGCAACATCACGGCCTACTGGAAAGGCTTCCAGGAGTACGCGGCCGACGGGCTCGCGACCAAGCAGCCCCGCATGCTGGGCTGGCAGGCGGCCGGCTCGGCCCCGCTCGTCATCGGCGAACCGGTCCCGCACCCCGAGACGATCGCGACGGCGATCCGTATCGGCAACCCGGCAAGCTGGGACTCCGCGATTGCGGCACGCGACGAGTCGGGGGGCACGATCGGTGCCGTCACCGACGAACAGATCCTCGCCGCCTACAAGCTTCTCGCCGCCACCGAAGGCGTGTTCGTCGAGCCTGCATCGGCCGCGTCGATCGCAGGGTTGTTGCAAGCATCCGAGAACGGCCTGATTGCGCGCGGCGAAACCGTCGTGTGCACCGTCACCGGCCATGGTTTGAAGGACCCGAACCGGGCGATCGCGCAGATCGAGGCGCGCCCGGCCGTCGACGCCGACGTCGACGCTGTCATGGAGGAGTTGGGACTGTGAAAACAGGCATGAGTAAGCGCCGAGTGATCGCGCTCTTGGTCGGGGCGTCGCTCACTGTCGGCGCGTGTGCAACCGTCGCGGTCGTCACGCGCGATGGCGACGAAGCCGTCGCGCAGGAGGAGAGCCCGGTCTTCGAGACGACGACATCGCGGCCGAAGTCGTCGACGTCGTCGACGACGTCGACGACGGTGAGCCTCGATCCGCTACCCGTTCCCGAGGCGCCGCCGGCCGACCCGCACGCGCGCGTGTCGATCGTCGATATCGGCGCCATCTCGATCCCCAAGATCGGTATCAACCACCGGATCTTCGAGGGCATCACGCTGACGGTCATCAACAAGGGTCCGGGCCACTGGCCCGGCTCGGCCATGCCCGGCGCGCGCGGCAACACGGTGTTCCCCGGGCACCGCACGACGTACAGCCACCCGTTCGGCGACATCGACAAGCTCGTCGGTGGCGACGAAGTGATCTTCGACATGCCGGACGGAACCTACGTGTACCACGTGCGGGAGATCCTCATCGTCGCACCGACTGACTTGTGGGTCGTCGACCAGACGGACACCGCGACATTTACGCTCGTCGCGTGCCACCCGAAGGGGAGCGCTCGGCAACGGATCGTCGCCAAGGGCGATCTCGTGGCCTCCTACCCGAAGTGAGGCCCGAAAAGTGAGGCACGCATGACGCGTCCGGTTGCCCTCGTCACCGGTGCATCGGTCGGAATCGGTGAACAGTTCGCCCGCATCCTCGCCGAACGTTCGCACGATCTGGTGCTCGTCGCGCGCGACAAGGCGCGCCTCGACGCTCTCGCGAAGGAACTGCAGGAGCAGCACCGTGTCGAGTGCGAGGTGCTCGCCGCCGACCTGACCGACGCCGCGCAGCTCGCCGCGGTCGAAGCGCGCGCCGAGACCGTCGACGTCCTTGTCAACAACGCAGGCTTCGGCACGACGGGACGCTTCGATCAACTCGACGTCGACGGCGAGGACCGCGAGATCCGCCTCAATGTGCTTGCGCTGTCGCGTCTCACCCACGCCGCCGCGCGCGGCATGGTCGAACGCGGCTCGGGCGGCATTCTCAACGTCGCGTCGATCGCGGCGTTGCAACCCGGGCCGACGAACGCGACGTACTCGGCGACGAAGGCGTTCGTACTGTCGTTCACCGAAGCGATCCACGAGGAGCTCAAGGGCACCGGCGTCTCCGTCACGTGCCTCGCCCCCGGGTTCACGCGCTCGGAGTTCCAGCAGCGGGCCGGGTATGACGAGGGTCAGATCCCCGGGTTCTTGTGGCAGGAAGCCGACGTCGTCGCGCGCGCCGGGCTCGACGGGTTGGCGCGCAACAAGGCCGTGGTGCTGCCGGGTGCGCTCAACAAGGCCGCCGGCATCGTGCTGCGGCTCACGCCGCACTCGATCACGCGGCGCGGTTCGGGCGTGGTCAGCAACCGCATCGTCAAGGACGCGTAACTTCCAGGCGCAGATCCGGAGGCCCGGTCTGTTGTGACCCGATGCGCGGGCGATCGAGGGCCGGAGCTCGTGGCCGCATAAGAATGCTCACCCGTTTACGAACTTGAACAGCGTCCCCTCACGCGACAGGACGTACAGCTCACCGTCGTGGTCCTCGCCGAAACTCGTCGGCGAGGACAGGTCGATGTCGAGGTCGCGTTCGGCGACCACCGCGCCGCCTTCCTGCACGAGTGCTTCGACGCCGCCGCGGCAGTGGTCGCTGAACAGGTAGACGCCGTACATGTTCGCGACGGCTGCGCCGCGGTACACGTAGCCGCCGATGAGCGAGCAGTACTCGCCCAGCGGGCGTTCCGTGATCGGGTCACGTGCGCCTTCGGGCGGCTCACCCTCGAACGAGTGCAGGCCCTCGCGCTCGTCCCAGCCCCAGTTGATGCCCGAGGCCTCGGCGGCCGGCGCGTAGTCGATCTCCTCCCAAGCGTTCTGGCCGACGTCGGCGATCCAGGTATCGCCGGTGGCGCGGTCGAAGGTGAACCGCCACGGGTTGCGCAGGCCCCACATCCAGATCTCGGGCCGGGTACTCGCGTCGGCAACGAACGGGTTGTCAGACGGGATCGCGTACGGGTCGCCGTTGGGGTCGATGCGCAAGATCTTGCCGAGTAGTTCGCCGCGGTTTTGCGCCCGATCCTCGGGGTCGCCGCCCGAGCCGCCGTCGCCGAGCGAGATGTACAGCAGGCCGTTGCCGTCGACGGCGAGCTGCCCGCCGTTGTGGTTCGCGTAGGGCTGTTCGACGAACAACAGCTCGCGCCGGTTCTCGGCCGCGTCGCCGTTCATCGTGTACTCGTCGACGTGCGTGTGGCCGTCGGGGTCGGTGTAGTCGACGTACAACTTCGACCCGTCGGGCGAGAACGCGAGGCCGAGCAGCCCTTGCTCGTTTCCACCGGACACATCGACTTCGATCACGGGTGGGTCGAGGGGGGCGCCGTCGGCGACGATGCGGACGCGGCCGCCTTGTTCGGCGACCCACGCGCGGTCGTCGCCGGTGCGGAATGCGATGGCGACCGGGCTTTCGAGTCCGCTCGCGACCTCTTCGAGTCGCACGGACACTGCGTTCAGATCGGTCGGCGGTGTGGTCGTCGTCGTCGGCGGTTCGGCCGCGGTTGTCGTCGGCGCGGCCGTGCTCGTGTCGGAGGGTGCCGTTGTCGTCGAGCGATCGGAGCTGCCGTCGTCGTCGTCACCGCCGCATGACGAGAGGAGCGCGACCGCGACCAGGACCAGGGGAAGGCGACGCATCCACCAACCCTAGGAGGCGCGAACCCCTACGATGCTTCACCGTGAAGTACGTCGTGTTCGTCCCCGATGGTTGTGCCGACGTGCCGTTGCCCGAACTGGGTGGCCGTACTCCGCTCGAAGCCGCGGCCATGCCGCGGCTGACCGCGCTGGCCGCGCGGGGCGAAGTCGGACGCGCGATGGTGATTCCCGAAGGCCTTCCGCCCGGCAGCGATGTCGGGAACATGTCGATTCTCGGCTTCGACCCCGCGACGTATCACACGGGCCGCGCGCCCATCGAGGCCGCGGCCATGGGTGTCGAACTCGGACCCGACGAGGTCGCGTACCGCTGCAACCTGGTGACGCTTTCCGACGACGACCCGCCGACGATGGTCGACTTCGCGGCCGGGCATCTCACGAGTGAACAGAGCCACCCGATCGTCGCCGCGCTCGACGCCGCGCTCGGTGCCGGTCGCGACGGCGTGCGCTTTCATCCCGGTGTCGAGTATCGCCACCTCTGTGTCGTGCCGAGCGACTGGGCCTCCGCCGACTGCACGCCACCGCACGACCTCACCGGCCAGATTGCGGTGTTTCCGACGGGCGCGGCCGCGCCGAAGGTCCGCGCGCTCATGGACGCATCGCGCGCGGTCGTGCGCGAGGCCGCAGGCGGCGTCGACGCGCGCGCCACGCAGATCTGGTTGTGGGGTCAAGGAGTCAAGCCGCAACTCCCGTCGTTCGCGACGACGTACGGCGTCACGGGTCGCATGTCGTCCGCCGTCGACCTTGTGCAGGGGCTGGGTGTGTTGTCGGGCATCGAAGTTGTCGACGTTCCGGGCGCGTCGGCCGGATTCGACAACGACTACGCCGCGCAAGCGCGCGCTTGTATCGCGTCGCTCGCCGACCGCGACTTCTTCCTGCTGCACGTCGAAGCCACCGACGAAGCCGGTCACCAAGGACTCGTCGACGTGAAAGTCGACGCGCTCGAACGGTGGGACCGCGACGTCATCGGCCCGATCATCGACGCGCTCGACGCGGCGGGGGAGCGCTACCGCGTGCTGCTCCTGCCCGACCACGCGACCCCGTGCACCATCCGCACCCACACGTCGGATCCGGTGCCGTATCTGCTGTACGACTCGGCCGTTCCGGGCCCCGGCGGCACCTACACGGAGCCCGCAACGGCGGACTGCACCCCGGTCGCAGCCCACGAGCTGATGGGGCGCTTGGTCGCCGCGGAATGATCTGCAATCGCGTCCCCTTGGCGTTCAGGCCGTTGACATTCAGGTCGGTGCGCCAGAATCCGATCAGGTGTAGGGTGAGGCCGATCCCTCGAGACCTCGCTCCGGCGGCTTGCATGCCAACGGCCCGAGGGCCGGATCTGTCTTCTTCCGGAGTGCGACTGCATTTTCGGTCGGTCTGATTCCTCCGAGGGCTCGAAATGGCTGACTTCGGACCGTCGTCCGCGGCCACCAACGACAAAGCCTTTTTTCTCAACCACAACCACCACCGGTCGGGATTGCCGTCTCACGTCCCCGGTCGGGAGGAGCAAGCAATGAGCGACACCTTCGACCGTTCACAACTGGACGGGAAGGATCGGGAGCAGCTCTCCGAGATCGCGTCGGCCCTCGGGGTCAAGTCGATCAGCCGCATGCGCAAGGCCGACCTCGTCGAAGCCATCGTGACCGCGGCCAAGACCGGGAACGGTGCTTCCGATGAATCGAAGCCGCGCAAGATCCGGTCCACGAAGGCGGCCGAGGACGACATCGCGTCGCTCGCGGCCGAGCAGGATGCACTCGCGTCGAACGGGGCGAGCGGCGACGACGAGATGTCACTCATCCGGCCGCGGCGACGCCAAGAGGCCGACGGCAACGGATCGTCCGCCGACGCCGCGCCGGCGATCGCGACCGACACGGAAGCGCCGGACAGCGCGACGCCCGACGGGGCCGCGCCGGGCGATCGGCAACGCGATCAGCAGCGGGGCGATCAGCAGCGGGGCGATCAGCAGCGGGGCGATCAGCAGCGGGGCGACGGCGGACGATCCGTTGC
>JAWXCJ010000020.1:0-37858 GCA_034408875.1 Actinomycetota bacterium
CCCCTCCACTGCACGCCCCCACGATGAGAACGAGGGCAAGGGCGGGCCAGGTACGCACGGCCGATCACGCTAGTGAAATCTCGCCTGAACTCGGCCGCGCTCCCACTGGTACGCTGTCGTCCCTCCGGTGGAGATGAGCCCCCATCGTCTAGCGGCCTAGGACGCCGCCCTTTCACGGCGGTAACAGGGGTTCGAATCCCCTTGGGGGTGCAAACCCGTCTACGCGAGTTCAAGTTCTGGTCCTGTGGTGCAGCTTGGAGTGCACGCCGCCCTGTCAAGGCGGAGGTCGCGGGTTCAAATCCCGTCAGGACCGCTCATCTTCCGGCCGGGTAGCTCAGTTGGCAGAGCGCGCGCCTGAAAAGCGCGAGGTCACCGGATCGACGCCGGTCCCGGCCACAGAAAAGCAACGACCCCGGGCCTTTGGGGCCCGGGGTCGTGTCGCGTTCGAGGCACTTACTCGGGCGTCGGGTTCCCGGATGGCGGTCCGGGTACCGATTCCCGTGTTGGGCGGTTCAGTGCCGCGTTCGCGACACCGGGAAATCACATGTGATCGCTGTCCTCTGTCTGCTCGAGGAACTGGCGAATCTCACTGGCCCGAAATCGGCGGTGGCCGCCGAGAGTCCGGATCGCCGAGATTTTTCCGGCGCGAGCCCAGCGGGTGACCGTCTTGGGGTTCACGCGGAACATCGCCGCGACTTCGGAGGGCGTGAGTAGGGCGTCGTCGTCGTGGGGTTGCATGCGTTCCACCTTGCTAGTCCGTGTCAGGCTTTGTTCGAACCGGCCATGGTTATCCCCCGCCGGTCCGATTGAGCTGGGAAGTCCGGTCCGTAACCCACAGTCCGGTACCGCATACCTCGCAACCTGTGCCCCAGTCCGGGTGCTGGCAGGATACGGTAATCCGTCCTGTTTTTCCAGACCGGGCGGTTGGTTGGGATGGCGGTTCCGACCAGTGTTGGGCGGCCGGTGGGCTACGGCTTGCTAGCCCCTATGTTGCTTGATGTCAGGCTTGTCAGGTCTTGTCCCGTGCGCAGTTACCCCCAACAATCTGCATGTTGGCGTACATGTCGGCCTACATGTTGTATTCCCGAGGATAACTACACATAAAGTACACAATCGTACGCGATTGGTCAACGGGCTAGCGCGAGACGGGCGGGCCCGTCACACTTCGCCGATCCATGGCTGCGACGACACTGGCGATCGCCAACCAGAAGGGCGGGGTCGCAAAGACGACCTCGACCCAGACCCTCGGGCTGGCGCTCGCCGACCGGGGCCGGCGGGTACTGCTGGTCGACCTCGACCCCCAGGGCTGCCTGACGTTCGCGCTCGGACTCGACCCGGAGGCGTGCGATCCGACCCTCCACGACGTGATGCTCGGTCGGGTGAAGGCGGCCGATGCCGTCTACCCGCTCGACCGCCTCGACCTCGTGCCGACGAACATCGAACTGGCCGGTTCCGAGGTGCAGCTCATGGCGCGGACCGGGCGCGAGCACGTGCTGGCTCGGGCACTGCACCCGATACGCGCGAACTACGACGTCATCCTGATCGACTGCCCGCCGTCGCTGGGGGTCCTGACCGTCAACGGCCTCACCGCCGCCGACGAGGTACTGATCCCGCTGCAGTGCGAGACCCTCTCGCATCGCGGCGTGGCGCAACTGCTCGACACCATCGACGACGTGCGCGAGTTCACCAACCCGCGGCTGCGGGTGCGGGGGGTCATCGCGACGATGTACGACCCGCGCGTGAAGCACGCGCGCGACGTGCTCGGCGATATCCGCACGCGGTTCGGCCTCGAGATCCTCGAACCGCCGGTACCGCGCACGATCCGCTTCGCCGAAGCGCCCGGCCAGGGTGTGTCGATTCTCGAACACGCGCCCGCCTCGGCCGGAGCCCAGGCGTACCGCGCGCTCGCGGAGCAACTCTGTGCGGACGCACCGGAGGCCCGCCCGCCGGAGGCCGCAAGTCCGGGAGCGAAGGGAGCCATGTAGCTATGACGTTTCGCGACGTCGGCCGGCGCGACCATCCGCGCGATCCCGAAGGCAAAGCCGCACTGTTCTCGGCGGCGGCGCGCCCGCGGCCCGGAACGGTCATCGTGCAGTGCTCCGACTGCGGCGTTTCGAGTGAGCTGAGCTACACGGAGTTTGTCGGTGCGAATCTGCCGATCGGCATGTGGTTCCCGCCTATCGGTGTGCGCTTCAACCGCCGGATGACGTGCCCGGAGTGTCGGCAGTGGACGTGGATGCGGGCCCGCTGGCGGTGACCCGCCACACCGGAGCATTCACACCTTCGCTGATGGTGACGTAGCCGTCGTCGAGGAGCGCGATCGCCTCGCCCTGGGTCTCGACCGGCGCCGGCGCCTCGCACGGTTCGCGGGCAAGCGCGTCGGCGAGCGACCCGCCCCCGGCCGCGTCGCGGTCCCACACGAAGATCTTTCCGTACGTACGCAGCACGATCGTGTCGCCGCCGGTCGAGATGTCACCGGCCGTGACCAGCTGACCGACGCCCAAGTCAAGTGTCGTCAGCAGTTCGAGCGGGCCCGACGTGTCGAGCGGCAGCGCGTACACACCGGAGTTGCCGGCCAACTCCTTCGTGACGATGACGAGTTGGCCGCCGGCCTCGTCGACCATCAGTGCTTCGGCGTCGTGCGGGCCGTCGGGGTAGGTGAGGTCGAAGATCTGGACCGACGGATCCGCATCGAGTGGTTCCGCGACGCGGTACACGACCACGTTCGGGCGCGCCTTGAGGTTGTCGCCGATGTCGCCCACGTACAGCGCGTCACCGGTCGCGGTCATGTCCTCCCAGTCGAACGCCTCGGCGCCCGCGACCTCCAGCGTGCGCAGGTCGGCACCGTCGGGCCCGATCGCGAACACGCGCGCGCGGTCGCCCGAGTCGTTGTGCGCCCACAACGTTCCGTCGCCACCCTCGGCCAACCCCGACAGTTCGATGAGTTCCGGGTTCTGCAACGTTCCGGCCTGCACCGGGTCGGGGGCCTCGCACAGGCGGAGCGCGAGCGGGGGAGTCGTCGTGGTCGTCGTCGGCGCGACGGTTGTCTCCGTCGATTCGGCCGCGTCGTTGTCGTCGTCGTCGCCACCGCCGCACGCGGCGGCGAGCACGAACGCCAACGCGGGGGCGACGGTTCGAGCGTTCACCGCGTCACGGTGACGCGGCCGTGGCCGTCGACGATCTCGCCGACGAGCCACGCGTCGTGGCCCGCGGCGCGCACCGTGTCGACGGCGGTGAGTGCGTGTTCGGGCGGCACGACCGCGAGCATGCCGAGGCCGAGGTTGAACACACTTGCCATCTCGTCGTCGGTGACGTCGCCGGCGTGTTGGATCTCCGAGAAGATGCGCGGCTCGTTCCATGTGCCGCGGTTGACGACGCCGTCGCACCCGTCCGGAAGCACCCGGTTGAGGTTGCCGGGGATGCCGCCGCCGGTCACGTGCGCGAACGCGCGCACGGGCACCTCGTCGACGAGCTTCAGCATCGCGGGCGCGTAGATCTCGCTCGGGACGAGCAGTTCGGCTCCGAGGCTGTGGTGCGCACCGTCCCATGCCGGCTCGTCGAGCGAACGGCCGGCGCGGTCGAGCAGCGCGGCCCGCGCGAGTGAGTAGCCGTTGCACCGAAGCCCCGGGCTCGCGAAGCCGACGACGCGGTCGCCGGTGCGCACCTTCTGGGGGAGCACCTTTGACCGTTCGACGACACCGACCGCGAACCCGACAAGGTCGAACTCGCCCGGTTCCATGACGCCGGGGTGTTCCGACATCTCGCCGCCGAGCAGCGCGCACCGGGCCCGGCGGCAGCCCTCGGCAACGCCACCGACCAGTTCGTCGAGTTCCTCGGGGACAAGCGCGCCGATGGAGATGTAGTCGAGAAAGAACAACGGTTCCGCGCCCTGGGCCGCGATGTCGTCGACGGACATCGCCACGCAGTCGATGCCGATCGTGTCGCGCTTGTCGGCCAGGCGGGCGATGAGCGACTTGGTGCCGACGCCGTCGGTCGACGAGACGAGCAACGGGTCGCGGTAGCGCTTCCAGTCGACGGCGAACAGCCCGCCGAACCCGCCGATGTCGCCGACCACCTCGGGACGGAACGTCGACCGGACGTGGTCCTTGATGAGCTCGACCGCCTTCTCGCCGGCCGCGATGTCGACGCCGGCTCCGGCGTACGTGAGCCGTTCCTGTTTGTCGTTCACGCGCGGTCGATGATGCCGCGTACGTGGAGCGTGCGGTTCTCGACTTCGAGCGCGTGTTTGGTGTCGTGGTCGGGAACGTCGGTGGGGTACTCGCCGGTGAAACACGCCGTGCAGAACGACTCGCGCGGTGAGCCGGTCGCAGTCACGAGATGGTCGATATCGAGGTACGCGAGCGAGTCGACGCCGAGGTAGTCGGAGATCTCGCCGACCGACATGTCGGCCGCGAGCAGATCGGAACGCTTGCCGGTGTCGAGCCCGTAGAAGCACGGCCAGCGGTACGGCGGCGACGACACGCGGAAGTGCACCTCGGTCGCGCCGGCTTCGCGGAGCATCGAGATGATCTGGCGAGTCGTCGTGCCCCGCACGATCGAGTCTTCGACGACAACCAGGCGCTTGCCGCGTATGTTCTCGCGCAACGGGTTCAACTTCACCCGCACACCGGAGCCGCGTTGCGCCTGCACGGGCTGGATGAACGTGCGACCGACGTAGCGGTTCTTCACGAACCCGTCGCCGTACGGGATCCCCGACGCGCGCGCGTACCCCTGCGCGGCGGGCACGCCGGACTCGGGGACCGGCATCACCATGTCGGCCACGGCCGGCGACTGCTTGGCGAGCTCCTCGCCCATGCGCTGCCGGGCCGCGTGCACACCCTGGCCGTACAGGTGGGTGTCGGGCCGCGCGATGTACACGAACTCGAAGATGCACAACTTCGGCGTCGGGTCGGCGTAGCGAATCGACCGCACGCCACTCGCGTCGATCGCGACCAGTTCACCCGGCTCGACGTCGCGCACGAAGTGTGCGCCGACGATGTCGAGCGCGGCAGTCTCGCTCGCGATGACCCAACCACCGTCGGTGCGGCCGAGCACCAGCGGGCGGAACCCGTGGCGGTCGCGCACGCCGAACACGTGCGCCTCGTCCATCAGCACGAGCGAGAACGCACCTTCGAGTTTCGGCAATACGCTCTGGAGTGCGTGTTCGAGGTCACGCCCGTCGGAACGCAACTGCACGTCGAACTCGCGCGCGAGCATCTCGCCGATGAGTTCGCTGTCGGAGGTGAGCACGCCCGGCAACATCCCGAGGTCGTCGGAGAGCGCCTGCGTGTTCGTCAGGTTGCCGTTGTGCCCGAGCGCGAAGCCGCACTCCGCGACCGAGCGGTACACCGGCTGCGCGTTGCGCCAGTTGCTCGACCCGGTCGTGGAGTAGCGCACATGCCCGATCGCAAGGTGCCCTTCGAGCGGCGCGAGCTTGCGCTCGTCGAACACCTGGGTGACGAGACCCATGTCCTTGACGACGGTGATCGTGTCGCCGTCGCTCACCGCGATACCGGCCGACTCCTGGCCGCGGTGCTGCAGTGCGTACAACCCGAGGAACGTCTCGTGCGCCACACCCTGGTTGGGTGCGTAGATACCGAAGACGCCGCACGCGTCGCGAGGGCCCGAGTACTCGTCCAAGGCGACCATTATCGCAGGCGCGTGTCCTAGCCTGCCGACCGGATGGACGGTTTCTGCCTCTGGTTCACAGGACTTTCCGGCGCGGGAAAGAGCACGATCGCGAACATCGTGGTCGCCGAGCTCCGCGAGCGCGGCACCCGGGTCGAGCTCCTCGACGGCGACGAGGTGCGCGAGCACCTCTCGAAGGGCCTCGGGTTCTCCAAGGAGGACCGCGACACCAACGTCCGCCGCATCGGATTCGTCGCCGGCCTGCTGGCCCGCAACGGGGTCGTCGCGGTGACCGCCGCGATCTCGCCGTACCGGGCCGTTCGCGACGAGATCCGGGAATGGATCGACGACTTCGTCGAGATCCACGTCGCCACCTCGCTCGAAGACTGCGAAGCCCGCGACGTGAAAGGCCTCTACGCCAAAGCGCGCGCCGGCGAAATCCCCGAGTTCACCGGAGTGACCGACCCGTACGAACCCCCGGAGAACCCCGAGCTGGTGATCGAAACCGCAGGCAAGTCGCCCGAAGAATCAGCCGCCGAAATCCTCACGTTCCTCGGGCGTCGATAGAGGTACCTCTCTTGGCCTCTCACGACGCCCCATGATCGTGGGTAACGCTTCACGCCAGGTGGTTTCGGCGTCTGCCAACGCGACGTCGAAGGCGCCGGTCGCGATGAGGCGGGTGCCGCCGGCCTGACCGATGACCGCGGCGGGGACACCGGCGGCGGCGGCGCGGCCCAGCACACCGGCCAGGCGATCTGACTCGACGCTGACAACAACGCGCGACGTCGACTCGCCGAAGCACGACTCCGCGGCGGTGCAGCCGGCGACGGTCGGGTCGATGCGGAATCCGGTGTTGCTCGCGAACGCCATTTCCGCGAGCGCGACGGCCAGGCCGCCGTCGCTGACGTCGTGGACGCCGGTGACTTCGCGTTCGGTCACCAACTCCGCGACGAGCGGGTGCAACCTCGCGGCCGCGTCGAGGTCGGCCTCGGGGGGCATGCCGCCGACGAGTCCGTGTACGACCGCGGACCATTCCGAGCCGCCGAGTTCGGGGCGGGTCGTGCCGAGCACGACGATCGACTGGCCCGCAACGAGGCGTGCGCCCGGCGGCGGCGCGTCGAGCGTGTCGACGAGGCCGAGCACACCGACGACGGGAGTGGGGTGGATGTCTTCGCCGCGCGACTCGTTGTAGAACGACACGTTCCCGCCGACGACGGGGATGCCGAGCGCTTCGCACGCTTCGCTCATGCCCTCGACAACCTCGGAGAACTGCCACATCACTTCGGGGTGCTCGGGGTTGCCGAAGTTGAGGCAGTTGACCAGCGCGAGCGGGCGGGCGCCGCTCGTGGCGATGTTGCGGGCCGCTTCGAGCACGACGAGCCGTCCGCCGGTGCGCGGGTCGAGGTGGCAGAAGCGCGCCTTGCCGTCGGTCGCGAGCGCGAGCGCCTTGCGGGTGCCCTTCACGCGCAGCAACGCCGCGTTCGCGCCGGGGCCCGCGACGGTGTTGAGGAAGAGCTGGTGGTCGTACTGGCGCGACACCCACGTCTTGTCGGCGATCGTCGGCGTGGCGAGCAACGCGAGCAACTCACCACCGAGATCGGAGCCGGGGCCGAACTTGGCGCGCAGCGTCGGCGCCGGGTCGTCGGCTTGGAGCGCGTCGAGCCCGGCCGGCCGTGTTTTCGGCCGGTGGTACACGGGGCCGTCGCCGAGGCTGCCCGCGGGGACGTCGGCCACGGGTTCACGATCCGACGACACCGCGGTCTCGTTGTCGCCCGGCGGCGGAACCGCGTTCGCGCCGGGTACACCGAGCGCGTCGAACAGGCCGTCGAACACGCGGAAGCGGCCGGTGTCGGTGACGCGGCCGACGACCATGCCCCGCACTTCCCACTTCTGCGCGAGATCGAGTACGGCGTCGACGTTCTCGGGCAGCACGATCGCGAGCATGCGTTCCTGGCTCTCGGACGTGAGCACCTCGACCGGGTTCATCCCCGGTTCGCGCTTCGCGACGCGCGCCACATCCACGTCCATGCCCGCGCCGCCCTTGGCTGCGGTCTCCGACGCCGCGCACGACAGGCCCGCGGCGCCGAGGTCTTGCACGCCGACCGCGAGGCCGCGGTCGAGCAGTTCGAGACACGCCTCGATGAGTCGCTTCTCCTCGAACGGGTCGCCGACTTGCACCGAGGGCCGTTTCGTAACGCTTCCCTCAACGAAGCCCGCCGATGCGAGCACGCTCGCGCCACCGATGCCGTCGCGTCCCGTCGCCGACCCGAGCAAGATCGCGATGTTGCCCGCACCTCCGGCCCGCGCGAGCACCAACCGTTCGACCGGAAGGATGCCGACGCACAGCACGTTGACGAGCGGGTTGTCGCGGTATGTGTCGTCGAACACGGCTTCGCCGCCGACAGTCGGCACGCCCACCGAGTTGCCGTAGCCGCTGATACCGCTCACGACGCCCTCGAACAAGTAGCGCGTGCGCGCATCGTCGAGCGTGCCGAACCGCAACGGATCCATCAACGCGATCGGGCGCGCACCCATCGAGAAGATGTCGCGGATGATCCCGCCGACGCCCGTGGCCGCACCCTGGTACGGCTCGACCGCGCTCGGGTGGTTGTGGCTCTCGATCCGGATGGCAATCGCGAGCCCGTCGCCGATGTCGACGACACCCGCGCCCTCACCCGGACCGACCAGCACCCACGGCGCTTCCGTGGGGAAGCGGCTCAGATACGGCCTCGACGATTTGTACGAGCAATGCTCCGACCACATGACCGAATACATGGCCAGCTCGAGGTGCGTGGGCTCCCGGCCGAGCTCGTCGACGACCGCCACGAGCTCGTCGTCAGTCATCCCGAGCTGTCGGTGCAACGGCTCCGCCATCGTGTTTGAGCCTACCGATTGGGAAATATGGCAAAATGACCTGTTCCTATTTCTCTCTATACCGAAGCTCCGAAACGAGGGTTGAGTCGTGGCACCGACCAAGAAAAAGACCGTGATGACCGATGAGCACAAGGCGGCCCTCGCCGAAGGCCGGAATCACGCACGCGCGGTCGGCCGTTATCTCGAAGCGCTCGAGGCGCACAAGCCCAAGCGAGGGCGCAAGCGCACGGCCGAGAGTGTCGAGAAGCGCCTTGTCGTCGTCGCAGATTCCCTCAAAGAATCGTCGGGTGTGCATCGGTTGAACCTGCTCCAGGAGCGCCGTGACCTCGAAGTCGAGCTCGCCGGGATGCAGGCCGGCGCGCCCGATCTGACGGCGCTGGAGAAGGATTTCGCCAAAGTTGCCAAGGCCTACGGCAAGAACAAGGGCATCTCGTACGGCGCGTGGCGCGAGTTCGGTGTGCCGCCCGAGGTATTGAAGAAGGCCGGTATTTCGCGGGGTTCCTGACCCAGACTGCCTGGCCGATTTCCCAGATCACGTCGCCTTCGTTTTCGGAGAGTTCCCGGGCGCGGAAGTGGTCGATCAGTGCGTCGGCGTCGGGAACCGCCGCCCGCCATGTCGCAGCATTGCGCCAGAACATGCCCGCGGCGCGGGCCACCGGCACGGGACGTTCGACGACGCGGTCGAGGTGACGGTCGCACCCGGGCGGTCGCGTCGGTGGCGCGAACGGGTCGGCAACCAGCGCGAGTCGCTCGCTCGCGGGGTCGAGGTCGAGGTCGGGGTCGAGGTCGAGGTCGAGGTCGAGGTCGAGGTCGAGGTCGGAGTCGCCGAACGCGTACGCGCCCTCGTTCACGCCGCGAGCAGTGACCGCAGCATGACCACGCCGTCGGCCGACCCGAGGATCGCGTCGGACGCCCGTTCGGGGTGCGGCATCAGCCCCACGACGTTGCGCCCCTCGTTGCAGATACCGGCGATGTCGTCGAGGCTGCCGTTGGGGTTCTCGGTGTAGCGCACGACGATGCGGTCTTCGGCGCGCAGGCGGGCCAGCGTGTCCGCGTCGCAGACGTAGTTGCCCTCGAAGTGGTTGATCGGGATGCGCAGCACCTGACCGAGTTCCGCCTGGTTCGTCAGCGCGGTCGTGGTCGTCTCGACCCGAAGTTCGACCGTCCGGCAGAGGAACTTCGACCCGGCGTTCTTCTGCAATGCGCCCGGGAGCAACTGGGCCTCGGTCAGCACCTGGAACCCGTTGCAGATGCCGACGACCGGTCCACCCGCGGCGGCGAACTCCGACACCGCGGTCATCACGGGCGAGAACCGCGCGATCGCGCCGGTGCGCAGATAGTCGCCGTGCGCGAAGCCGCCGGGCACGACGACGGAGTCGACGCCCTTCGTCGTCGCGTCGCCGTGCCACAGGATCTCGGGCGCGCCGCCGAGTTGCTCGACGGCCCACACGACATCTTGCTCACAGTTCGTCCCGGGAAACAGGACGACACCCACCCGTTTTCTCACGCGACAAGCTCTGAAACGGTCACCGTGTACGACTCGATGACCGGGTTGGCGAGGAGCTTCTCGCACATCTCTTCGACCTGGAGTTGCGCACTCGCGGCGTCGGGTGCGTCGACGTGGAGGCGCACGGTCTTGCCCATGTGCACCTGCGACACGTTCGTGTAGCCGAGCGCGGGCAACGACCGTTCGACGGTTGCACCCGCGGGGTCGGCGATACCGGGGAGATGGGCGACGTCGACACGCGCTTCGAAGGTCGGCATGACCCGAGGTTACCTACGCGCAGCCCAGCGCCTCTTGCAGTTTGGTGAGGTTGTCGCGCATCAACGACAGGTAGTCGTCCCCGGCGTCGCGCTGTTCCTCGGTGAGCCCCTCGATCGGATTGAGCACCTCGGTACGTAGTCCTCCGGCCTCCCGGGCGACGGTCTCGGCGATGTCCGGCGGGACCAACTCCTCGCTGAAGATCGTCGTCACACCCTGCTCCCGCGCGAGGTCCGCCAGCTCCGCGAGCCGATCGGCGTCGGGTTCCGCGTCGGGCGAGATCCCGGCGATCGCCTGCTGCTCGAGGTCGTACCGGCGGGCGAGCCATCCGAACGCGTCGTGCGCGGTCACTATCGTGCGCCGCTCGCAGTCGGCGAGACCCTCGCTGAACTCGGTATCGACCGCGCCGATCTCCGCCCCGTAGCGACTCGCGTTCGCTTCGTACGCCGCCTCGTTGTCGGGGTCGGCGTCGGCCAGTGCCCGGACGACGACTTCGAGGATCGCGCGCATCTGCTGCGGATCGAGCCACACGTGGACGTCCCCGTCGTCGACCGCGAGCGCGTCGAGCACCTCGACCGCGCCGTCGGCGCGCGCCGCCGCGGCTTCGACACCGGGTTGGAAGTCGTTGCCCATGAGGAGCACGACGTCGGCGTCCTCGATGTCCTCGACGTCACCGGGCGAGATCTCGAGGTCGTGCGGTTCGACCCCGGGCGGCGTGAGGTCGGTGACGGTGACGAGGTCGCCGCCCACCTGCCGGGCCGCCTCCGCGAGCGGGTAGAAGGCCGTGACGACCCCCACCTTGGCGGCGGCGTCGTCCGAGGTGCCGTCGTCACCACCGCATCCGGCAAGGGCGCTTACGAGGACAAGAAGGAAGACCAGGGATCTCATAATGAGAGCCATTATCATTTAGTCCGCGGCTCGACGCAAATCGGCGGTGCTCGTTGCGGGGGCCCCAAACGACACAATGCCCGGATGAACGCGCGGCGGATGGCGGTCGGCTTCGTGGCGGCCGTACTCATGGGCACCGGGTGCGGGGGCGACGACGACCCGGGGACGGTCCTGACGTCCGCCGAGTTCCCGGCGGCGCTGGTGGCTCTTCCCGACGGCGGACTGCTGTACGGCGAGCGCCTGACGGGCCGAATCCGGCGGGTGGACGCGAACGGAGTCGTGGAACCCGACCCCGTCGCCACCGTCGACGTGTCGACGCAAGGGCAGCGGGGATTACTCGGGCTGGCCGCCGAAGGCGAGCGCGTCTTCGCGGCCTGGACCGACGTCGACCAACGCCTCGTCGTCGCGCAGGTCGCGCCCGGCTCCGCGCGCGTCGTGTGGGTGGGGCCCGACACGACGGAACTCGCGAACGGCGGAAGACTCGCGTTCGCCCCCGACGGGAGACTCGTAATCGGGATCGGCGACCTCCAGGCGCCTGCACTCGTGAACGACCCGAATCCGGTCAACGGGAAACTGCTGGCCCTCGACGCCGACGCCGGGCCCGAGCAGGTGCCAGACGTCGTCTCGGGCGGCTGGAACAACCCGTTCGCGTTCGCGTTCACGCCGACCGGCGACCTGTGGGTTGCCGACAACTCGCCCGGCGAAGACCCGGAACGCCTGACCCGCGGCGACGGTTCCGGACCCGTCACCGAACTGCCGACGGCGACTGCGCCTTCGGGACTCGCCGCGACCGACGGAGGTGACCTGCTGGTCTGCGGCTACGTGAGCGGACAACTCCTCCGCTACGAAGTCGTCGACGGTCGCGCCGAACGGCGAACAGTGCTCGCCGACGACTGCCGACTCGGTGTAGTGGTCCTCGACGACGGGCGCATCGTGTACGCGGCCGAGAACAGCCTCCACGTACTCGACCCGTGATGGCAGCATTGCATCTGGCCGTGTTCGCCCTCGGCACCCGGCCGGCCGCCGCGGCCGTCATGCTCGCGGTCGCGCTCTACCTCGCCGCGTCCGCGACGACGAAACGCGCCGTCACGCCACCGGACGCCTGAGTGCTCAGCCCTGCGGGCCGAACCAGTCGTCGAGGCTGTGGCCCGTGATCAGTTCGTAGGCCTCGCGGTAACGGGCGCGGGTGTTGGAGATCGCTTCGGCCGACATGTGCGGCCCAGGCGGTTCGTGGTTCCAGCCCGTCGAATCCATGAAGTCGCGCACGTACTGCTTGTCGAACGACGGCGGCGACTCGCCGACGCGGTAGTCCTCGGCGGGCCAGTAGCGCGACGAGTCGGGCGTCATCATCTCGTCGATGACGAGGAACTTGCCGTCGAGGTCGCCGAACTCGAACTTCGTGTCGGCGAGGATCACGCCGCAACTCCCGGCGTGGGCGGCACCCGCCTCGTAGAGGCGCAACGAGAGGTCGCGCAACTGTTCGTACGCGTCGACGCCGACGAGCGCGATCGCCTCGTCGGGCGTGACCGGCAGATCCTTGTCGCCCACTTCGGCTTTCGTCGTCGGCGTGAACAACGGCTCCGGCAGACGTTCGGCCTGGCGCAGTCCCGCGGGCACCCGCTGACCGCCGACGGTGCCGACGTCGGTGTATTCCCTCCACGCGCTGCCGAACACATAGCCGCGCACGACGCACTCCAGGCGTAGCGGGCGCGTCGCGCGCACGAGCATGGCCCGGCCGCCGACGTCGCCTGCGGTCTCGGGGAAGTCGGTCGGGTCGCACGAGATCAAGTGGTTGGCCACGATGTCGTGCGTGTGGTCGAACCAGAAGTGCGAGATCGCAGTGAGCACCCGCCCCTTGTCGGGAATCTCGTCGGGCAGGATCACGTCGAACACCGACACGCGGTCGCTGGCAACCATCAACAGCCGGTCGTGACCGACCTCGTACAGCTCACGAACCTTGCCCGAGTAGACGTGGGGCAACGAGGTCGGGTTGTTCACGAGGACCTCACGATTCACTCACGATTCACTCACGATTCACTCACGATTCACTCACGATTCACTCACTGGGCTTCGAGCCGGTCGAGTTCGTCGAACACCCTTCCGACGTTGGCAAGTGAGCGCTTGAGATCGAAGCACGCGTCGAGGCGGGCGTCGTCGAGCGCGGCGCGCACGTCGGCGTCCTCGGTGAGCAACTCGCGGAACGAACGCTCTTCCTGCCACGAGCGCATCGCGTTGCGCTGCACGATGCGGTAGGCCTCGTCGCGCGTGCGACCCGACTCGATCAACGCGAGCAACACCGGCTGACTGAACACGAGTCCGAACGACGCTTCGATGTTGCGCAGCATACGTTCGGGGTATACGCGCATTCCGTCGACGATCGTCTTGAACTTCACGAGCATGTAGTACGCGAGCATCAGCGAGTCGGGGACGATGATGCGCTCGACCGACGAGTGCGAGATGTCGCGCTCGTGCCAGAGGGCGACGTTCTCGAGCGCGGCTTGCAGGTTGCCCCGCAAAACACGCGCCAGGCCGGTGAGCTGTTCCGACTTGATCGGGTTGCGCTTGTGGGGCATCGCGGACGAGCCCTTCTGCTCGCCCTCGCGGAACGGCTCTTCGGCCTCCCGCACCTCCGTGCGCTGCAAGTGCCTCATCTCCATCGCGAACGACTCGACACTGGCGCCGACGCCCGCGAGCGTGCCCATGACCTCGGCGTGGCGGTCGCGGGCCAGCACCTGAGTCGCCGGAACCGGCGTGAGGCCGAGTTGTTCGCACACGTAGCGCTCGACGAAGGGGTCGACGTTCGAATACGTACCCACCGCGCCCGACAGCTTGCCGACCGCGATCACATCGCGGGCTCGCGCCAGGCGCTCGCGGTCGCGCCGCACCTGCATGGCCCAGAGCGCCAGCTTCATGCCGAACGTGGTCGGCTCGGCGTGGATGCCGTGCGTGCGGCCGACCATCGGCGTGTCGCGGAACTCGCGGGCCCGGGTCGCGATCGACGCTTCGAGTTCGGCCGCCGCGACCTGGATCAGCTCGACCGCGCGCGTGATTTGCAGGGCCAGGGCGGTGTCGACGACGTCCGACGACGTGAGGCCGTAGTGCACCCACGTACCCGCCGGCGCGCCGACCCGCTCCTGCACAACGTCGACGAACGCGGCGACGTCGTGATCGGTCACCTTCTCCCGGTCGTTCACGGCCTGGACGTCGAAGCCGGCGCGAGCGCGTACCTGCTGCGCGTGCTCGACGGGTATGACACCGAGTTGCGCCCACGCCTCGACCGCGAGGATCTCGACCTCGAGCCACGCGCCGAACCGGGCCTCGTCGGTGAACAGGTCGGCGATGGCAGGAAGCGAATAGCGCGGGATCACGGCAGGGCCTGGGCAGCGATGTCGCGACGGTAGTGCAGGCCCGGCCACGAGATCTTGGCCACGGCTTCGTAGGCGCGGTCGCGGGCCGCGGCGATATCGGGTCCGGTTGCCGAGACGGTGAGCACCCGCCCTCCGTTGGTCGTGATGTTTCCGTCGAGCGACTTCGTGCCGGAGTGGAAGACCACGACACCCGGTATCTGCGCGGCCGCGTCGAGTCCGGTGATGACGTCGCCGCGCCGCAACGGCGCGGGCGGGTAGCCCTCGCTCGCGATCGCGACGCCGACGCACGCCTCGTTCCTCAGGCGCACGGGCGTTTCGATGCGGCCGACCGCCGATTCGTAGCAGTGCGCGTACAGGTCGGACGCGAGCCGGGGCACGATGACCTGGCACTCCGGGTCACCGAAGCGCACGTTGTACTCGACGACCTTGGGTCCTTGGGGTGTCAGCATGAGCCCGCAATACAACGCGCCGCGATATTCGGCCTCGCGGTTGCGCATCTCGGCGAGTGTCGGGTGCACCGCCTTCTCCATGATCTCGGAGACGAGGTCGTCGGGTACGAACGGCACCGGCGAATACGCGCCCATGCCGCCCGTATTCGGGCCCAGGTCGCCGTCGAACGCGCGCTTGTGGTCCTGGGCCGACGCGATCGGCACCGCGTCGCGGCCGTCGCACAACGCGAACACCGACAACTCCGGCCCTGTCATGCCCTCTTCGATGACACACGTGCGGCCCGCATCGCCGAACGCGTCGCCCGACAGGTACGCGCGCACCGCTTCGCGCGCATCCGCGATCGACTCGGTGACGATGACGCCCTTGCCCGCCGCCAGCCCGTCGGTCTTGACGACGTAGAGGCCGGGCAGCGTTTCGAGGAACGCGAACGCGGGGCCTTCCTCGGTGAACGCCCCGAACCGGGCGGTCGGCACCCCGGCCGCGGCGAGCACGTCCTTCATCCACTGCTTCGAGCCTTCGAGATGCGCCGCGGCACGGTTGGGACCGAACGCGAGCCGCCCCCGGGCCGTGACGCCGTCGACCACGCCCGCGACCAGCGGGTCTTCCGGGCCGACGACCGTGAGGTCGGCATCGAGCTCGTCGGCGAGCGCGCCGACCGCGGCCGGATCGAGCGGATCGACGGCGCGGCATTCGGCGAGCTCGGCCATACCGGCGTTGCCCGGCGCACACACCACCTCGTCGACCGCGGAACTGCGCGCGAGCCCCCATGCCAGCGCGTGCTCGCGGCCCCCGCCGCCGACGACAAGAACGCGACTCATATGCGGCTACGCCCTCCAGCCCTCCATCTCAACTGCACGTATCACCACCCTCCGGGCTTCCGGTCTGCGCCTGGCCTCACGCGGCGCGAGGCAAGACGACGGTCTGATCGCGCGACGGGCCGACGCCGACGAAGCTCACGTGCACGCCGACGAACTCCTCGATGAACCGTACGTAGTCACGCGCTTCCGTCGGGAGGTCTTCGAGCCGGCCCACGGTTTCGATGTCGACGCCCCAACCGGGCAACGTCTCGTATACGGGTGTCACCTTGTGCAGCACCGACTGGTGGTACGGGACGTGTTCGTAGCGGGTTCCGTCTTCGCCGATATATCCGGTGCACACCTGCAACGATTCGAGGGGCGAGAGCACGTCGAGTTTCGTGATGGCGAGTTCGCTGCACGTGTTGAGACGCGCCGCGTGCTTGAGCATCACGAGGTCGAGCCAACCCGGGCGCCGACGGCGGCCGGTGTTGGTGCCGAACTCCAGGCCCCGTTCGACGAGCAGGTCGCCGACCGCGTCGCCCTCGAACAGTTCGGTCGGGAACGGACCCGAACCCACCCGCGTGACGTACGCCTTGGCGACGCCGACAACGCGCTCGATCGCACGCGGCCCGACCCCCGCGCCCGGACCCACGCCACCCGCGGTGGGGTTGCTCGACGTCACGAACGGATACGTGCCGTGGTCGAGGTCGAGGAATGTCGCCTGCGCGCCCTCGAACAGCACCCACTGTTGCGCGTCGAGCGCCTCGTGGATGAGATGCACCGTGTCGTCGATCATCGGCGCAAGCCGCGGGACGTAGCCGAGATAGCGATCGGCCAGTTCCTTCGCGTCGATGGGAAGGCGGTTGTACACCTTCGTCAGCAGCAGGTTCTTCTCGCGCAGCGCGAGGTCGAGCTTCTCGCGGAAGATCTTCGGGTCGAGCAGGTCCTGCACGCGGATACCGGTGCGCCACGCCTTGTCGCCGTACGCGGGCCCGATGCCGCGCATGGTCGTACCGAGTTTGTTCTTGCCGAGGAACCGTTCGGTGACGCGGTCGAGTTCCTGGTGGTACGGCATGATCAAGTGCGCGTTCCCCGACACGCGCAACAGGTGCGTATCCACGCGCTTCGCGTCGAGCATGTCGAGTTCTTCGAACAGCACCTTCGGATCGACGACGACACCGTTCGCGATGACCGGCGTGACCCACGGGTAGAGGACGCCGCTCGGGACGAGTTGGAGCTTGAACACCTCGCCGTCGACGACGAGCGTGTGCCCCGCGTTGTGGCCGCCCTGGTAACGGACGACCATCGAGGCTTCCTTGGCGAGGTAGTCGGTGAAACGACCTTTGCCCTCGTCGCCCCACTGCATGCCGACGATTACTGCACCCGGCATGGAGGCTCCCCACGAAACTCATCGTGCAACGTGTCCTGTAAGGGTTTCACGTTGGGGAAATGGTAGCCGACGCGCCCGCCTCCTCGTCGAGGAAAGCCAAGTAGACCGCTCGGACTGCAAACGCTTGGTGCAATTCCGCAACGACTTCGTCGCGAAATTCGCGCCGGTACGTGTCGTCGGTCAACAAGTACACGGTGAAGTTGAGCCCGGAGAAAGCCGTCAGAAAACCCGCAACCCGGAGAAGCTGTTCGGTGATCACCAGCTCCGAGTTCCCGAGCGAGATCGTGGCGAGCACGTCGACGCGGCGCGCCCAGTCCAGAGTCGTCGCCTCGTCGACGAGGAGAACACCGAGGGCGACGAAGAACGAGCCGATGAGCAAGCTCACGATGACGATCTGGACGCCCTGGGTGAACAGGGCGACGAGGGCGACGTTGCCCCATTCACGGCGGCCGAGCGGCGGTGCTTCGTGCACGAGCGCGGTGGTGCCTTCCACCGGCGTACCGGCGACGAGTTCGCGAATCGCGTCTCCGTCGTCGAACTGGTTGAGCGCACCGATGTCGTGCGGCAGGCGTACGACGATGAACGACACACCGACGACGATGAACAAGCTGACGGCCAAGATGTACGGCGCGCCTTCGAGGTCGCCCGCCGTCTGCCACACCTCGTTGGTGAGGAACAGGAACGTCACGAGCAGCGCGACGAGCGGCAGTGCCCGCGCCACGAGGGAGACGATCGATTCGAGCTGGCCCATCAGCCGACCGAATGCCCACCGCGTCATCGCAAGTAACCCGTACGACGTGAACGCAAAGATCCCGACGAGCACGAAGATGTTGAAGACCACGGTCGCGAGCGCCGAGCCCGCCTGCCCGCCGACGACGATCGGCACCACGGCCGGGACGATGACGAACGCGGCGATCTCCACCGGCCCGATGCTGTCGGGGCGGGCGAACGGGCGGCGGCCCCGCCGGCGATTCACCAACGCCCACACCCCGAGCAGGACCGCGAA
This sequence comes from Actinomycetota bacterium, assembly GCA_034408875.1. GTDB lineage: Bacteria > Actinomycetota > Acidimicrobiia > IMCC26256 > PALSA-610 > JANNHK01. Next base: position 18,164 of record JAWXCJ010000020.1, read on the forward strand.
CGCGGCCGCGACCACGACGACGTCGAGCCAGATGGGAAATTCCTTACTCGGTGCGTTCACCGCGACCTCGATGAGGAACAGCAGCGTCAAGGCGGGCAGGGCGCGGGTCCAGATGTCCTGGCTCGCGTTGTAGTTGGCGATGAAGTGCGGCAGCCCGCGCCGGAGGAACCACCCCTCGGTCGCCCGGACTACCGCTTCGTCGGCCACGGCCCCCAGTCTGATCGCCCGGCGTAGGCTGCGGCGCGATGGGGCAGGTACGCGCCGTTCTCGGGATCCCGTACGCGAACGCGGGCCGCTTCGAACGGCCCGTGCGGGTACCGCTCGACGACTTCGACCGCTACACCGCGTTCGGTCCCGCGCCGCCGCAACGGCCCGGCCTCGGATTGACTCCGGGCGCCCCGGTCGTCGACACCGACGAACACGCGTGCCTCACCCTCAACGTGTGGGCACCCGCGCGCGACGCCGATCCGCTCCCGGTGTTGGTCGTGTTCTACGGGGGCGGGTTCGTCACCGGCTCGTCGGCCGAGGCGTGCTACGACGGGGCCCGCATCGCGGTCGAGCAGGAAGTCGTCGTCGTCTCGGTGAACTACCGGATCGGCGCGCTCGGGTTCCTCGACCTGCGCCCGATCCGCGGGACTTCGGCCAACCTCGGGTTGCTCGACGCGATCGCGGCGCTGCGCTGGGTCCACGACCACATCAGCACGCTGGGTGGTGACCCGGTCCGGGTCACAATCCTCGGTGAATCCGCGGGTGGGGGCATGTGCCTGCACCTGCTCGCGTCGCCCGAGGCGCAAGGACTGTTCACCAACGCGATCGTGCAGAGCGGCGTCACCGGACTCACGCTCGACGAAGCCAGTGCCGCCCTCGTGCTCGAAACCTTCTGCGCGCAGGCGGGCACCAACGACCTCGACGCACTGCTCGCGTTCCCGGTCGACGCGATCCTCGACGCGCAGCAGGCAACCGAGGCCGCGCTCCTCGGCTCGATCGGGATGATGCCGTTCCACCCGAGCGTCGACGGGGAGATCGTCCTCGCGCCACCGGCCGTCGCACTCGAGTCGGGCGTCGCCGCCGGCGTGCCGCTGCTCGCGGGGTCCACCGCCGACGAGATGCGCCTCTACCTCGACCCGAATGCGCCACCTCTCGAACGCGATCGGCTCGTCAAGCGCGTCGCCCGGTTCGCCGGTGCCTCACCCGAACGGGCCGAGGAGATTGTGGCGGTGTACGAAGCCGAAACCGACGACGTGTGGCCGGCCGTCTTTCAGGACGTCGCCATGCAGCTGCCGTTACGGCACGTCCTCGACGCCCAGTCGGCCCACGCGCCCACGTACACCTACCTCTTCGCGTGGGAAGCGCCGACAATCGGTGCGGCGCACGCGGTCGACATCCCGTTCATCCTCGGGAACTTCGTCGAGGGGTGGGCCGAGTTCGTCGGGTACGACGCCGACGCGGAGCGGCTCTCACGCGTTATGCGCGAAACGTGGGCGTCGTTCGCCCGCACTGGCGACCCGCGCTGGCCCGCGTACCCCGCAGTGATGACCTTCGACCGCGACGCGTGCGTCGCGGAGACGCACCCGTTCACACGAAGGCTCGACGCGCTGGCCGGCTGAGTACCCGCTCGACCTCGGGCGCCACGAAGTCGAGTGCGCCGCGCGCCACCGCGGCGTAGAGGTCGATCGTCGAGTCGAGCAACCACGGGTCCATGCCCGTCTTCGCGACCGCGTCGCGCCACTGGGCGAGCGGCGGATCGAGCCGGGTCACGCCGAGTCGTGCCGCGACCGCCGCGATGTCGTCAGGATCGACCCACGCGACCCGACCGGTTCCGAACGGCAACACCACCTTGCCCTTGGCGATCAGGTCGCGCTGACGGTCGAGCACGGTCGTGAAGAACGACGGCTGCACGACAGTGGCGGCGACGGTCGACACCGCGAGCCGGCGTTCGACCGCGCGGTGGTTGCCGTGCAGGCCCTCGTCCGAGTCCCGCGAGCGGGATGTTCGAGATCTTGACGATGCGCCCGACCCCGACCCGTTCGGCCGCTTCGATCGCGTTGGTTTCGAGCTGCACCTGTTGTTGTGACGGCGACGACTGGAGGAACACCGCCCGCGCGCCGGCGAGAACGGTCATTGGCGATACGTTGGCATACATGCGTGAGCCTCGGCCCGGTCCGGGCATCGGCCGCGAGTTGACGGTCCGCCGGCAACTTGCGTGCGAGCGTCGCAGATCATCCGCCTCGACGCCGACGGCACCGTCGTCGAAGGCGACTGGGACGTCACGCCCGCGGTGTTCCTCCACACCGAACTGCACCGCGCGCGGCCCGACGCGGCTGTGATCGTCCACAACCACCTGTACTACGCGACATTGCTCGCGGCGATGGGCGAGTGCCGCGGTTCCTGCACCAGAACTCGTGCATCTTCGACGGCGAGCTCGCGTTCGTCGACGAGTACGGCGGCGTCGACGACACCGAAGGGGAAAAGTGGCTGGCGCGCGAGGTCGGCGACGCGTCCGGCATCCTGCTCGCGCACCGCGGCGCGATCGTGACGGCGCATGTGCCGGCTGACGTACGACGTGTTACTCACAGGGCGCGAGCCGGTCGAGATCTCGGTCGAGCAGGGCGCGGAGCTGAAGCCGATGTTGCAGCAGAACACGCCACGCGCGTATTGGGAAGGTGCCGTCCGCCTGCTGTTGCAGAACGAGCCCGAGGTCCTCGAGTAAATGGGCATGTCGATCGACGACCACGTTGTCGAACCGCCCGACGCGTTCACCGGCCGGTTCCCGAAGAAGTTCGCCGAACTCCGGGTCCGCGCCGCGGACTAACCGTTCTGGGTTTACGCCGCCGAGCTCTCCAGGATGTGCACGCCGCACGCGGAGCCGAGCCCGATCACGTGCGCCAGACCCACGCGTGCGCCTTCGATCTGGCGGTCGCCGGCCTCACCGCGCAGGTGGTGGCAGACCTCCCAGATGTTCGCAATACCCGTCGCCGCGATCGGGTGCCCCTTCGATTCGAGGCCGCCCGACACGTTGACGGGAGTCTTGCCGTCGCGTGTCGATGCACCCGAGTTGAAGAAGTCGACCGCGCCGCCCGGCTCGCACAGCCCGAGGTTGTCGTAGTGCACGAGTTCCGCGGTCGCGAAACAGTCGTGCAGTTCGACCAGGTCGAGGTCTTCCGGTCCGATGCCCGCCTGCTCGTACGCCTGCTCCGCCGCGTTGCGCGTCAGCGTGTTGACGTCGGGGAGAATCTGGCACGCCTCCTGCCACGGGTCGGTGGTGAGCACCGACGCGGACACCTTCACCGCCCGCCGCTGCTGCTCGTTGCCGAGCGTCTTGAGCTTCGAGTCGGAGACGACGACCGCGGCTGCCGCGCCGTCGCAGTTGGCCGAGCACATGGGCCGCGTGTTCGGATAGGCGATCATCACGTCGTTCATGATCTGTTCGAGCGACATGCGCTTCGTGTACGCGGCGAGCGGGTTGAGTGTCGAGTGCGCGTGGTTCTTCTCGGAGATCCGCGCGAACAGCTCGAAGCTGGTGCCGCCGTACTTGTGGCCATACTCCATGCCGATCTGCGCGAAGACACCGGGCATCGTGTCGGTGCCGATGCGGCCGTCGACCGACGCGACCGCGCCGTAACGACCTTTCGGCGTCCATTCGTTCTTGTCCGCCGCGCGGGCTCCGCCCGAGAGCAGACCCGCGCCCGCGAGCTTCTCGACACCGACCGCGAGACCCATGTCGCACTCGCCCGCCTTCACGGCCATGATCGCGGTGCGCAGCGCGGTCGCACCCGTCGCGCACGCATTCGACACGTTGTAGACCGGGATGCCGGTCTGGCCGACCTGCTTCTGCAGGGCCTGACCGATGCCGAGACCGCCACCCATGAGGTTGCCGGCGGCGAGAATGCCGATGTCGCCCATCGTCACGCCCGCGTCCTTCAGCGCCGCAGTCGTCGCTTCGGCGGCGAGGTCGACGGTGTCGAGGTCGGGGTGCTTCCCGAACTTCGTCATGTTGATCCCGAGGATCCAGATGTCTTCGCTCATGAGTTGGTCCCAATCGGTTCGAAGCCGAAGCCGACGGCTTCGACGCCATTGTCGTCTTCACCCAGCGAGTACGTCGCGAGCCGCACCTTCATGCCGAGCTCGACGTGCTCGGGGTCGGGCTCGATGTTGATGACGTTGGCGCGCACGCTGGTGCCCTGGCAGTCGATCACGCCCGCAACGAACGGGACCGGGACCCCCGGCGCCGCGAACGTCACGATCGTGAACGCGCGCAGCTCGCCCTCGGTGGGAACGTCGAACGCCTTGAATGAGTCGGCGAAGCACGACGCGCAGGCATTGCGGCGATCGAAGTAGCGCGCCCCGCACTTGGTGCACTCGTGGGCCCGCAAATGGGGCTCGGCGCCGAGCACCAGGTACTCGACGAGCGGAATCTGCTCACCCATTGTTCTTCGTCTCCCGGATCAACGGTGCCGACAGCTTGTGGCGCGATGGGCTCGCGACGCAAGAAAGAGCCTACGTTTCCGGAATGGAGATCACCGGAAAGTTGGCCGTCGTCGTCGGTGGGGCGTCGGGCATGGCCAAGGCGACCGCGGAGCTGCTGCACCAGAAGGGCGCTTCGATTTCGATCCTCGACCTGCCGACGAGCAAGGGCGAGGAGGTCGCCAAGGAACTCGGCGGCACGTTCCACCCGTGCAACGTCACCGATTTCGAGGGGACGGAAGCCGCGCTCGCCGCGGCCGTCGAAGACCTCGGCGGATTGCACATCGCGGTCAACACCGCCGGCGGCGGCGCGGCTATGCGCACCCTGAGCAAGAAGGGGCCCCACCCCCTCGGCGAGTTCCAGCGCATCGTCGACCTGAACCTGATCGCGACGTTCAACCTGAACCGGCTCCAGGCGTGGCACATGTCGAAGAACGAGCCGGAAGACGGCGAGCGCGGCGTCATCATCGACACCGCGTCGATCGCGGCGTTCGAGGGCCAGATCGGCCAGGTCGCGTACACGGCCGCGAAGGCGGGCATCGCGGCGATGTCGTTCACGATGGCGCGCGACCTCGGCAGCCTCGGCATCCGCGTCTGCACGATCGCGCCGAGCTTGTTCGGCACCGGCCTCACCGCGGGGATCCCCGAGGAGATGGAAGCGGCGCTCGTGCGCGACGCGGCATTCCCGAAGCGCATGGGCCGGCCCGAGGAGTACGCCACCGTCGCAGTTGCGATCGTCGAGAGCGCGATGCTCAACGGTACGACGATTCGCGTCGACGCGGGCCAGCGCTTCGCGCCGAAGTAACCCTCAGCCCTTCCGCACCTCGGCGAGGAAGTCGACGACAGCGTCGTTGAACGCGTCGTTGCGATCGCCCGCGACCATGTGCCCCGCACCCGCCACGTTCGCGTAGCGCGCGTGCGGCACCAGTTCGAGCAGTTCCTGCGCGCCTTCTTCGCTGAGCAAGTCGCTGACGCGGCCGCGCACGAGCAGCGTGGGAACCGTGATGTGGCGGGCCGCTTCCTGCAACCGGTCGGGGTCGACGAGCGCGACCCGGGTCTCGTCGGTGCCGCCCTTCTGGCCCGAGATGAACGCCGGGTCCCAATGCCAGTACCAGCGGCCATCGCGCTCGCGGAGGTTCTTCTTCAGGCCTTCGAGGTTCGACGGCCGCGGACGATGCGGGTTGTACGCCTGGATCGCGTCGGCGACTTCGTCGAGCGACGCGAACCCCGCTTCCATGTGCTCGATCATGAACATGCCGATGCGTTCGCGGCCCACCGCTTCGATGCGCGGCGCGACGTCGACGAGCACGAGCGCCCGCGCCACGGCTTCGTCGGGGTGCTCGCCGATGGCCGCGAGTGACGAAATGCCACCGAGCGATGCACCGACGAGCGCGGGCGCATCGCCAAGCGCACGCGAAACCGCGCGCACATCGCCCTCGAACGCATCGAGGCTGTAGTCGCCATCTCTCGCCCACTCGCTGTCGCCGTGCCCACGCAGGTCGAGCGAGTACGCCCGCCAGCCCTGCCCGGCGAGCATCGACAACGTCGTCCCCCACGAATGCCGCGTCTGCCCCCCACCGTGAATGAGCACGACAGAGGGATCGCCAGGATCGCCTTGCGCATCAGCAACGAGCCGGTTCCCGTCGCGCCCTACGAACTCCACCAGCTCAGCCATGTGCGCACACGGTAGGCCCGATGCGTCGCTAGGGGGTAATAGTTACCCCCTAGCGACGCACGATGGGTTAGACGAACTCGGCGGTGGCGGCGGCGTCGAAGACGAGGCCGTCGGGGCCGGCGTCGACGATGATCGTGTCGCCGTCTTGGTAGGTGCCCTTGAGCATTTCGAGCGCGATCGGGTCGGCGACTTCGCGTTGCAGTACTCGCTTCAACGGGCGGGCACCGAAGTCGGGGTCGTAGCCCTTCTGCGAGATCCAGTTGCGCGCCGCTTCCGTCAGCTGCAGGTCGAGGCCGCGTTCGCGCAGGCGGTTGCGGAGCAGTTCGGCCTGGATGTCGACGATCTGTGCGATGTGCTCTTCCGACAGGCGGTGGAACACGACCATCTCGTCGATGCGGTTGAGGAACTCGGGCTTGAACGCTTCTCGCACGCGCGCCATCACGACCTCTTCGGGGCCGCCGGCACCGAGGTTGCTGGTCATGATCACGACCGTGTTGGTGAAGTCGACCGTGCGCCCCTGACCGTCGGTGAGGCGGCCGTCGTCCATGAGCGCCAACAGCACGTTGAACACGTCGGGGTGGGCCTTCTCGATCTCGTCGAGCAGGATCACCGCGTACGGTCGGCGGCGCACCGATTCGGTGAGCTGGCCGCCCTCCTCGTAGCCGACGTACCCGGGGGGCGCACCCACGAGGCGCGACACCGAGTGCTTCTCCATGTACTCCGACATGTCGACGCGCACCATCGCGCGCTCGTCGTCGAACAGGAACTCGGCCAGCGCACGCGCCAGTTCGGTCTTGCCGACACCGGTCGGGCCGAGGAACAGGAACGAACCGATCGGCCGGTGCGGGTCGGAGAGACCGGCCCGGGAACGGCGGATCGCGTTGGCGACCGCTTGCACCGGCTCGTCCTGGCCGATGACGCGGGCGTGCAACACGTCTTCGAGCCGCACGAGCTTCGCGATCTCGCCTTCCATCAGGCGCGAGACGGGAACGCCGGTCCACTTGGCCACGATCTCGGCGATGTCCTCTTCGTCGACTTCTTCTTTGAGCATGGCGCCGTCGTGCTGCATCTCCGCCAGGCGTTCGGACAGCGCGTCGACTTCCCGTTCCAACACCGGGATGTGCCCGTAGCGCAGCTGCGCGGCCCGTTCGAGGTCGCCTTCGCGTTCGGCGCGCTCCGCGTCGATGCGCGCCTGTTCGAGTTTCTCCTTGCCGTCCTGGATCGCCGTGATGGCGTCCTTCTCCGACTGCCAGTGCGCGACCATCCCGTCGCGCTCCTCCTGGAGCGACTGCAACTCGACTTCGAGCGCTTCGAGACGGTGCTTCGACGCGTCGTCGGTTTCCTTGCCCAATGCCGCACGCTCGATCTCGAGCTGGCGGATGCGGCGTTCGACGACGTCGATCTCGAACGGCATCGAGTCGATCTCGATACGCAACCGCGACGCGGCTTCGTCGACGAGGTCGATGGCCTTGTCGGGAAGCTGGCGGCCGCTGATGTAGCGGTCGGAGAGCACCGCGGCCGCGACCAGTGCGGCGTCCTGGATGCGGACACCGTGGTGGATCTCGTATCGCTCCTTGAGCCCGCGCAGGATGGCGATGGTGTCCTCGACCGACGGCTCGCCCACGTACACCTGCTGGAAACGCCGCTCCAACGCGGCGTCCTTCTCGATGTACTTGCGGTATTCGTCGAGTGTCGTCGCACCGATGAGACGCAACTCGCCGCGCGCGAGCATCGGCTTGATCATGTTGCCGGCGTCGACCGCGCCTTCGGCCGCACCGGCCCCGACAATCGTGTGCAACTCGTCGAGGAACGTGACGACTTCGCCCTCGCTGTCGGCGATCTCCTTCAGCACGGCTTTGAACCGCTCCTCGAACTCGCCGCGGTACTTCGCACCCGCGACCATCGAACTCATGTCGAGCGCGATCAAGCGCTTGTTGCGCAGGCCTTCGGGTACGTCGCCCTCGACGATGCGCCGGGCCAGGCCTTCGACGATGGCGGTCTTGCCGACACCGGGGTCACCGATGAGTACCGGGTTGTTTTTGGTGCGGCGCGACAGCACCTGGATGATGCGGCGGATCTCGTCGTCGCGCCCGATGACCGGGTCGATCTTGCCCTGGCGCGCCGCTTCGGTGAGGTCGCGCCCGTACTTCTCGAGGGCCTGGTACTGCTCTTCGGGGTTGTCGCTCGTGATGCGGTGGCTGCCGCGCACGTCGCGCAACGCTTCGAGTACGGCGTCGCGGTTGATCCCGAACGAACGCAACAGGTCGCCCACACCACCCGGTACGTTGGACATCGCGAGCAGCACGTGCTCGGTCGAGAGGTACTCGTCGCTCAGCTCGGCCCGTTCCTTGTCGGCCTCTTCGAGCAACCGGAACGCTTCGGGCGCGAGCTGAGCGTCGCGCACGGTCGCGCCGCTGACGCTGGAACGCTTCGCGAGCGACTCGTCGACGCGGCGTTTCACCGCGCCGACGTCGACACCGATGCGTTCGAGCACACCGCTGACCACCCCTTCGGGTTGGTCGAGGAGTGCGCGCAACAGGTGTTCGGATCCGACGTCGGTGTGGCCCGCGTCGCGGGCGCGGGCCTGCGCGGCGCCGAACGCTTCTTGGGTCTTGCGGGTGAACTTCTTCGGGTCGATCGCCATGACGTCACCTACCCCGGTTCTGGCGGGAATCGAATGGCACGATGGCCGCGCTGCGTAGCGGCACCAGTTCCCGCCGGTACTGCCGGTGCGCGGCCTCCACCTGTTGCTTCGTCTCGCTCAACGCTGCATCGAGCCGCTCTTGCATCTCGGCGATGCGCTGGTGCGCGGCGCGCAAGCGGTCTTCGAGGTCGAGAATGCGGTGCACGCCCGCGAGCCCGACGCCTTCGTTGGTCAACTCCTGGATACGGCGCAGGAGTTCGATGTCGCGGTCGGAGTAGCGGCGGCTGCGACCCGTGGTGCGCTGCGGCTCGATGAGCCCTTTGCGCTCGTAGATGCGCAGCGTCTGCGGGTGCACACCCGCGAGTTCCGCCGCGACCGAGATGACATAGAGCGCCCGTTCGTCAGGATTCATGATGACTCTCCTGGGTCGTCTCCCGGGTCTTCGGTCGGGTCGGTTCGCCGCCGGTTGTGTTGCGCCGCGAAGAGCGACGCACGCGGGTCTTCGTCGAGCACCTTCGCCAGCGCCTCGATCGCCTCCCGCTGCTCGTTGTTCAGGTTGACGGGCACCTGCACGTCGACCGTGACGAGGAGGTCACCCGCGCTCTTGCCGCCTGAACTCGACCCGTTCGGTCCCTGCACGCCGCGGCCGCGCACGCGCAGAACTTTCCCGCTCGGCGTGCCGGCGGGCACGCGCACCGTCACCTGACCGTCGAGGGTCGGCACGCGCACGTCGGCGCCGAGCGCGGCCTCCGCGAACGTCACCGGCAGACGCAACGTGAGGTCGTTGCCGCTCTTACCGAACACCGGGTGGTCGCGCACGTGCACGACCACGTACAGGTCGCCGGGCGGGCCGCCCCGTTGTCCCGCGCCGCCGCGCCCCTTGGCGCGGATGCGCTGGCCGTCTTCGACGCCCGCCGGGATGCGCACTTTGACTTCGCGGGGCCGGACTTCGACCCCACGTCCGCTGCACGTAGGACACGGCGTCGGCACGACCGTGCCCCGCCCGCCGCACCGCGGGCACACTTCGGAGAACGAGAAGCGCCCCTGGTCGACCGCGATGCTGCCGCGGCCGTGGCAGTCGGGACAGGTCTCGGGAATCGTGCCCGGCGCCGCGCCGGTGCCGTGACATATCGAGCACGCGGCCTCGGCACGGAACCGCACCGTGCTCGTCACACCGGTGACCGCGTCGTCGAACGAGATGTGCAACTCGGTCTCGAGGTCCTGACCGCGTGCGGGACCGGTCGCAGCGCTCCGTCGACCGCGGCGCCCACCGCCGCCGGTGAACATACCGCCGAGCAGGTCGTTGAGAAAACCGGAGTCTTCGCCGCCGGTATCGAACCGGAACGTCTGACCGCCGGCACCGAAGCCACCCGGACCCGCCGCACCCGACGCGACCATGCGCCGAACTTCGTCGTACTCCTTGCGCTTCTCGGTGTCGCCGATCACGTCGTACGCGGCCGAGATCTCCTTGAAGCGTTCCTCGGCGTCCTTGTTGCCCGGGTTGGCGTCGGGGTGGTGCTGCTTGGCCAGCTTCTTGTAGGCGCGCGACAACTCCTTGTCCGTCGCGCTCGACGACGCGCCGAGCACGGCGTAGTAGTCCTTCTCGAACCACTCGCGCTGCTGTGCCATTAGGAAATTGTCCTCGTCACCTTCACCATCGCGGGTCGCAGCACGCGGCCTTTGAGTTTCCACCCGGCGCGCAGGACATGGTCGACGACCGGATCGCCGTCGCCGTCGTCCTGCATCACCGCTTCGTGCTCGTTCGGGTCGAAGGGCGCACCGTCGGCTTCGATGCGTTCGAGGCCGGCCTTCTCCAACACCGCGACCAACTCGCCGAACGCCAACTCGACGCCCTTGCGCACGCCGTCGTCGGCGTCGGCCAGGCTGCGCAGCGCGAGTTCGAACGTGTCGAGCACCGGTAGCAACTGTTCGACCAGCCCTTCCGAGGCCCGTACCACCAACGCGGTCTGCTCGCGCACCACCCGCTTGCGGTAGTTCTCGAAGTCGGCCTGGAGCCGGCGCGTCGTGTCGAGGAGGTCCTCGCGCTCACGCAACAGCGACTCCAGGTCGGCGACGACCTGCGCCTCTTCTTCGGTCGGTTCGGTCTCCGAAGAAATCCCCTCGAACAGAGGGTCTTCCTCGGAGACCACTTCGTCGTGTTCGGCCATGACTGCCTACGCGGTCTGCTGGTCGTCGTCGATGATCTCGGCGTCGGCGACTTCGTCGTCGGACGGCTGCTCGCTCGCCCCACCCGCACCGCCGGCCGCGGCCGACTGCGCCTGCACGTTCTCGTACAGCCGCCGGGTGAAGTCCTGGCTCGCCGTGATCAGACCCTCGTGCGCACGCTTCACCGCTTCGATGTCGGCGCCCGCGAGCGAGTCCTTCAACTGCTTCAGCGCGTCGTCGATCTTGGTCCGGTCGTCGTCGGGAACCTTGTCGCCGTTCTCCTTGAGCAGCGTCTCGGTCTGGTACACGAGCGAGTCGGCGGTGTTGCGCACCTCGGCTTCCTCGTGCTTGCGCTTGTCCTCTTCGGCGTGAGCCTCGGCGTCGCGCACCATGCGGTCGATGTCGTCCTTGCCGAGCGCGGTACCGCCCGAGATCGTCATCGACTGCTCTTTGCCGGTGCCGAGATCCTTGGCCGACACGTGCACGATGCCGTTGGCGTCGATGTCGAACGTGACTTCGATCTGCGGCATCCCGCGCGGTGCGGGCGGCAAGCCGGTGAGCGTGAACGTGCCGAGTCCCTTGTTGCGGTACGCCATGTCGGACTCGCCCTGGAGCACCTTGATCTCGACGCTCGGCTGGTTGTCGTCGGCCGTCGTGAACGTCTCCGAGCGCTTCACCGGAATGGTGGTGTTGCGCTCGATGAGCTTCGTCATGATCTGGCCCTTGGTCTCGATGCCAAGTGACAGCGGCGTGACGTCGAGCAGCAGGATGTCCTTGACCTCACCCTTGAGCACGCCCGCCTGAATCGACGCGCCGAGCGCGACCGCTTCGTCGGGGTTGACGCCCTTGTGCGGTTCCTGGCCGGTGAACTCGCGCACGAGATCGGACACCGCGGGCATGCGCGTGGAGCCGCCCACGAGGATGACGTGGTCGATCTTGCTCTTGTCGAGGCCGGCGTCCTTGATGGCCTGCTCGAACGGGCCGCGGCACGCCTGCACCAAATCGGCGGTCATGTCCTGGAACTTCGCACGCGTGAGCGAGAGCTCCAAGTGCAGCGGGCCGTCGCTCGTCGCGGTGATGAACGGCAGGTTGATCGACGTCTCCTGCAAGGTCGACAGTTCGATCTTCGCCTTCTCGCCCGCTTCCTTCAGTCGCTGCGTGGCCATCTTGTCGGCGCCGAGGTCGACCCCGTGCGCGTTCTTGAACTCGCTGATCATCCAGTCGATGACGCGTTGGTCCCAGTCGTCGCCACCGAGATGGGTATTGCCGGCGGTTGACTTCACTTCGAACACGCCGTCACCGAGCTCGAGAACGGACACGTCGAACGTGCCGCCGCCGAGGTCGAAGACGAGGATCGTCTGCTCGGTGCCTTCCTTGTCGAGCCCATACGCGAGCGCGGCCGCGGTCGGCTCGTTGATGATGCGCAGCACTTCGAGGCCCGCGATCTCGCCGGCCTCCTTGGTGGCCTGACGCTGGGCGTCGTCGAAGTAGGCGGGGACGGTGACGACCGCCTGCGTGACGGGCTGGCCGAGGTAGGCCTCCGCGTCGCGCTTCAGCTTCTGGAGCACCCGTGCGGAGATCTCCTGCGCCGTGTACGCCTTGCCGTCGATGTCGATCGACCAGTTGGTGCCCATGTGGCGCTTCACCGAACGGATCGTGCGATCGGGGTTGGTGATCGCCTGACGCTTCGCGACTTCGCCGACGAGCACCTCGCCGGTCTTCGAGAAGGCGACGACCGACGGAGTGGTGCGGCCGCCCTCGGCGTTGGGGATCACGGCCGGTTCGCCCGCTTCGAGCACGGCGACGACGGAGTTGGTAGTGCCGAGGTCGATGCCGACGGCCTTGGACATGGGGTTCCTCCCTGACTGCATTTTCGGGGTGTACAGAACTTTTCGGAAACCTGAGTGGTTCAGGTGAGTATAACTTGAGTGTCCTATTGTCAGATTCCCGCCGAGGCCAGATTTCTCGGGGCGCGTGCGGCGAGGCCCACGGGGCGTTACATTCCTGGCCCATGGCCCGCCGTGATGCTTTCATCGACCACCTCCAGCAGGTGCCGCTCTTCAGTGCCTGCTCCCGCAAGGACCTCCAGCTCGTCGCCCGCCGGGCGGAAGACGTGCGGGTCCCGGCCGGCAAGGAGCTGATCCGCGAGGGTGAGACCGGCCACGAGTTCTTCGTGATCCTGGACGGAACCGCCAAGGTGACGCGCCACGGCCGGCGGGTGAACACCCTCGGTCCGGGGGCCGCGTTCGGCGAACTCGCCATGCTCGAGAAGGCGCCCCGCAACGCGACGGTCATCGCCGACACCGACATGGAACTCGTCGTGCTCGGCCAGCGCGAGTTCGCGGGCATCATCGACGAAGTTCCCGGCTTCGCGCGCAAGCTGCTCGCCGGTATGGCGAAGCGCCTCCGCGAAGCCGACGCCCGCTCCGTCCAGTAACGAACGATTGATGGCGGCGCGGTGACGCCCGATTAGATTTCGTTCCTGATGCGCCGCTCCAAGGGTCGTTGGCTCAAGCCTCATCAGGTCGTTCTCATCGTCGGTGTGCTCGTCGCGGCCGGTGCGATCGGATCGGGTATCGCCCCGCGGATCACCGAGTGGCACAGCGACTCACCGGTTCAGCGGCGCGTGTTCACGAACATCCCCGACCCGGTGTACTGGGCGTTCTACACCGCGATCCCGATCATGCTGCTCGTCGTCGCGTGGCTCGTGTCGCTGCGCGTCCGCAACTACGAGCGGGGCCGGCCCGACAACCGTAAGACCACCAAGAAGAACGTGCACCGCCGCCTGCGCGACTTCCGGGCCGGTGTGTGGATGCAGACACTGCTGCGCGACCCCGCGGCCGGCGTCATGCACTCGTTCATCTACTTCGGGTTCCTGTTCCTCTTCATCGCGACAGTCATCCTCGAGGTCGACCACCAACTCCCCGAGTCGATGAAGTTCCTGCACGGCGACACGTACCGCGCGTACGCGTTCGGCGCCGACCTCGCGGGCGTGCTGTTCCTGATCGGCATCACGTGGGCGATCGTGCGCCGCTACGTCGTGCGCCCGTGGCGTATCCGCACCAAGACGAAGCCCGAGGACGCGGTGATCCTCGCCATGTTCTTCGTACTGGGTCTCACCGGGTTCGTCGCCGAGGGCCTGCGCATCGCGCTCGACGGCCGCCCCGACTACGAGAAGTGGTCGTTCGTCGGGTACCCGATTTCGAACCTCGTCGACAGCCAGAGCTTCGGCACATTGCAGGACTGGCACCGGTGGATGTGGGGCATTCACGTCGCCGCGTTCGTCGCGTTCCTCGTGATCCTGCCGACCACGAAGTTGCGACACATGATCACGTCGCCGATGAACATGTACCTGAAGGACCGCGACCGGCCCAAGGGCGCGATGAAGCCCATGCCGAACCTGATGGAGACCGAACTCGAATCGTTCGGCGTCATTGCCATCGAAGACTTCACGTGGAAGCAGCTGTTCGACACCGACGCGTGCACGATCTGCGGGCGGTGCACGTCGGTGTGCCCGGCACAGGCCACCGGCAAGCCGCTCGACCCGCGCGAGATCGTGCTGAAGGTCGGCGAAGTGATGAACGCAACCGCGTCGCCGACGATGTCGCCGCCCGTGGGTATCCATCCGGAGATCAGCATCACGGCGAACAGCGTGTTCGAGCGCATCACTTCCGAGGAGGTGTGGGCGTGCACGTCGTGCAAGGCGTGCGACGAGATCTGCCCGGTCAACATCGAGATCCTCGACAAGATCCTCGACATGCGCCGGTACCTCACGCTCATGGAGAGCGACTTCCCCACCGAACTGGGCAACACATACCGATCGATGGAGAACACGGGCAACGCGTACGGCCTCAACCAAGGTGAGCGGGGCGACTGGGCGAGCGAACTGGAAGGCGTCGACATCGTCGACCCGGGCTCGCCGTTCGAGCACGAGTACCTGTACTTCGTCGGGTGCGCGGGCAGCTTCGACGACCGCAACAAGAAGACGAGCCGGGCGCTGTCGAAGCTGCTGCAGCGGGCGGGAATCGACTTCGGCATTCTCGGGCCGAGCGAGTTGTGTAACGGCGACCAGGCCCGCCGTTCCGGCAACGAGTACATCTTCCAGATGCTCGCCATGCAGAACGTCGAAGCGTTCAACGGTATGGGCGTGCAGAAGATCATCACGCAGTGCCCGCACTGCTTCAACGTGCTGAAGAACGAGTACCCGCAGCTCGGCGGCAACTACGAGGTGATCCACCACAGCCAGTTGCTCGACGAACTCGTGCAGAGCGGCAAGCTCTCACTGACGGGCGCGTCGCTGCAGGAGCGCGTCACGTACCACGACTCGTGTTATCTCGGCCGCCACAACGACGTGTACCTCGCGCCGCGGCGCGTCGTGGGTTCGCTGGCGGGCATCGACCTCGTCGAGATGCCCCGCAACGGCACGAACGGCATGTGCTGCGGCGCCGGCGGCGCGCGCATGTGGATGGAGGAGAGCGTCGGTAAGAAGGTGAACGTCGAGCGCAGCCAGGAAGCGATCGCGACCGGCGCGTCGCGCGTCGCGGTTGCGTGCCCCTTCTGCTACGTCATGTTCGACGACGGCGTGAAGGGCGAGGGCAAGGGCGAGCAGGTCCGCGTGCAGGACATCGCCGAGATCCTGCTCGAAGCGATCGAGTCGGGCGGCGCAGCGGCGGCGCCGGTCGGCGGAACCTTCGAGACGGGGATTTAGTTCGCCGGAGTCGTCAGTTACAGCCGGAGCCCGCGGGCGGGAGTCCAAGGCTGAGGTCGCGGATGTCGAGTGTCTCGGTGCGCGATTCGAGGCTCACCTTCGTATAGCCCTCGGGCAGGCGCACCGCGCCGACGATCCTGTCGTTGACGATCAGTGCGGCCGACCGCGCTCCGACGACGAGCGCGAAGTTCACCGGGCCGTCGTCGTCGATGCCCGACTCCACGGTCTCGAAACCGGTGGCTCCGAGACCGGCACTTCCCGACCCGGCGCGATCACCTTCGAGGGCGAGGAACATGCGCTCGGCCTCGGGGTCGTCCGGGTCGTCGAACCGGAACGCGACGTTCGTCTTGTCGCCGGGCGGGATGACGTCGAGCCGGCCTTCGATGCGGTAACACGGTCCGTTGGCGAGCAGCAGCGTGTCGTCGGCCCGGCCGATACCGCCTTCGTCGAACACTGCGCCGGTCGACTCGACTCCCCAGCCGGTTCCGTCGACGCGCCCGCCGGGGTCGCTCCAGTCGCGGTCGCGGTTGCTCTCGAACAGACTGTCGGCCACGTCGTCGCGCAGCCACACCTTGGCGGCCTCGCCCGGGTACACCTCGCGGAAACCGTCGCGCACGAGGGTCTGGAATGGTGTCGGGCACTGCTGCGTCTCGTTGTCGGGGCAGGTGTAGGTCGCGTCGAACGGTTCGGTTTCGACGAATGCGGCCGGGTTGCTCTCGCCGATGTCGTCGGCGAACCACTGCCACGAGTGCGACAACACGTATTTCTCGTCGGTGTCGCCGAGGTAGATCTCGCCCAGCAGGAAACTCTTCCACGAGAACCGGGTCGCGGGCACACGCTGGTACTTCAAGTACACGGTCGGGTCGGTCGTCCACGCGAGCAGCGGGTCGTTGTGGCCGGAGACGAGGTCGAGCACGGCCCGCACGCTGCGATCGCCGCCGCCCTCGCCTTTCGTGTCTTCCCCCGCCCATTGCTGCACGCTCGTGAACCGGCTCGTGCGCTTCACGCTCTCCATGAACACGCTCGGTCCGGTGAGATACACCGCCAGCACCGTTGCGACCAGCGGCACCGCGATCCATACCTTCGTGCTCGGCCGGTGCGCGATCGCGACGCGCGTGGCATGACCCACGAGCGCGGCGCCCATCAACGCGGTCGGGACCGCGAGCACCGAGAAGTAGTGCGACGAATACCGTTGGCTCAGGATCAGTTCGATCCACGCACCCGAGAACCAACCCAGCAGCCCGACGTGCACGATGCGCGACTGGCGCCGCAAGTCGTCCCACATCACCCAGGTGACGCCGGCGAAGACCGCGACCAACACGAACAGGCCCGGACGTTCGGTGTAGTACTCGTAGAACTTGTCCCAGCCCAGCGCGAACTGCGACGCGAGCGGACGATTCGTACCGACGCTCATGAATTTCGCGTGGGTCCACCAACTCGCCCAGTACTCGGAGAAGCTGCCGCGCGCCAGGTACCAGACCGGCGCGGAGAGAAAACTCAAGACCGCGGCGCCGACCGCCCAGCGGCCGAGCCGACGCGTCTCGTCGCGGCCCTGGCGCTCGAACAGCAGCGCCGCCGCGGTGAGGCCGACCGCGGCTCCGGCGAACACCGTGGTCGTCAACGCCTGCGCCGCGAACCCGAGCAGTGCACCGACCGCAATCGCGGACGCGAGCGAACGGCGCGGGTTGAACCACGCGCGTGTCGACAGCGCGAGGATCCACACCCCGGCGAGCAACGTGACCGTGAGGTTTCGGCTGAAAAGCACCCGTACGTAGTCGGAGTCGGCGAGTGCGAAGTGCACGTACAAGACCGCACCGACTGCCAGCGCGACCAGCCTGTTCGCGCCGGCGTAGATCGCGGTCCGCGCGCCGGCGTAGGCGATGACCGCGGCAACGAGCGCGACGAACAGCGAGATGGCGAACCAGAACCCGTTGTACGAAGTGATGTGGTTGGCGAGGTTGTAGAAGATCGCTTCGAGCGGGCCCTTGTTGTAGATACCGTTCTCGTAGAACGTGCCGCCGTACACGTCGGTGCGCTCGATGATCGTGCGCATGAACATCGGGTCGACGTCCTGCACGCTTCCTTCGTTGCCCACGACGGGCACGATCGCCACGACCGCGAGCACGAGCACGGTGACCCACTTGACGGCGATCTCGCCGTGGGCGAGGACCCACGCCCAGCCTTCGCGGATTCCCCCGCGAATGCCCTTCCACGCCCAATCGAAAAGGTCCTCGAACGCGTCGAACAGGCCGGAGAACGAACGCTTGGGCGGCGGTTCCTCGTCGTCGTCGACGTCGGGCGGGGTGAGCGTGTCAGTCATCGGACTCGCTCTCGGCGTGTGCGCCCTCGGCGTGTGCGCCCTCGGCCGGCGCGGGCCCGACGGCGACGAAGCCGTCGTCGTCCTCGGGCTCATGTTCCTCGGGCTCGGCCACCGCGGCGGCCGGCTCGCGCTGCATGGTTCGCTGAATGCCGTCGATGCCGATGACGACACAGATCGCGAGCATCACCGCGAGCCGCGACAGCGGGCCCACCAAGTGACGCGACACTTCGAGCGAGTCACCCACGTACGACGCGTACAACTCGACGAACGCGGACACGAGCCCGGCCGCCGCGAACAGCACGACCGCGCCGCGCGCACGCAGCATGATCGCCGAGAGTAACGCCGCGGCAATGCCGAGTCCGGCGAGCACCGTCCACCACGCAAGCCCGGGCATCGAGCGCGGTCCGCCGAGCTGGATCTCGAAGTCGTTTTCCATCGGCAGGGGAATCGTCAGCGTCGGGCTCGCCTGCGGTAACCGGTCCGCGACGCCGTAGGTGTCGTAGGCGCCCAGGTCGTCGCTGAACGTGTTGGGCAACTCGTCCATCAACTTGTCGTACCAAGTCGGGAACTTCAGCCCGAGCGAGAGGAGGAAACGGCGAGCGCCCGGGCCGTCGGCCCAGTCGCGGTACTCCTCGAGTTCCGGGTCCTGGAGGAACACTTCGCCGTCGTCCCAACTGAAGTGACCCTCGCGCCCTTCGAGTGTCTCGTTGAGGGGCATGCCGCCCTCGACGAAGTACTCCTTCAGTTCTTCGTCGGCGAGGACGCGGACGCCGATGTTGTTGTGGAACGGGTATTGGTTGCGGTTCGACACGTCCTGCGCGACGTAGAACCAACCGCTGATGCCCACGGTCACGACCGCGCCGACGATCAGGCGCTTGCGGATGTTGGGGTCGATGCCGCGCCACACCAGCGCCGAGATGACCGCGGTCGGGATGATGATCAGGAGCGTCGGGACGATGTGCGAGTCGCGCACACCCATCCACAGCAACGTCCACAGGTACGCCCACACGACACCGCGCGGCGACGGATGATCGCAGAACGCCCACCACGCACAGATGCTCGCGACGGCGAGGGTGATGCCCATCGACTCGCTGAGAATCTGTTGGTTCCACATCGCGAAGTTGGGCTGGATCGCGACGGCGACGAACAGGACGACCGCGACGACGGCGGCGAAACGCGACTGGAGGACACGCCACGCGGTCATGCACAACGCGAGGAACGCTCCCGCGTACGCGCACGTCTGCACGACGACGGCGATGGGCGTGCTGCGCCCCATCAACCAGAGGTAGGTCGGGTAGACGATCGGTCGCTCGTCGAACGGCCGGAAGGGACCGCGCGCGGCAACTTCGAGGTACGAGTACGAGTCGGGGAACGTGACCTTGAAGTTCGTGTCCCACGGTTGGCCCAGCACGCGGAGCAAGAAGATGCCAACCACGATTGCGCTCAGATACAACGCGATGGGGAACGCCGGGTGCATCCCCGTGCCCGCCCGCGGCGCGGAGTCGTCAGTTCTCACGGTTCGTGGTCCGCTCACACCTCAGGGCGATTCGCCCGGATTGGGACAGTCTGGAAAGTCTACTGCCCCGGAGTGGTGATTTGACCTCACCCCCCGGGGCCCGGCGGGGCGATCGGAGGGGGGCCCGGCGGTGGCCCGGGCGGTTGTCCCCAGCCCGTCGTGGGCGGTGGCTGCGGCGCGGGCGGGGGCTGCCAACCGGGAG
>JAWXCJ010000021.1:0-3553 GCA_034408875.1 Actinomycetota bacterium
GCCGCGACCGCGAACGTCACGAGTGCCGCGACGGCGAGGACAACGAGCTTGGTTCGGGTCGAGGGCCGAGAACTCACCATGTGAATCTGATCTCCGAGTTCAGGCGGGTGTCGTCGCACACCGCGTTCGTTCCACCGGTGACGAGAAACTTCAACGTCGAACCCGCGGCGACGGTCAGGTCGAGCGCAACCCGCGGCGAACTTCCTTCGGTGACCTGCGACCAGTCGGGCCCGGCGGGCCACACCTTCGTTCCGTCGAGGAACGCGGCGGCGAGCACGCCGTCGTCACCGACGCACGCGGCTCCGGTTTCGACGTCGCGGAAGCGGCCGTCGACGACGGCGCGTCCGGCCGCGGGTGCCGTCCACGACCGGGTCACGGCCTGGTTCGGATCCGTCGGCGGCGTCATGCGCGCGACCTTCACTCCGATGCCGGTCGGCGGGCGGAAGAACCACTCCTCGTACGCCTGGCTCGACGCGTTCCACGCGAGCCCGACGCAGCTTGCCGGCGAGCCGGTAACGACCGGGCAGCGTTCGTAGTTCCAACCGCGGAACCCGGGCAACGGGTTGTCGGTGAAGTCGTCGATCGCGGTCAACCGCAGCGACGGCTGATCGAACGTCAGTAACGGGGTGAAGTACGTGCGATCGCACTGACCGGTCTGCGCGCCGCCGTCGATCGCGAACACGAGTTGGTCGCCGGCGGCAACGGTGACAGGAGCCATGTCGTTGATTCGCGTGGCTCGTTTCGTCACCCACTTGGGCTTCAACTTCTTCGTCGAAAGCACGGTCGTGGTCGTGCCGCTCACTTTCGAGATCTCGAGGGTCACGCCGTCGCCGCACGTGCGTTCAACCCATGCTTCGCCACTGAACGAAACCGTGCCCGGGTCGCGCGCCGTCCATATTCGGGCGACGTCTTGCGTGATGCCGGGCTGGGATCCCGTGGTGTACACGCGTGGTACGTGGTGCGGTATCCCACTGCACGACTCGCTCGGTGGGCGCGGCCACTCGGTTTCTTCGGTACCTACCCACGCGCGTGAGCAGACGACGTCCTCGTCCTTGGCGTTCTTGCGAACGATGCTCTCCCACACGAGCGGTTCGCGGCTCGGCCAACTGACGTAGGTCCATCCCTCGCGGCCTTGTACGCCGGTCGGGAAACCGTCGGCGCCCGCGCGGCCGGGTGCGTAGAAGTCGGCGTGCGGATCGACGTAGTCACGGCCGGGCGAGCCCGGCATGTTGGCGATGTCGAACTCGCGCAGCGTCGTCCAGTAGTGCGCGTTCTCGTGGCGCGCCACTGTGATGTAGAGCTTCGAGTCGTCGGGCGAGTAGTCGGGGTGCTGGGAGGCGTGATGACACGACCAGGTGTCACCCTTGCAGTCGTACAGCAGTTGCGCCGGACCCCACCCGCCGGTCAGCGCGCCGGCCTGGCGGCCGCCCTGCACCGCGGTACGGGCGCAGATCGCGGTGAACGCACATCCGTAGACCATGAGGTAGCGATCGAGATACTTGTTGTACGCGATGTCCTTGCCGGGGTCCGAGTACGCGTCGCCGTACAGCGGTCTGGCCTCGGCCTGGGTCAGCGCCCATGTGACGCCGTTCCAGTAGCGGTAGGCCGCGGGGTTCGCGTACGAGCCCTTCTCGACGCGGGCCATGAGCACCTCTTGCGCCTGACCCCATGGTCCGTGGTCGATGATGCGCATGCCCGTCACGTAGACGTAGCCGCCGATGAGGATGGGCCCACCGAACGAGATCTGGTCTCGCTCCCACATGGTTCCGAGGTCCTGGGTCGCCATCGTCGTCGGGTCGATCGTGACGAGGCTTTGTGTGTACCAGGTGGTGCCGTCGTCTTCGTTGTCTTCTCCGGGCTTACATATCGGCGTCCGGTGCTTGACCGTGACCGACGCGTACGTGACCCCGTCGATGACGATCCCACTGTTCGGCCACGTCAGGCACTCGTAGTACGGCGCATCCTTGCGCGGGCTCACCATGCTCGCGACGCTCGGGCCCACCTTCTTCCACTTCAGGTCGATGCAGTCGAGCGGGTTGAGGTCGGTCGTCGTCGCGATGGTGCCCGTACGAAACTCGCCCGCACCGATCTCGAAGACGCCCGACCCGTTACGGTCGACGTACGTGTCGCCGAAGAACCAGATCATCTTGCCGTTGGGCGCCTTGACGCTCGACACGCCGTCGAAGCCGAGCACGCCCTGCTTGTTGCCCGACCGGGGGATGTGGCAGATCTCCCGGGAGCTGATCGGGTACACGCCGTAATCCGGCGGTGGAGGCGGCGGGTCAGCCGCCGCCGCGGGCAATGCACCGCCCACGACCACCGTGCACACGACAATCAGAAGAACACGCCGCCCACTGCGTTTCATGTTGTCTCCCCAGCCAGTACTTCCTGGGCACTGTGTCATATTTGGGACGATTTAGCACGTTACATCCGATACAAAACCGTACGGGTTATACGGGCGGGAATGCCAGAGGGAGGGGAGGGGTTGAGATTTCGGATGGCAACGCTTGAACTCACCACCGACAACTTCGAGCAGACCGTCGCGGAAAACGACATCGTGCTCGTCGACTTCTGGGCGCAATGGTGCGGCCCGTGTCGCAATTTCGCCCCCGTGTTCGAGAAGGCGGCCGGCACCCACGCCGACCTCGTCTTCGCCAAGGTCGACACCGAGGCCCAGCAGGAGCTGGCCGGGATGTTCGGTATCCAGTCGATCCCGACGCTCGCGATCTTCCGCGAACAGATCGTCGTGTTCATGCAGCCCGGCGCGCTCCCCGAGACAGTCCTCGAAGACCTCATCGGGCAGGTCCGCGGCCTCGACATGAACGAGGTCCGGCAGTCGATCCAGGATCACGACCAC
Organism: Actinomycetota bacterium; assembly: GCA_034408875.1. Lineage (GTDB taxonomy): Bacteria > Actinomycetota > Acidimicrobiia > IMCC26256 > PALSA-610 > JANNHK01. The sequence continues at coordinate 2,858 of JAWXCJ010000021.1, forward strand.
GGTCCCGACTGCGATCACGATCACGCGCACGATCACTGAGCCGCGTTCGTAGGCTGCGCGGGTGTTCGCGCGCCCGACCGACCTTGCCGACGCGGAGGTAACGGACGCATTTTCGGACGGATGGGATCTCGGCGTCGTCGCGCTCGACTACCGAGCGGTCGGCTTCGGGAGTCACCACTGGTCGGTGACCGACGGCGCCGGTCGCCAGTGGTTCGCGACCGTCGACGATGTCGACACGAGCGGGGCGTTCGATCGACTCCGCGCCGCGCTCTTGACTGCGTACGCAGCGCGCGACGGGGGCGCGGCGTTCGTCGTCGCGCCGGTCCCGTCTCGCGCCGGCGATGTCGTGCGTCGAATGGGCGAGCGCTACGCAATTGCGCTCTACCCGCACGTCGACGGTGAGCTGCGCGAGGGGGACTACGAGCCGGGCGCCGATCGCACGGCTGTGCTCGAGTTGCTCATCGCGCTCCACGGGGCCGATCCGGCCGCGGCGGGCGTCGACGACTTCCGGCTCGCGAACCGGGACGCGCTCGACGCCGCGTTCGGCGAACTCGACCGCGTGTGGGACGGAGGCCCCTATTCGGAACCGGCGCGTGCGCTGCTCTCGGCTCACGCCCGCGGAGTCGATCGGCTCCTCGCGCACTACGACCGAGTGGGCGCCGAGGCGCGCGACCGGCGCGACCGCATGGTTCTTAC
>JAWXCJ010000022.1:0-5161 GCA_034408875.1 Actinomycetota bacterium
CAGATCGAGCGGACGCGTGCCCGTGCCACCGAGCCCGACCTCGACCTCTGGCTCGACTCGGAAGCCGACGCGCTCGCCGACGAACTCGTCGCGCTCGACACCGAGATTGCGAACACGCGCCCCAGCAGTGAGGCGCACACCGACCTGCTGAAGTGGGAACGGGTCATCAGCGAGGCCCACGGGCGCCTGGCCCGAGCGCGCGGCAGCGCGCCCCGCGTGGATCCGATCGCGGTTTCGCACGCGACCCGGTTGCGCAATGAGTGGCGCTACCTCGAGCAGGTTGCCGATAGCGACCGGCGTTGGCGCTCCCGCCGCTACGCGCACCTTGCCCGCGCGCACTACGAGGCCTACCTCGCGCAGCTCGGCGCGACCAGCTTCGAAGATCTGGCCGTCGTCGGTACGGGCTATGGGAACAGCGATGCCGACATCGCCATCCGGGAAGCCGCAGCGGTCGTGTCGATGGCGGAACAACGGTGCACGGCGTTGCGCGCCGAGTTGGCCCAACCCGGTCGCGAGTCGCTGATGCTCCGCCGCGAGCACGTGCTCGCTCGTACCGAAGCACTCCTCGGGCATCCGCCCGGTACCCAACCGGTTGCGGAACTGCAGGCGATCCGGCGCACACGTGCCGTCAAAGTCGACGTGCGCGCGCCGGACGACGAATCCGAACTCCGCGAACGCGTCGATCTCGCGACGCGAGAACACGAACGGCTCGGCGCCGAACTCCAAGCGCTCGAACGAGAATCGGGCGCGATCGAACGCGGCCGGCTCGATCTCGCTGACCGCGCGACCAAGGGGCTGGCGGCGATGGGCCCGGTCGCCATAGAGAGCCTGATCGGCACGGCGATAGCCGAACCTCCGAGCACGACGATGACGCGGCCGCTCATCGTCGACGACATCTTCGGGGCCCTGGCGCCCCGCTCACGACACCGCGCGTTCGCCGTTCTCGCCGGCCTGAGCCGGTCGCGCCAGGTCATCATCGTGAGCCGCGGTGACGAAGTCGCGCAATGGACAGCCGAACTCCCGACCGGCGCAGCGCTGATATGGAGCGCTCGCCAGGCCGAGGCGAGCGCATAGCCGCGCCGAAGGAGTACATACTCGGTCGTGGACCACGACACGATCACTACGCAGGCCCGCCGCCTCGCATCCCGGCTCGAACCGGTTGTCGGGCAGGTGTTCTTCTCACCCGAATGTCACGCCGCCTACGTGGATCTCGGGTTCGGCCCGAGCCCGGGCGACTTCGCCGGCGTTGCCGCGCCCGACGGACCCGCGTACTTCACCAGTCGCGGATCGCTGCTCGGGCAGGTGCAGCCGCACGTGGTCGCGTCGGCGTTCGGCGTGTTCAACCCCGCGATCGTCGTCCCGGGCGTCACGTTCGGCTGGTCGATCACCGACGCCGCGACGATTTTCGGTGCCCGTCGCCGCGGTGCCGTCGCGCAACTCGAACGCATCCTCGGTGCCCCCGATTCGAGCACCGGACGCGCCGGCGAGTTGCTCGTGCGCGCCGTGACGCCGCTACGAGAAGAAGGCCGGCCGCTGTTCGCCGGGCTGCGCTCGTGGTGGGACGACCCGGACGGTTGGACGAAGGTGTTCCACCTCGGCGACATGCTGCGCGAGTACCGCGGCGACGCGCACATCGCGGCGTGGACGAGCGCGGGTCTCGACGCGGTCGAGATCGGCCTGTTGACCGAGTGCTACATCGGTCTCCCGATGCGCACTTACATCCGCACCCGCGCGTGGGACGACGCCGCGCTCGACGCCGCCACGGAACGGTTGGAAGCGCGCAGATGGCTGGCCGACAACACGTTGACCGAGTTGGGCCGCACCGAGCGCGAGCAGATCGAGCGGACCACCGATCGAGCATTGACGCTCGCGCTCGCCGCGCTCGGTGACGATGTCGTCGAACTGTGCGATCTGCTCGAACCGTGGGGCAAGCTCGTGCGCGACGCCGGTGGGTACATCGGCGGTCCGGTCGACCTCTGGCCCGCAGACCGCCGCTCACCGCGAGGGAAGTGAACCGAAGGTCGAACACGCAATCAGTGGGCGGTAGAGGACTCGAACCTCCGACCTCGTCGGTGTGAACGACGCGCTCTAACCAGCTGAGCTAACCGCCCCTTGGGGTTGCACATCGTAGCGACACGCATCGGGGCCCCGGACTGACGCCCGGGGCCCCGAAACCGCAGTGCGGATCGAGAATCAGCTGACGGTGAACTCCTGGGCCATGCCCAACGTCGCGTGCGGCGTCCCGTCGGCGTCGCTGACGAAACACAGCATCCCGTAGTTCCCGGGTTCGAGCTCGACGTTGACGACCTCTTCGTCTTCACCGCCGGGCGCGGCGAGCCCCGAGGTCCACTCACCTTCAATGCTGGTGTCGTCCTCGCTTTCGAGCGCCTGGTCGAGCGTCACGCCTTCGGCGAGCTTGAGCACGAGGAGGAAGTGCGCCTCGGCGCCCGTGTTCGTGAGTACGAACGACGTGGGCCCGGCCGCGATCGGTTCGGTGAACTCGAACTCGTAGTCGACCGCGTTCACGTCGACCCGCGCCGCGGCCGGGTCGAGCTCCTCGTCCGACGCCGGTTCGTGCTCGGTGCCGCATTCGACGTTCTCGAATTCGTTGATGTCTTCGATCGCTTCCTCGACGTCGTCCTCCGCGAACGCGTTGAAGAAGGCGACGGAGTCCTCGCCCGTCGCGGCCAGCGCCGGGACCGCGATGGCGACCTGCTCGGCGATCTCGGCCGGGGCGAGCTCCTGGGCCTGCTCGAGCTGGTCAGGGGTCGGGAAGCTGTCCTGTCCGAACATCTCGAGTGCGAGGGCGCAGTAGGGCGACGCAGCCTCTTCGGCCTCGGCCGTGGTTTCGTCCGTGGTTTCGTCCGTGGCGTCGTCGGCCTCGGCCGTCGTCTCGTCGGTTGCGGCGTCGTCATCGTCGTCATCGCCGCCGCACGCCGCGAGCCCCGAGACCAGGGCCAAAGCCAAGACCGCTACCGAAAACCGGCGTGTCAATATCGAATGCCGTCGCACCAATTCTCCTCTTGTCGAGTGTTCGGAACGAGCAGTATGTCAGGGGTCGGTTCGCGAGTTCGGTCGCGGTGTGCCCGCAAGATTCGTCACAGGCCGCCTTCCGCGAGGAACCGCAGCGCGAGCGCGCTGTATACCGCGACACCGGCGCGCATCGCGTTTTCGTCGATCGTCATGCGATTCGAGTGGCACGAGTGCGCACGCGCGGGTGCGACGCCCGGCGGGCAGACACCGAGGAATGCCATCGCGCCCGGGCGCTCGCGCAGCATGTACGAAAAATCCTCGGCACCCATGACCGGGGTCGGCATCAACCCGGCCTGCGAACTGCCCAGCACGTCGCGCGCGACCCGGAGGAGGAAGTGCGCCGCGTCGTCGTTGTTCACCGTCACCGGGTAGCCGGCGTTGATCTTCACTTCGCCCTGCATCTCGTGCGCGACGGGGATCCCGCTGACGAGTCGTTCGATGCCCGCGAGCGCGAGGCGGCGACCGGCGTCGGAGACGGCGCGCAGCGTGCCTTCCATCCGGACCGACTCCGGAATCACATTGCTCGTGGTACCCGCGCGGATCTTGGCGATCGTGATCACGACCGGATCGAACGTATTGATGCGACGTGTAGCAAACACCTGGAGCGCCTGCACCAACTCGGCGGCCACCGGCATCGGGTCGTTGGCGAGGAACGGCGTCGACGCGTGCCCGCCCTTGCCCGTGATGGTGATCTCGAAGGAGTCGGCCGACGCCATCAGCGCGCCCGGCCTCGACCACACCGAGCCGCTCGGAAGGTTCGGCGACACATGCAATGCGAATGCAGCGTCGACGTGCGGGCGGTCGAGCACACCTTCGTTCACCATCGACACGGCGCCGGCGAATCCTTCTTCGCCGGGCTGGAACGCGAAGCGAACTGTGCCCGCTATGTCCGCGCGCCGCGCCGCGAGGACGCGTGCCGCGCCGGCGAGCATTGCGGTATGGGCGTCGTGCCCGCATGCGTGCATCGCGCCTTCGACATCACTTGCGAAGTCGAGCCCGGTGTCTTCGGGCATTGGAAGCGCGTCCATGTCGGCGCGGAGGAGCACCGTCGGACCGGCGTTGCCGCCGTGCAGGTCGGCGACGACCGACGACAACTCGGTGCCGGTGCGAATGTCGAGGTCGAGGTCGTCGAGGGCTTCGAGCACCGCGGTCTGGGTCCGCGGCAAGGTAAGGCCCAATTCCGGATGCGCGTGAATTCGGCGTCGCAGTGCCACGACGTCGGGAAGGGTGCGATCGGCAGCACCGAGAAGGTCGGTCACCGCCGGGACACTACGAGGCGCGGAACCAGTCCCGCACCGCGACCGCGAACCCGCCTTGATACGCGCGGTAGCCGTCACGTAACCGGTTGCCGGGCCACGAACGGGGACAAACCTCAGGTGGCAACACGGGATCGGCGCGAACATGGGCCAGCGCGGCGGCACCGGTCACGAAGCCGGGAACGAGCGCCGCGTGGTCACCCGCGTCCAACGCACGCGTGACCGCGGCCAGCCGGTCGCCGAGGACGCGCGCTCGCTTCGCCCAGTCGTGCGGCACGAACAGCCGGTCGGCCAGATCGCGGCCCGATTCGTCCGGGTATGCAGTCCACCAGGTGCACTGCGCTTCGGCAACACGCCACGCGTCCTCCGGAGCCGAACGACGCGGCAAGTTCGCGGGTCGCGTCCAGAGCCCCTCTCTCGTTTCCGCGTACCGGAGCCGGCGCATCGCGTCCCGGAGCGCGGCCCGCTCGCCGGCCGACCGAGGGCCCGGGTCAACGACGGCCATCCGCCAGGCTCCCGACGACGATTCGGTGGCGGGCGCAAGACTCCACTCCTGGGCCGGTTGGCGGGCCCGCATGCGCCCGACCAGTTCGTACGTGCCTTCGGCCGTGGTGCACTCGCCCCGTTCGACCATGCGGCTCAGCGCGACCCGAGCGGTCCCCTCGGCAATGTCGAACAGTCCGCACCACTGCACGAGCCGGGCGGCCGAAAGCCGGGGCGGGCGCATACCGAGCAAGAGGCTCGCGATCACGGACCGGGCGGTCAGCGGCCGATCGAACAGGTCGATATTACGGTCTAGCTGCATCTGTCCCGAGAGTGTAATGTGAGATCGTGCGGACGCAGCGGAACCACGGACGGCGCAGCGATGGAGC
>JAWXCJ010000023.1:0-4073 GCA_034408875.1 Actinomycetota bacterium
GTTCATGTCGGCCTGTCCCGATGCGCCGCCGGTCGCGTTCGATGCTTGCCCGCCGACGTTCACCCGCAGCGTTTCACTGGCACCGACGGCGATCGTTGCCGTGACGCGCTGTCCGTTGGCGCCGGCGCCGCCGTTGCCGGTACCACCCGCGCCGGGTTGCCCGGCCGCGCCTTGCGCGCCGTACACGTCGACGGTAACCGCGGTGACACCGGGTGCGAAGGTGCAGTCGTTCGTCCCAGGAGTCGTGAGCACCCCGGCGCACTGCACGGCATCGGCCGGCGAGGTGTCGAGAGCGACCACGACGGCCGGAGCCGCCAACAGGAGCGCGGCCAGGGCCGCGCGCGTAGAGCGCGTCGTCTTGTTCACGGCGTCTCTATCGGTCGCAAACCGCCCCGAACAAGTGCGTCGTCAGGGGTCGAAAGCGGCCCCCCATCGACGCACGAGGCTAGGCGGCTCGGACTTCGTAGGCGCAGCGGCGGGCGCCTTCGACCATGTGCTGCACGCGCTCGATGGTCGCTTCGGGCAATACCGCCCGGATGAACTCCAGCTCGCTGGCGCACGCCTGGCCGTACTTGCGGGCCACGGCCCAGATCGCGCAGTTGTGCTCGACGACGCGGTACACGCCGTCGCCGGAGTCTTCCCACGACGCGAGGTAGCCGTCTTCGTCGAGGATGCGCGCGAGCTCCTCGACCTTGGCCTTCAGCGTTCGCTTCTTCTCGAGTCGCACGCGGGCGTTCGTGATGCGGTTCTCGCGGCGTGCCGCGAACAACTTGTCGATCGTCTCCGGCGCTTCGTCGGCGAGATACCCGAGCAACTCGTTGGTCAGTTCGCCGTACGCCTTCGGGAAGAGCGCGTCGCCGTCGGCGGTGACCGCGTAGACGATCGGGCGCCGGCCGCGCCCGCCGTCGGGGCGCGGTTCTTCGAGCGCTTCGGCGAGTCCGGCCTCGACCAGCGCGCTCAGTTGTTGGCGCGCGCCCGACACCGTGATGTTCAGCTGTTCGGCTACTTGTTCGGCGGTTGCCTCCCCGCGCCGGCGCACGGTGTACAGCACGCTGCGCCTTCCCTCGGGCAACACGGGCGCGGTGCGCGGTACTTCAGTCATCGAGCGCGAGCTCGGCGAGCAGTTCCATGCTCCGCAGCCAGGCGGGGAGGTCGCTGCGCCAGGGCGCGGAGACCACGTGCTGGACGCCGGCTTCGGCGTAGGCGACCCGCTCGTCCGTGATGCGTTCGGGTTCCATGCCCTGCGGGTCCCAACCGGTGCGCAGTGAAATGGTGAACGCGGGGTCGGGGCGTTCGGCCCGGATCGCGGCGACGACCGGCGCCGCCTCCTCGGGCGTGACGCCGATGAGTTGGTAGCCGTCGCCCCGCTCGATCGCTCGCCGGTGCGCGGCTTTCGCCGTGCCGCCGACCCAGATCGGGATGTCATGGGCGGGCTTGGGCAACACCCGGATGCCCGCGAACTCGTAGTGCTCGCCCGCATACGACGACGGGTCCTCGCGCCACGCGACGCGCAGGATGTCGATGATCTCGTCGGTGCGGGCGCCCCGATCGTGGAACCCGTACCCGAGCGCGGCGAACTCGCCCGCCGACCAGCCCACGCCCACGCCGATCGTCAGCCGCCCGCCGCTGAGCGCGTCGAGGCTCGCGAGCATGTTCGCCAGTTCCAGCGGGTTGTGCTGCGGCGCGACCAGGACGCTCGTGCCGAGCCCGATGCGCTCGGTCGCCGCCGCGCCCCACGCGAGCGTCATGAACGGGTCGTACAAGAACGGCGACGGGTAGTCCTGACCGACGGGTTGCACGATGTGGTCGCTCACCCAGATGTCGGCGAAGCCGAGCGCCTCGGCGCGTTGCGCTGCGGTCCGAATTGCATCGGGACCCGCGACGCGGCCGTACTGGGGCAGGTGGATCCCGACGCGCATGCACGCACGCTACCTGGGGTTTCGCGGTGGAGCCGCCCCCTTGAGAACGACTTGGCGCGTCGCCTCCAGCGCCTCCCAAGGGCCATGCGCGCCAACTACGTCACCACGAACCCCTACCGCCGCAGGAGGCCCGTGGAAGTACCGCTTCGCTTCGCCGAGACCCACCACGTTGCTCCCGACACGCACGTCATTCGTCAGGTTGCCGGCGAAGGTGTCGCGCCCCTTGTCGGTGTTCGTGAACTCGGTGGTGATCACCGGCGCCGAGCCGGTCATCGTCGACACCGGCGGCGTTGTCGACGACGGCACCTCGGAGGTTTCGGACGAGGCGGCGCTGACTGTCACGAACGGTTCCCCGAACGTGACGATCGTGAAGCCGGTCGCGACGGCGTCGACATCCTGTACGGCGGCAAGGGCGCCGACAAGCTCGACGGCAACGCCGGCCTCACCCAGAAGGATGCGCTCAACGGGTTGTGGTGCGGCCCCGACCGCGACTCGTGGCGCAACGGCGTGCAGTCGGAATGCGAGGACGTTTGGAAGTAGCCCCAGTCGGGTGCCATCCCCGAACCCCCACACTGTTCGTCATGACGAAGGGCCGGCGCACCCGCGCCGGCCCTTCGCTTGTAGGGTCCAGTCCATGCAGCGGGGAACAGCATTGGTCGCGGCGTTCGTCCTCACGTTGACGTTGGCGGCATGTAGTGGAGACGACGACGACAGCGCCGACAGCGATTCGTCGAGTGACACTGCGGCCGCCGACGAACCGGGCGGCGACGCCGGTGACGCGTCGGTCGAAGACGTCGGGACGACGACGATTGCGGCATCGGAGAGCGGCGATCTCAGGATCGAGTCGACGTCGACGCGGGCCGCGCTCGTCAGCGACGGCGACGTGCTCGTCACGGTCTCGGGTGAGGCGGCCGCCGACGCGAGCGTCACGCGTAACGGCGACGACGTCACCGCGGCGTTCTCGCTTGCCGGCGGCGTCATGCGGGGCGTTGTCGATGATCTCGACGACGGCGAGAACGTGATCGAGGCCGCGGCGGGCGACCACACCGTCGCGATCACCGTGACCAACCACCCGAAGAACGGGCCCGTGTTCTCGGGTCCGCATCTCGAGCCGTGGGTGTGCACGACCGAGGACCATGGCCTCGGCGCGCCGCTCGACGACGACTGCGACGCCGAGACGAAGACGACATGGTCGTACGTGTCCACCGACGGCTCGACCAAGGATCTCGCCGACCCGGCCGCGTTGGCCGACGACATCGCGACGACCACGATCGACGATGTCGAGGTGCCGTTCGTCATCCGTACCGAGCAGGGTGTCATCGACCGCGGCGTGTACTGGATCTGGGTCCTCGACCCCGAACCGTCGGTTGACCACGAGTGGTCCGCGTCTGCGTGGAACGAACGGCTCGTCTACCGCTTCGGCGGCGGGTGCGGTACGTCGTACAGCCAGGGCGCGCCGCTCGGAGCCGGTATCGACATCGATCTCATCGGGCGCGGGTACGCGCTCGCGACCAACACACTCGACACGTTCCAGTCCAACTGCAACGCGACGCTCTCGGCCGAAGCCGCGTTGATGACCCGCGAACACTTCATCGAGGACTACGGCGTTCCCGAGTTCACGATCGGCGACGGCGGTTCGGGTGGCGCGATCCAGCAACTCCTCATCGCGCACAACTATCCCGGTCTCCTCGACGGACTCTCGCCGAGCGTGCCGTTCCCCGACGCCATCTCGATCTCGGGCGGCGTGAGCGACTGCGGCCTGCTCCAGGAGTACTACGGCACCGAGTTCGGAACGGCGCTCACCGACGTGCAGAAGGTCGCGATCAACGGCCACATGACACTGGGCACGTGCCAGATGTGGGTCAACCTCTTCCTCGGCGCCATCGAACCGTTCGCAGGCTGCGACGGGTCCCTCGCCGACGAGGTCTACGACCCGGAGACCAACCCCGACGGGGTGCGGTGCACGCTCGCCGACATCAACGTCAACGTGCTCGGTGAAGACCCCGACACTGGCTTCGCGTACCGGCCGCTCGACAACGTCGGCGTGCAGTACGGGCTCGACGCGGTGAACGCGGGCACGATCACCGTCGACCAGTTCCTCGACCTCAACGAGTACGTCGGCGGCTGGGACATCGACGGCAACGTCGTCGCCGA
>JAWXCJ010000024.1:0-5800 GCA_034408875.1 Actinomycetota bacterium
CGGTCGCGGCCAGCCCGCCGGTCGCGACCGTTGCTGTCGCGGCGGTAGCGATGAGCAACTTGGCGAGCACGAACCCGCGCGGCCGCAACAGCCACGCGTAGGCGAACCAACCCGACCCCGCGCTCGCGGCGGCAGACATCTGCGCGACGACGCCCGTTACCTCCGGCACCGGCCCGCCCGCAAGCCCCGCGATCCGCGCGAGCGCCTTGCCGAGCGGCGCCGCCGGGTCGGAGCCCGCCAGGAAGGCGTCGGCCGCTTCGGGAGAGAGGTCGTCGGTCATTCCGGTTCTGTCATCGCTGCGGAGCCCGCATCGGTTACACCTTGGCCGGCGAGGTGCCGGGCCAGGGCCTGCAGGGCCCGGTGTTGCAGCACCTTCACCGCGCTCTCGCGCTTGTCCGTGACGCGGGCGACCTCCTTCACCGAGAGCCCGCCGATCACCCGCAGCGTTACGACCTCGCGCTGGTCGGGCGTGAGCAGTGCGAGCAACTCGACAACCCGGTCGTCGTCCGAGAGATCTGGGAAGGGGGTCGCCTCGGCGGGCAACGTGGCCGGGTCGTGCGGGGCGTCCCGGCGCCGGGTTCGGGCCCGCCGATCGTCGATCATCCGGCGATGGGCGATCGTGAACACCCACGACCGGAACGCGGACTCGTCGCCGTCGAAGCGCTTCAGGTTCCGGGCGACGGCAACGAACGTTCCCGACACGACGTCGTCGGGATCGCGGGCGCCCTTTCCCCGCACGTAACCGGCGACAACCGGAGCGAGGTCGGTGTAGATGGCGGCGAACGCGCCGTCGTCGCCGGACCGGGCAGCCTCGAGCACGTCGGTGTACCGGGACCCGAGCGCCACGCGCGGGGAGCGTATGTGACAGCCATCACATTGCCGCGGCACCCGTAACCGCCGCCGGGGCCGCAGCGATGACGCTTCCGCGGGCAGGCAAGACCACGAAGGACAACCACCATGCACAAGCACCCGTTCACCAAGATGGCACTCGCGGCCGGCATCGTCGCCGCGACGTTCGCAATCGCGACGCCCGCGGAGGCGGCGACCCGGGTCGCGCCAGTTCGCCAGGCGCCGTCGACCAACCCCGTGTCGATCGCACCGCGGCCGAGCCCGTACCCCAACCCGGAGTGGCGCAGCGTCGCCTACCCCGACCCGAGCCGGCGCCCGGTCGGCTTCATCTCGATCGCCCCGCGGCCGAGCCCCTGAACGACGGACGCTGAACGACGGACGCTGAACGACGGAGGCGCCGGGCGGCGCGTCACGAGCCGCCCGGCGGCGGTCAGTCGATGACGTGGACCCGCCCGGCGACGGGGTCGACTTCGACCGTCGCGCCGTCGGGGATCCGTTTCGTCGCACCGGTCGCGCCGACGACCGCGGGGAGCGAGAACTCACGGGCGACGATCGCCGCGTGGCACATCGCGCCGCCCGCGTCGACGACGAGCGCGCCGAGGATCGGGATGATGGAGTTGTACGCCGGGCCGGTGAACGGCGCGACGAGCACGTCGCCGGGCTCCAGTCGGTCGAGCGCGTCGTCGACGCTGCTGGCGACGCGCGCGACGCCCCGGTAGGAACGGTCGCCGATACCGGTGCCCGTCAGTTCGCCCTCCGTAGGTGCCGACGCGAGTCCTTCGGCTTCCATCACGGTCAGGAACGCGGCGGTCGCGCGCGCGAGCGGCGCGGGAAACACGTCGAGCGGCGGCGGGTCCTCCGGGTCGCCCAACGTGTCCGGCGCACGCGCCGCCTCGACCAGATCACGGTGCGCGGCGCGCGCCGAGACTTCGTCCGTACTCGGCCCGGCACCTGTAAGCAACAGCGGGCCGAGTTCGTCGAGCGTGCATTCGACGACATGGTCGGCGGAGTCGAGCGCGCCGCGCGCGGCGAGCCGGTCCCCGAGTTCGAGGAGTGCGCGGCGGAGTAGCCCGCCCGACCAGTTCCAGCGCACCCCCGCGTTGTCGTCGCGTTGGCGCATGCCGTAGCGCGCCTCGACCAGCAATGCGTCGAACATGGAGCGCTCCGCGGCGGGGACCTTGGCCCGGATGGGACCGGCATCGGGCGGCGCGACGTCGGTCGGTGCGTTCGCCGCGGCGAGTAACGCGGCAAGCTGCAGGTTCGGCCGCTCGGCCAGGGTGGGCTTGTCGATGTCGTCGCTCGTGACGAGACGAAAGCCGTGTTGCTCGCGCCAGGTGTCGACGGCGGCTTCGGCGTCGGGGCCGAGCGCGCGTACCGCTTCGATCGAGTCGGGCGCACCGCCGGCGTCGGCGATCGCCTTCGCGACCGGCGCGAGCATTTCCGCGGTCTCGACGGTCGCCGGCGAACTCCCGCGCAGCAGCGCGGTTGCTTCGGCGTCGGCAATGCCCCAGCGCCGGCAGTGCGCGATGAAGTCGCCGGTGGGGATGAGGTCGCCGCCGTGCGTCTCCAAGTTGCGGCGCGCCTGGGTGCCGAAGTGCGCGAGCAATGCGCCGACGTGTTCGATGAGCGCGTCGTCGTCGAGCGCGCTCAGGTCGACGCGGCCGAACTCGACGTTCGTGGCAACCACCGTCGCCCGGTCGCGGTCGAACCAGTCGTCGACCTCTTGGCGCCAGCGCTTCTGTTCCCACGCCTGCGCAGCGGCCCGGTTGCGCCGCCGGAGCGCGGGGTGGAGGCGGGTCGCGACCTTCATGATCCACGCCGGGGGCGGCGCCTTCGGCGTGTCGCCCTCGCCGATACCGATCGGGCGGAAGTAGAGGCAGCCCTGCACGAGCTTCGCTTCGACGCGGTCGAGCGGGAGCCCGTAGCGCTCGACGAGCACGGTGAATCCAGGTGCAGTCGATTCCAAGGTCGGGCGCAGAAAGGGCGAGAGCGGCCGGCGCCCCCGGTGGGTGGCGTCCAGCTCCCACGCCCCGGGCCCGGGTGCTTCGAAGATCACGTCTGTCCCCGTCACGCCCGTCAACATATTGGCGATAGATCCCTATTGTCAAGATATACTTCTCTTGTCATGTCCGAACGCCCGTACTCCTCCCCGCTGCGCGATAGCCAGGCCCAGCGCACGCGCGAACTCATCCTCGACGCGTTGACCGACCTGCTGGCGACGAACTCGCCCCAGGAAGTTACGACCCGCGCCATTGCCGAGCGCGCCGGCGTGTCGCAACCGACGGTGTACCGCCACTTCCCCGATCGGCAGGCCTTACTCGAAGGCCTGACGGCGCGCGTCGAGGGGCTCATCGACAGTGACATGACGGTGCAGTCACTCGACGACCTCGTCGCCAAAGGGACCGCGGCGCTCATGGTGACGGAAGCGAACGCGGCCGCAGCCACCGCCGAAGCGCTGCTGAACGCGGATCCGCGCCGCCTCTCACGAGCGAGTCGTGAGCGGTCCGAACAACTGCTGCAGCTCGTCGCGGAGTCGCTCCCCGACTACGGCGAACGCGACCACGTTCTGATCACGGCGTTGTTGCGCAACCTGTACTCGGCGCAGACCTGGCTGCGGATGCGCGAAGAGTTCGGTATCCCCGGCCAAGAATCCGGGCCCGTCATCGCTTGGGCGTTCCAGACGCTCGTCGACGAAATCCGTGCCGGCAACTTCCCCCGTACCGAGCGCGACTAGTCGCGGAAGTTGCTGAACGACAGCGGGATCGCGAAGTCGTGCTCGCGCAGTGCCTGGATCGCGGCCTGGAGGTCGTCGCGCTTCTTGCCCGTGACGCGGAGCTGGTCGCCCTGGACCTGGTGCTGCACGCCCTTGAGGCCGAGGCCCTTGATGTACTTGCCGATCTCGCGCGCCTTGTCGGCGTTGATGCCGACCTGGATCGCGACCTTCTGCCGCGCCCGGCCCTTGGTGGCGTCTTCGACCTTGCCGTACTCGAACGCCTTCAACGAGACCTTGCGCTTCACGAGCTTCTCTTCGAAGACCTGCACGACGGCCTTCAGCCGTTCCTCCGAAGCCGACTCCAGCTCGACCGCGTTGTCCTTCAGCTCGACCACGCTGTCGGTGCCCTTGAAGTCGAACCGGGTCGTGAGCTCCCGGTGCGCCTGGTCGACGGCGTTCTTGACCTCTTGCATGTCGACTTCCGACACGACGTCGAAGCTGGGCACGACGGTGCCTCCCTCGCTGCGTAAACAAGTGTTGTGGGCCGAGTTGGATTCGAACCAACGTAGCGAGAACGCAACGGGTTTACAGCCCGTCCCCTTTGGCCACTCGGGTACCGACCCGGAGCCACTTTAGTCGGGCGCCTCGCGCCCAAACCTAGGCAGATCAGCACCCGCCACGGTCGTACTCGTAGTCGGCGCCGCTGGGCTCGGGAACGGTCACGCAGAAACGCGGCCCGGAATTGCGCTCCAGTTCGAACCGCCGGCGCGATCGCTGCCATTCGTCGTCGGAGGCGTCGAGGATGTCGGTCCCGTTCGCAAGGGTCAACGTATGAGACACGCGCCCGTTCTCGCGGCTCGCGACGTACGCGGCCCGAAGGACGTCGGCATCGTGCTGGGTCCCGCCGGAACCGGCTTCGTCCTCGACCGCGTTCATGTAGTCGTAGATCTCTTGGGTGGCGCCGATGTCGGTCGCGACCGTGCGCATGACCCAAATACCGGCGAGCAGGAAAACCGCCGCGAACGCGTACCAGGCGCCGAGGAGCGCGGCAACGACCCGTCGCGACAGCGCGCAGCGGTTGGCCGTTTCGGACGTGCGCGGTTGTCGCCGCGATCCCCAGTCCGGTTCCGACCATCCCGAGCAGGAGTGCGAACCAGAACGCGCCGTCACTCGCCGTCGACCGCTCGCCGTCGACCGCTCGACGACGAGTGCCGCGCCGAGCGCGGCAGCCCCAGCTGCTACCGATGTCGGTCCCGCCCACCAAACCCGTACCCGCTCGCCGGGCTCGGGTTCGACGGGAGGCGCCCAAACCGTGGGTTCCACCGGACCAACGTAGAGGTCCGGCGCCGGCCCGCGTCCGCGGGGTTAGAGCAGCTTCTGCATGAGCACGACGTCGAGCCACTTGCCGAACTTGCGGCCGACCTCTTGCTCGCGTCCGATCTCGGTGAAGCCGCACTTGCGGTGCAGCGCGATCGAAGCTTCGTGGCCGCCGACGATGCGGCCGACGACCGAGTGGAAGCCGTGGGTGCGAGCGAGCGTCACGAGGTCGGCCAGGAGCAGCTCGCCGATGCCGTTGCCGCGCTGGTCGCGCCGGACGTAGACCGAGTCCTCCACCGTCGGTGCGTACGCGGGCCGGGGCCGGTAAGGGCTGACCGAAGCGAAGCCGAGCACCTCGTCGGAGTCGTCCACCACCACGATGGCCGGATGCCCTCCGGCGTGGTCGTCGATCCACGCCGCCTGCTCGTCGAGGCTGCGGGCGACGAGGTCGAACGTCACCGTCGACTCCAGCACCTCGAGGTTGTAGATCTCCCTGGTCGCAGCGGCATCGCGCCGCTCCACGAGCCGTGTCCGATACACGGATGGGGACGCTAGGCGGCTCGGCTATCCTTTCGTGGCCTTGCCCCCTTAGCTCAGTCGGCAGAGCACTTCCATGGTAAGGAAGGGGTCTACGGTTCGAGTCCGTAAGGGGGCTCCAAATGCCATCACGGAATACCCATCCGAGTATGGCGGAGTAGCTCAGTTGGTAAGAGCACACGGCTCATAATCGTGGGGTCGCGGGTTCGAGTCCCGCCTCCGCTACCAGGCCAGGACCCGGCCACCCAACCCAGCAAGTTCCCGAAGCGAAACGCGAGAGAGCACCCCATGGCGAAAGAGAAGTTCGAGCGGAACAAGCCGCATTTGAACATTGGGACGATCGGTCATATTGACCATGGGAAGACGACGCTGACTGCGGCGATC
>JAWXCJ010000025.1:0-8450 GCA_034408875.1 Actinomycetota bacterium
AGCCCGAGGACCCCGCGCCCGCCGACAACGCCGGCCCGCGCGAGCTGACACGCGACGAGCAGATCGAGATCGCGGCGAGCATCCCTGCCGTGGGCACCGCAACCACGCCCGCGTTCGTCGATCCGTGTGCGGGCGCCGCGCCCGGCGAAGGGAGCGGCGACGAGTCGTGCGTCGGTGACGCGTCGACAGTGCGGATGGCCATCGTCTCGGCCCAGCCCACCTGGGCGATCATGATGAGCGACCCGCTGCGGCTCGACGGCACCTCCACGGGCTGGCGCCGCTGCGAGTTTCCCGCCGGCGGCGGGATTCCCGTCGTCATCGTCACGAACAACCCGACCAGCTCGGTCGCGCTGACGGTTCGGGCACGCGACGCGGCACCCGACGACCCGGGAGCCATCACGCTCCTGGCCAACACGAGCGCGCCGGACGACCCCGAACGAATGCGATGGGAGTCGGCCGGTTCGTACCCGGCGAACTGGTGGGAGAACGTGCAGCACTGCGCGCGCATCGACCACGACTTCGAGCGGGGCTCGACCTACAGCGTGGTTGTCTCCGTCACCGCCGTCACCGGCGACGACGCGCGCTCGGCTCCCTCCTGGTTCACCGGTGCCGACGCGCGCGCCCGCCCGCCCGTCACCTGGAGCTTCGACGGCGACACCCGGCTCACGGCCGTCGTACCGACGCGCAGCGGTCTGACCGAGTCCGCAATCGTCGTTGCGCTCGACATGAGCAACCCCGAGGTACCGCACCGGTGCCGCGACTACGAACCGGTCGCCGACACCTTCGCCGTCGGCACCGACCTCCTGTCGTACGGCTCCGGCGTCTCGAACGTGCCGCCCGAGGTGGTCGACGCCGACGACTATCCGTATCTCCCCGCGTACGACCGTCGCTACTCGTTCGACCTGCAACTGGACGAAGGAACGCCGTACGTTGTGTGCGTGTTGTGGACGTCGCAGCCACGTTCGTTCACCCCGACGCGCATCCTGGAGCGCGAGGAATGGGCGGTACACACACCGGACCGGCTGCGGGTCGAGATGTTGATCCGCAGCGCCGACCTCGCCCGGCCGGCCGACGAAGGATCCATCCGCATCCACGCCCGCGACGCGGTCAGCGGCGCGTCGGTCCCCGACGAGCGCGGAGGAATCTGCGCGGGCTCGACGCCACCAGCCGATCTCGTCGCCGGATCCAACGCGTACACCGAGCCACAGTCGATCTGCCGTTCGGGTGGCCACACCGACGACATCCCGCGTTCGGTCGTCGTCGAGACGCGGTGGCTCGACGCTGATGCGTATCGCGCGGTCATTCCTCTCGACCCGACGGGTTCGCCCCGCCGCGAGACCTTCCGTGTCGGGCTCACGCGGAGCCGCACGTTGTGCGGGTCGTCACCGTTCGGTGACAGCGACTGCAGCCACGACGACCTCGGTTCGCTCCTGGTGGAGGTCGTGTACACCGACGGACCGGTGAGCCCGGCCGACGAATGGATCGTGACACCGCTCGGCCCGTGGGAATACGCGGCGGAACCGCCGGCGCGCCCGGTCGAGCCGCAGGTCGACATGTTCCTGACCGACACGCTCGAGTACCGCTCGGGTGTCGTCCCGGTCGCGGGCACCACGGACCAACTCGAGATGCGTCTCGTACCGGACCGCGACGTGTTCGTACGCGTCTTCCACGACGCGACCGATGTTTCTTCGATCTGTCTGCGCGAGGGTGCGCCGCTCGAAGTTACCGGCGTCGCGCCCGCGAACGCGCCGACGGCGATCGTCATCGGCGGGCTGTGCGCGCGGACCCCGTATTCGCTCGCGCTCGAGTTGACCGACGCCGAGGGCAACCGCGTCGTGTACTCCGACTCCCGCTCGGGCGTTGCGGGCGCGCGCCCGTGGGGCCGGAGTTACAGCGAGACGTACGGCTACGTCGCCCGCTACTCGTCGAGCCTGTGGATCGACACGTTGGCGTACGACAACATGTACCTGCGACCCGAAACGGTCTCGGTCGACGGTTTGTCGCTCGGCTACGACCGCGACATCGACGAGACGCAGCGCGCCGCGTCCGGCTGCGAAGCTCGCGGCACGCTGTTCCAGCGCGCCCGCCACCACGGTCGCTTCGGCGAAACGGTCGAGGTCACCATCGACCTCGAAGCCATGATGCTCGCCGCCGGCCGGAGCCCGTGTCTATGGACGGGAACCGGAGATGTCCCCGTCGCGCGTGGGACGACCACCGTCGAGATCCCCGTCGTCGCGTTGCTCGACGGCACCGAAGAGATCGTCGCGACGGCCGACGGCCTGAGCGCGCGGCTCGTCCTGCGCGAAGTCACCCTCGAAGTCGGCTGACGTCGGCACCACATCGTTAGGCGGGCGGGGCAATATCGGGGACGCCGTCCTCGACGTGGTCGAGCACGGGCGTGCGGACCATGCCCCACAGCGCGGCGACGACGACGGCCGAACCGACGATCTCCCACACGCCGAGTGCCTCACCGAAGCAGATCCACGCGGCGATGGCGACGAGGGGCGGCTCCGCCAGTAGGAACGGCGCGGAGACCGACGCGGGCATGTAGCGGTGCGCCCAGATGACAAGGACGTGCGCGGTCGTACCGAGGATCATGGTGAGGAACGCGTAACCGATCGCGGCCGCCGGCAGGTGCAACCCCTTGTCGCCGATCGCGGCCAGGGGCGTGACGATGAGCGCAGCCGCGAACAGCACCCACAACAAGAAGGCGAACGGGTCGACCGGGTCGCGATCGCGGACGATACGCCCGTAGAGGAACCAACCGACGTTCAGGAACAGGCTCGCGACCGCGAGCAGTTCGCCCACCGTGCTCCAGTCGCCGCCGCCCGCGGTGGACAACGCGACGAGCGCGGTACCCGCTATCGCGACGACCGCGAGCAAGACCTTGCTGCGCTCGATGCGCTCGCCGAGGAATGCCACCGCGAACGCGATGATCACGACGGGTTGCAGCGCACCGATGAGCGTGACGTCGAGCAGCCGGGTCTTGTTCAATGCCGCGAACGCAGTTACCGCGCCCGACGAGAAGAAGAACCCCGCGCCGGCGATCACGAATGCCCACCGCACGCGCGACATGCGCGGCGGGCGGAGCATCCTGACCGCGCCGTTGCGTTTTCGGATCGCGACGATCGCGGCGAGGGGCGGCAACGCGAACCACAGCCGCCACGCGGTGAACGTCATGGCGTCGGCGTGGCCGGCGCGCACCGACAAGGCAGACGCCGACCACAACACGATCGCGAGAGCGACCGCAGGGACGGCCCGCCGATGGGTCGCGCGAGGTTCGGCGAGGTCGACCACGCGAGGACGCTAGCTGCCGAGCCGCGCGACGACTTTCAAATATTGCTCGGTCGTCATCGCGCCGCTCAGCACGTGTTCGCCGTCTATGGCTCCCTCGGTTTCCACGAGCACCGTCGGTACCGCGGCAATGCCCTGCGCGAGGGCGGCCTTGTGGTCGTCGACCACCGCCGCCTCGTATTCGTCGCCGTGGGCGTCGAGCCGGGCCGCGAATTCATCGGTGTCGAGTTCGACCGCGGCGGCCACGTCGAGAATCACGGCGCGTTCGGAAACGGTGCGGTTGTCGACGAAGTACGCGCGCATCAACGCGAGGTGGAAGCGGTCGAATGTGTCGGGCCCGAACGACGCGGCGGCCTTGCCCGCGATCGCGGGCGGGCGGCTGTGACTCGGCGGCGGCGTGTCTGTGTCCCAGACGTGGAACTCGGCGCTCGGTTCGGCCTCGGCCGGTCGCAACCACGAGGTGGTGTACTGGCGGAACCGGTCGAGCGGGCGCGGTTCGGCGCTCGGGCGCAGCAGGAACGAACGCCACTCGACGCGCAGCGCGGCGCCTGCTTCGCGCTTCACGTCTGCCAAGCGCAGCGCGGCGACGTAGCACCAGGGGCACAGGAAGTCGGACCAGACCGTGAACGAAACCGGGCGTGCGGACGCAGCCTGGTGCCCACTCGCCGAAGGCTCCGACGCGCCCGGCGAGGGAGCCATGTGATGGTCGGTCACTTCTTCTTGCGCTTGCGGAACCGGCCCTTGCGCTGCTTGCGGTCCTGTTCGGCCGCGAGGTCCATGCCCGCGAGATTCACGATCTGCTCGGCCTCGTCGAGCAGCGCGGCAACCTCGTCGTTCACGACGGGCACCGGTCCGGCCGGCTTCTGCGCGTCGCCCAACGATCCGTACTGCCAGCCCACGTCGATCATGCGCCGCTCGTATCCGACGCAATCTTCGGGGCACTTCCACGGCGCTTCGGGCGCAAGGTCGATGCGACACTTCCGCACGGTGTCACCCGAGGGGTAGGTGCGGCTCTCGTAGTGGCGGCAGTCGGTACGCATGCCCATGCGCACCATTGTCGCGGATTCCCCGGGCGGATTACTACCGGACGGCGCCGAGCACTGCGTCGAGGGCCTCGGCCTCTTCGGCCGTCCGCCGCACGAGCATCTCGATCGAAACGGCAGTGAGGCCCAGAGCGTGGAACGTCTCGGCCGGATCGCGGGCCGGTTCGTGCGACCAATTCTCGTTCTCGTCGGCCGACCGGGCCAGCGCTTCGCCGGCGATCACGACGCGGCCGAGCTTCTCCTCGACCGTCGTCGGGTCGAGGTGATGCATCCGGATCGCCATCACGATCGACTCGGGCAGCTTCCACGCGTCGAGTGCGAAGGCGCCGATCATCGCGTGGTTGCCGGTATACGCCTCGGCCTCGGACTCGATGTACGCCTCGGGCGTCAGCTCGGCCGCACTGCGCTCGGTGTAGCCGTCGGTGTCCATGCGGAACAACAGCGCGGCGCCGAGGTCGTGCAACAACCCCGCGCACAGCGCGTCGCCGGGCGGAATGTGCGCGAACCGGGCCGCGATCGACGCACCCGCGGCAACCGCGACCGAGTGGCGCCAGAACCCATCGGGCATCGCTTCGCCCTTCTCGCCGAA
Source organism: Actinomycetota bacterium (assembly GCA_034408875.1). Classification (GTDB taxonomy): domain Bacteria; phylum Actinomycetota; class Acidimicrobiia; order IMCC26256; family PALSA-610; genus JANNHK01. Next base: position 4,927 of record JAWXCJ010000025.1, read on the forward strand.
CATGCCGGCCGCGGTGCTGACCGCGAGGGTGCGGACCGTCGACGCGCCGAGCGCGACGACTGCCCGTTCGACGTTGCCGACCTTGCCCGAGAGTCCGAAATACGGGGAGTTGGCGAGATGGAGCAGCCGGGCGCACAGGGTCGGGTCGGTCTGCAGAGCCGACGCGACGTCGCGCGCGCTCGCACCCTCGTCATCGAGGACCGTGAGGACCTGCGTGACCGCAGACGGCCGCATCGGCAGCCGCTGGAGCTCATCGATTACGTCGGTGGTCTTCAAGGTCTCCCGCCCTGGACGTGGCCGTTCCTTTCCAATCGGAACGATTCCGACAGGGGTTGAGACCCTTCGGCTCTCCCGAACTCGTCCGGGCCCGCCCGGGCTCGCTGCTAGTCGAGCCACTCCCGAGACTGTTCGAGCAGGTAGCGGCTCACGCCCAGGCAGCGCTCGAGCATGTCGCAGCCGACCTCTTCGCCCCGCCGGACGCCCAGGAGCGACACCCTCTGGTGGGCGACGATCCGCAGCGACCGCTCGGGCGCATCCGTGGCCGACGGGAAGGAGTCGGTCGCCGAGACCTCGAGCGGCAACTCGGGCCCGCCGACGCCGGCCAGTTCGGTGGCAAGCACGAGCAGGTCGGGACCCCGCGGCAGCGGCGGGAGGGCCCATGTGAAGCTGAGCGGGAAGTGGAACAGGTCCTCGGGCTCGTCGTCGTCGGGAAGGCCGACCACAGCGTCCTCGAACCCGAGGAGCACCCGGGGATCGATCTCGAGCGACAGGTACAGGTCGACGGGACCCTCGCAGCCCTCCTCAGGGTGCAGGTCGACTTCCCACGTCTGGCGCAGCGAGTAGCTCTCGACGAAATGACGCTCGTCGTGCACGTGAAACCCGTGCTCGACCGCGTGATCTTTCAAGTCGGCGACAAAGCCGGCAACGTCCAATACTGCCATTCCTATGCGGCTCCGGCCTGCGGCCCTCGAGCTCCAATGCACGCGCTACACACTCCGGGCCTCCGGACCTCTCGCCTGACCTGCGCTAGAGGGTACCGAACGCCTTGCGGATTGCGGTTGCCGTGTGCTCGAGCGCAGCTCGGCCGTCGTCGATGGTGCCCATGAGCGCGAAGAATGCGTGGATCATGCCGTCGTAGCGGCGGGCCTCGACCGCGACCCCGGCGTCGGCGAGCCGGCGGGCATACGCCTCACCCTCGTCGCGCAACGGGTCGTACTCGGCCGTGATCACCAACGCGGGCGCGACCCCGGCCACATCGGGCGCGCGCAACGGCGAGACCCGCCAGTCGGCCGGGTCGGTACCGCCGCGCGTGTAGCAGTCGAAGAACCACCGCATCTGCGGTTCTTCGAGCAGGTAGCCCTTACCGTTCGCCTGGTAGGAGCCGGTGGTGAAGTCGGCGTCGACGACGGGGTAGATCAGCGCCTGGAACGCGAGTTCGGGTTCGCCGGCGTCGCGTGCCAGCAACGCGCACGTCGCGGCGAGATTGCCGCCCGCGCTGTCGCCCGCGATCGCGAGTCGTGTCCCGTCGGCCTCGAACGCGCTCGCGTTTTTCGCGACCCAGCGCAGCGCGGTCATGCAGTCGTCGAGCGGGGCCGGGAAGGGGTGTTCAGGTGCCAGGCGGTAGTCGACCGACACCACTGTGGCCTGCGCCGCGTTCGCGAGCGCACGCGTGACGGGGTCGTACACGTCGACACTGCCGAGCGTCCAGCCGCCGCCGTGCAGGAACACGATGACCGGCAGGCCGTCGTCGGCCGACGGGCGGTACACGCGAATGGGCACGCCGTCGGCGTCGAGGTCGCCGATTGCGTACACGGCTTCCGGTTCTCCCGAGCCACCCGCGTGCAGCATCGCGAGCCCGTCGCGCGCCTGTTGGAGCGACTCGTCCGACGCGGGCACGCCACCCATGGCGTTCACGAGATCGACGAGCACTTGGGCTTGCGGGTGCAACGGCATGGTCAACCCTCTCCGAGCGCGCCCGTGAGGGTCGCGATTGCCTTATCCCATGGTTCGCGGGCCGGTTCGACGAAGTCGTGCATGCCAAAGCAGCCGTGGAACCCGCCTTCGATGCGAACGATCTCCGTCGGGACACCGGCGTCCTGCAGCCGGCGGCCGTACGCCTCACCCTGGTCGCGCAGCGGGTCGTACTCGGCCGTGATCACGAGCGCGGGTGCGACGCCACTCAGGTCGTCGGCGCGCAACGGTGAGACCTGCCAGTCGGCCCCGTCGCGTTCGTCGCGCAGGTAGTGGCTGTAGAACCAGCGCATACTGTCGGCTTCGAGGAAGTAGCCGACGCCGTTGTCGCGCATTGAGACGCTCTCGAATTCGTAATCTGTCACCGGGTACACCAACAGTTGCAGCCGCGGTTGCGCGCCGCCCGACTCGCGGGCTGCCAGGCACGTGACCGCGGCGAGATTGCCGCCCGCGGAGTCGCCGCCGAGCGCGATGCGCTCGGGGTCGGCGCCGAGATCGGCGGCGTGTTGGTTCACCCAATCCCATACGGCAACGCTGTCTTCGACTGCGGCGGGGAACGTCGACTCGGGCGCGAGCCGGTACTCGACCGACACGACCATCGCCCCGGTCGCGTCGCAGAGCAGCCGGCACAGCTGGTCGTGACTGTCGACACTGCCGATGACCCAGCCGCCGCCGTGCAGCCACACGAGCAACGGCTGGTTCGGTGCGTCGGACGGGCGGTACACGCGCACGGAAATGTCGCGCACCGCCGTCGCGAGCACCGTGTCGTAAACCTCGTACACGGGATGCTTCGGCACCATGCCGGTCATCAGTTCCATGTTGGCGCGCACCGCCTGCGGATCGGCGTCCAGCGTGAACTCGAGTCCGGACGCCTTCATCAGTTCGAGCAACATCTCGGCCGATTGGTGCAGCGGCATGCCTACCCGTTCCCTTCTCCGTCAAAGATTTCGGCCAGCGCACGAAAAGCCCGGCCCCGATGTGACACCGCATGTTTCTCGGCCGGCGCCATTTCCGCAAACGTGCGGCCGTCGCCGTCGACGGGTTCGAACACGGGGTCGTACCCGAACCCGCCGGCACCCCGAGGCGCGCGCGTGATGTGACCTTCGACTTCACCCCGGACCACGACTTCTCTGCCGTCGGGCCAAACCGCGAGTGCGACAGTCACGAATCGCGCCGTGCGATCGTCGCGGTCGTCGAGTTCGCGCAGCAACTTGGCGATGTTGTCGGCGGCGTCACCCGTCCCGGCGTAGCGGGCCGAGTACACGCCCGGCGCACCGTCGAGCGCGTCGACGGCGAGGCCCGAGTCGTCGGCAATCGACGGGATGCCCATGAAACCGAGCGCGGTCGCCTTGATGCGTGCGTTCGCCTCGAACGTGGTGCCCGTCTCCTCGACGTCGGGAATTCCGTCGAGGACCGGAACCGTGCGCGCCGTCTCGGCAATCCGCTCTGGTTCGTCGAGCAGATAGGCGAACGTGTCCGAGGCATACGTCACCGCCATGGCCGTCGGCGACACGTCGAACATCGCGGCAAAGATCTCGCTGATTTCGCGGACC
>JAWXCJ010000026.1:0-30115 GCA_034408875.1 Actinomycetota bacterium
CGCGGTCCCAGTACGTAAGCGCGGTGACCTCACCGGGCGCCACGTCGTCGGGGAACGCGACCTGGAACCATCCGAACGGGATCGGGAACGAGAAGCGACCGGCCGCGTGAACACCCATCGGCCGATTTTAGAACGTGTTTCATTTCTTGGCAACGTACCCTCTGCCCATGCGGATCGGCCTGGTACTGGGAGCGGGCGGGGTCACCGGCCACGCCTTCCACGTGGGCGTGCTCCAGGCCGTCGAAGCGGTCACGGGCTGGAATCCGCGCTCGGCCGACGTGGTGGTGGGCACGTCGGCCGGGTCGGTGGTCGGCGCCCTGCTGCGGGCCGATGTCGACGACATCCGCCCCCGACCGCCGGAACGCTCGCTGATCCCGGCAACGGGTGCGCGTGCCCCACGACCGTTCGCGTCGCCCGAGCTGCTGTTGCGTTCGGGGCTCCGGCCGTGGACGGCCCGGTTCGGCAAGGTCGCGGCCGCGACGCTGCCCGAAGGTCGCGTCTCGACGGAGCTCATCGTCGCCGACATGCGGGCCCTGTTCGACGGCTGGACCGCGCGCCCGCTGTGGATCAACGCGATGCGCCTCGACAGCGGCGCCCGCGTCACGTTCGGCCGCGATGGCGCACCCACCACCGATGTCGCCACCGCGATCGCAGCATCGTGCGCGATCCCGTCGTTTTTCGCGCCCGTCGAGATCGATGGCGTGCGCTACGTCGACGGCGGCGCGCATTCCCCCACCAACGCCGACCTCCTGGCCGGCGAAGGTCTCGACCTCGTCGTCGTCTCGTCGCCGATGTCGATCACCGCGACGACGACCCGCTTCGCCCTCGACACCGCGGGCCGGCGCCTCTCGCGCTACTACCTCGCCCAAGAGGTCGGCCGCGTCCGCAAGGCAGGTACGCCCGTCATCACGTTCCAACCAACCCCCGCCGACCTCGCGGTCATGGGCATCAACGCGATGGATGCGTCGCGCCGCCTGCCGATCATCGAGCAGGTCGCCGCGTCGGCGAGAGCCCGCCTCGAACGCCCCGACGCCGCCGAACGGATCGCCCGCCTCGCGTCCTAGCGCCAGGCAGGCAAAGGTCATTCGTGGTCGGGACCTAGGGCCCTATCGGCCAACCGGCCCCTCCGCTGACAATCAGTGCACAACGCACGTCGGCGGCCCTTCGCCGATGGCTCACGCCAGGAGCGGAACCATGAAGCGCAGGACCCTCGACATCATGTTCAGCATCGGCGGGCTGTTCCTCTCCGGACTGCTGCTCGTGCTCGGTCTGGTCATGACGAGCAACGCCAACTTCGCCAACGACTACGTCAAGGACCAGCTCGCCGCACAGAAGATCTTCTTCACGCCCCTCGAAGCCCTGTCCGACGCAGAGAAAGAGGCCGACTGCGTCGTCGAGTACGCAGGCGAGCAGCTCGTGACCGGCAAGCAGGCAGAGTGCTACGCCAACGAGTACATCGGGCTGCACGTTTCCGAAACGGCCGAAGGGCTGACGTACGCCGAACTCGGTACTCCGCAACGCGAACTCCGCACCCAGGTGACCGAAGCGACGGAGTCGAACGACCCCGCGCTCGAGGACCTGCAGGCGCAGCTCGACGAGATCAACGGTCAGCGTGAGACCCTCTTCAAGGGCGAGACACTGCGCGGCGTGCTGCTGACGTCATACGGCTTCAGCGAGTTCGGCACGAAGGGCGAACAAGTCGCGACTGTCGCCTACATCGCAGCGTTCCTGCTGTTCGTGCTCTCGATCGCCGGCTTCATCCACGCGTTCCGGACCCCGAAGGAAGCGACCTTCGCCGAGCCGGAGCACACAGCCGCCTAGAACTCCAACTGTGATGCGAGCGTCGACAGGCGGTTACTCCGGAGTGCCTCACGCATGACGTCGGCGTCGAGCGCGTTGGAGAGGTAACAGAAGGAAACACCGGATGCGGGATCCGCCCACGCGACTTGCGCGTGGGCGCCCGCATGTCCGAACGAGCCGGGTGAGTTGTCCTCTCCGAAGATGGCGTAGCGCAGCATGTGCATACCGTCGTCGCCCGCGAGCACAAGGCCGAGCGTGCGGTTGGCGGGGACGCCCATCATCGGGTCGGGGAACACGCAGCGGATATTTGTCTTCGCGTCGTGCAAGATTGCGGGATCCCACACGCCGGCCGGGTTGTGCAGCAACGCTTGGTAGAAGGTCGCCATGACGGCTGCGGTCATGATGCCGCCGCCGCCGGGCACGCCGGCCACGCGGCGGTCGGGCGACGACAGCTCGTTGAGCATCGGCGACTCCTGCTCGCCGATCTCGACCCCTGGCGCGATGTCGTCCTGCGCTTCGATCGGAATGCCGAGCACCCGCGGGAGCCCGTGCGGCGCGGTCACGTACTGCTCGACGAAGTCGCGGAAATCGAGTCCGCTCAATCTTTCGATCAAGTCCGCGAGCACCCAGTGCGCCGACGTCGCGTGGTACTCGAACCGGGTGCCCGGCTCCCACTCGAGCTGCCATTCTGCGAACTGCGCGACGCGGTGCGCGGGGTCGGAGCCCTTCACGAGGTCCATGGGCGCGTTCGGGAGCCCGGCGGCGTGCACCATGACCTGCTCGACCGTCACCAATTCCTTGCCGAACGTCGCGAACTCCGGGATGTATTCGGCAACGGGCCGGGCAACGTCGAGCTTCCCTTGCGCGATCAGCAACCACATCGCCGACGCGACGATCGGCTTCGTCGCGGAGAAGACACCGAACCGCGTCGTGTTCGTCGCGTCGCCGTACGTCTCGAACGCGAGCATCTCACCGTCGCGCGCGACGGCGAGCTGGCAGGCGGGCAGCCAGCCGCTGTCGACGTCGGCCTTTGCGGTCTCGAGAAGAGCGGTTAGGTCGCTCACGCATACCTCATATCTCGTACTGGGCGATCACTTCGTCGCCGAACCGGGCGAGTCCGTCACGTTGGGTCGGCAGCGCGTTCGGATCGCCGCCGTAGTGCGCAACGTCCGCAGCGACTCGAGAATTTCGACCAATTCGGCGCGCGTGGTCTGCACCGAGATCCAGCCGTCACCGAGCTTCGCCGCCCGCCGCAACGCGGGTTCCGAGTGCCCACCGACGTACAACGGCACGGGCGCGTCGGGCGCGGGGCTGATCATGAGCCGGTCGAAGTCGTAGTGCGTCCCGTGGTACTCGACCCACTCCGGTCCGCGCCCGGCACACACCAGCCGCAGGATCTCCATCATCTCGTTGGTGCGGACGCCGCGGGTGCGCATCTCGGTGCGGGTCCACGCGAACTCCTCGGGGATCCACGACAGCCCGATTCCGAGTGCCACGCGGTTCCCCGAGAGCACCGCGAGCGACGAGAGCTGCTTCGCCAGGAGCAGCGGGTCGCGCAACGGGTCGCGCAACGGGTCGCGCCGCGGGAGTTTCACGACGTTGGTCACGAACCGGATGCGTTCGGTGACCGCGACCATGGCGGCCATCGCGATGAACGGCTCGACAAACGGCGTGTCCGGAGCCCAGAACCGGCCGCCATCGGCCGAGTACGGGTAGTCGGCCGACACCGTCTCGGGAAAGAACACCGAGTCGGGCACCGCGATCGTGTCGAACCCGGCCGCCTCGGCCGCGCGTGCGAGCGGCACCAGTCGATCGGCGGGCAGCATCGGCAACGCGGCGGTCCACTTCACGGCGGCGTAGCGTACGCAGCCATGGCCACGATTGCGATTACGGGTTCGGCGGGCGGGATCGGCATAGCAACACGCGCACGGCTGGAGGCCGACGGTCACCGGGTCATCGGCATCGACATGCGTGATGCCGAGGTCATCGCCGACCTCTCGACGGCCGAGGGTCGAGGCGCGATGGTCGCCGCCGTGGGCGAGATGAGCGGCGGCACGCTCGACGGCCTCGTCGCCGGCGCGGGTGTGATGGGCGACGCGATCGCGGTGTCGGTCAACTTCTTCGGAGCGATCGCGACCATCGACGGGTTGCGACCCTTCCTCGAACGCGGCACCAACCCGAGCGCGATCGCGATCAGCTCCAACTCCACCACGACGCAGCCCGGCATCTCACTCGATCTGATCAATGCCTGCCTCGACAACGACGAACCCAAAGCCCGCGAGCTCGCGGATGCGTTCAAGGGCCACGGCTACGCGGGCTCGAAGCTCGCATTGGCCCGGTGGGTGCGGCGAGCCGCGGCCGACTGGATCGGCTCCGGCGTGCGGCTCAACGCGATCGCGCCCGGTGTGATCGAAACGCCGATGACCGCGAACGACCTCGACTTCATCTTCTCGATCCCCGACGTGTTCCCGGTCCCGATCGGGCGGCCGGGCCGGCCCGAGGAAGCGGCGGAACTGCTCGCGTTCCTCTTGTCGCCCGCGGCGTCATTTTTCGTCGGGTCCCTTGTCTTCATGGACGGCGGCACCGACGCCGCCACCCGGTCCGAGGACTGGCCCGAAGTACGGATGTAGTTTCAGCGGATGGCCGAAGACGAGATCGTCCTCAACACGCCGTGGCGACGCGACCCGGGCGACGTCGGGCCCGCGCTCGAACGCTGGGCCCGCGAAACGATCGGTCCCGACATCGAGCTGTTCGACATCCGGGCCCCCGGCAACGGCTACTCGAGTGAGACGGTCCTGTTCGAGACCCGCGACCCGTCCGGTGCGGTCGACTCGCTCGTGGCCCGGCTCGCGCCGATGCCCGACGTCTTCCCCGTGTTCGCCGAGTACGACCTCACGCTCCAGCGCAAGTGCATGCAGCTCGTGCGGGCCGACACCGACGTTCCGGTACCCGACGTCGTCCACCCCGAGCAGGACGCGTCGTGGCTGGGCACGCCGTTCATCGTGATGCGCCGCGTCGACGGTGTCGCACCGCTCGACGTTCCGCCCTACGTGTTCGGCGGTTGGGTCATGGACGCGACGCCGGAGGAACGCGCGCACATGCAGCACAATGCGATCTCCGTGTTGGTCCAACTGCACGAGATCACACCCGAGACGCACGATCTCTCGTGGGTTACGCCCCGCCAGGGCGGCGACAGCGCGCTCGAACGCCTCCTCGCGCACGAACGCTGGTACTACGAATGGGCCCGCGAGGGCGACACGTACCCGCTCATCGAGCGGTCGCTCGACTGGCTCGAGAAGCACATGCCCCGCGACATTCCGGGCGTGTTCAGCTGGGGTGACGCCCGCATCGGCAACATGCTGTGGCGCGACTTCGAACCGGTTGCGGTGCTCGACTGGGAAATGGCGACGGTCGGCCCACGCGAGGTCGACCTCGCGTGGATGATCTTCCTCCACAGGTTCTTCCAGGACATGGCGGAGCGCTTCGAGATGCCGGGGCTCCCCGACTTCATGGAGCGCGACACACTCGCCGCGACCTACGAAGGGTTGAGCGGCCACACCGTCGCCCACCTGGAGTGGTACGAAGTCTTCGCCGCGCTGCGGTTCGCGATCGTCTCGGTGCGCACCACCGCGCGCAGCGTCGCGTACGGGGTGCAGGAGAAAACCGCCGACCCCGACGACGTGATCATGTTCCGCAATCTGCTCGAGCAGATGATGGACGGGAGCTACTGGACCTGATGGCACACGCCGAGGTGGGACCGCTCGCGTTCAAGGAGAAGCGCCCCGCGAAGTTCACCCGCTCGTGACCAGGCCTCGGCGCATCGAGTACGCGGGCAGCGTCCACGACGAGGAGGAGATCGAGGCGGTCGTCGCGGTGCTCCGGGGTGGCGCGACGGCGTTGCGCATCGGCCGCAACGTGCGCGAGATGGAGAAGTCGGTCGCCGCGACGTTCGCGAAGCAGCACGGGATCATGGTCAACTCGGGTTCGTCGGCGCTGTACCTCGCGGTCGAGTTGCTCGGGCTGGAACCGGGCGACGAGGTCGTCACCGCCGCGGTCACGTTCTCGACCGACGTCGCGCCGATCGTGCGGGCCGGGCTCGTGCCCGTGTTCGTCGACGTCACCGAGGACACCTACCAGATCGACGTCGACCAGATCGAGGACGCGGTCGGCCCCCGCACCAAGGCGATCCTCGCACCGAACCTCATCGGCAACTGCCCCGACTGGGACGCCATCCGGGCCGTCGCCGACCGCCACGGTCTCCAGGTCGTCGAAGACTCGTGCGACTGCCTGGGAGCGACGCTGCGCGGAACACCCACCGGTACCCGCAGCGACATCTCGGTCACGAGCTTCGCGCTGTCGCACATCATCACCGCCGCGGGAACCGGCGGCATGGTGTGCCTCGACGACTCGGCACTGCTCGATCGCTGCCTGCTGCTGCGCCGGTGGGGCCGGCGCAGCGAGGTGAAATTCTTCGGCACGCAACGGGGCGACAAGCGCTTCTTCTCCGACGTCGACGGCCTCGAGTACGACGACCTGTTCATCTTCGACGAAGTCGGCTGGAACTTCGAGCCGTCAGAACTCTCCGCCGCGTTCGGCGTGGTGCAGATGCGCAAACTCGCCGCCAATCTCGAACGCCGCAAGCGGAACTTCGCGCTCCTCGCCGAGCATTTCGGAACGCGGCCCGACGTGTTCGTCCTCCCCCGCGTCACGCCCGGCGTCGAAACGGGCTGGCACATGTTCCCGATCATGATTCGCCCGGAGTCCGGCGTGCGCCGCGCCGACTTCCAGCAGCACATGGAAGCGGCGGGCGTCGACACCCGCATGGTGTGGACCGGCAACCTCACCCGCCAACCTGCGTTCAAGAACGTGGAGCACCGCGTCGCCGCCGGCGGCCTCCCGAACGCCGATCGCGTGATGGAGACGGGCCTGATCCTGCCGTGCAACCACGCACTGGACGACGACGGCGTGGACTACGTCTGCGAGACAGCCGACGCGTTCTTTCGGTGACCGAACCGTCAGTCCCAGTAGCCCGCGCAGACGACCCGCCGCGTGTCGAGTGTGGCGCACCGCCCGGCCTCGAATGTGCCGTCGCGGATGAGAACACCGTGACTTGATTCGATCGGCGAGTCAGTCCATAGACGCACCGTCTCGCCGTCGACCTCGGCGCGATCGATCTCGTACCAACCGACACGACCCTCGACCGGTTCACCCGCCGGCGCCGCGTCGTTCAACGCGTTCCGACTCGGGGTGAACCGAGCCAGGTCGGGAAGGCTGAAATTGAGCGCCGCCGCCATCACTACCGCGACGAAGGGTGGGAGCACCCATCGGACGAACCAGTGCCGATGGAGCCACTCGCCACTCGCGGCCACGACGAGCAGCACAAACCACACGAATCCGTACGCGCACCACCAGCAGAAAGAAGAAGAACTCCGCAAAGAAGTCGACGTCGGCGTAGCTCCACCGCCACAACGTCGACAGGCTGAGCAATGCCCGGCACGGCGCCGCACGTCAACTCCCAGGGAAAACGGGTAGTTCGCGTCTCGTGTTCCATCGCCGGATCGTGCAGGACCGAGAACGCCCAGACGACCGCCTTCACCGCGTCTCCACAGCTTCTCGATGAAACTCAGGTGAGATCTCCGCACGGCCGATGCATTGAGCATGCAGACGCATCCCGCGCCTTCGCCCGCACCCGGGCCGGGCTGGTTCGCCGACCCGGGGAACCCGGCGCAGACGCGCTGGTGGGACGGCTACCGGTGGACCGACCACGTCGCGCCGGGCAACGCGCTCAACTCAGACATGCGCTGGTTGCTCCCCGTCGGCCGGCCGGTGAGCGCGATCGTCGCCGGCTATCTCGGGCTGTTCTGCCTGCTCCCCAATCCGTTCACGTGCGTCCCTGCTGTCGTGTGCGGCGTCGTCGCGCTGCGTACGATCAACCGCAACCCACAGTTGACGGGCGAAGGCCGCGCCTGGTTCGGCATCGTGATGGGCGGTCTGAACACCGTGCTCTGGGCGTACGTCTTCGCGTTCGCCGCGTAAGCGCGCCTACGACCTTTCTTGCGTCACACACCCGGCAAGAGGACGGGTCTGTGACGTAAGAACGAAGACGGCGTCATCGTCGACCACTTCGCCGCGCGCCGTAGCCGCGGACCGCGGCTACGGCGAGCAAGCAGTCGAAGACGCCCTCCACGCGGCCGGTGTGCGCACTGTCGTGCTGCTCCGCAAGGGCAAACCCACCGCGACGCGGCGCGAGATCGAGCAGCGGCGCGCGTTCAAGAAGATGGTCCGATGCCGCACCGGCTGCGAAGGACGCATCAGCTGCGCCAAACGCGACTTCGGTCTCGCCCGCACCCTCGTCAAGATCGCCGGGCTCCTCGAATGATCACCGACCGCCAATCCCGAGCGCGCTTCCGCGGAAGCGCGTTCGAAGCACGCCCCGTACCCGCCAACTCCAACCAACACCCCGACAACAACGAGTTCTTCAGGTCGAAGTGGCTAGGCCGGATTGAAGGGCACATCAATGCGCGTCACCAGATCTCGGCCGCTCACGCGTCCTTGAACGAACCGGTGACCTCGACCATCTCGCCGGATTCGTCGAACCGCGCGAGAAGGCAATTGATCTGGCGACTTCCCCCGTTCCAACTCTCGACCGACATGCCCGCCGTGGACGAGAATGCTTGTTGCGACTCGAATGGGCGCCCGAGGTAGGCCTCGGTCACCACGCGACACTCCGCTTGCCACGCGATTGCGTTCCACTCGTCCTCCGTCGGGAACGATTCTCGACCCGACAGGTCGACGGTGCCGGTGACCTCGAGTTGGTGCGGTTCGGCGCACGCTACGTCGGCGCTGTCGACACCGTCTCTGCGAACACACGTCCCCGCGGGCCGCACGTAACTCTGATCGAGGTTCGCAACGCGGCCGGTGAACCTCTCGCTCGTCGACGATTCGAGCCCACACTGCAGATCGCGATGGCCCGCGTCCCAACTGTCCTGCAACGGATGGATGCCGGCGACATGAAATCGGCCGGACGTGTCGAACCGGCCGTCGAGGTAGTCCGTGGCCGGCTGGGTGCACAGCTCTGTGAACAGCGCGTCCCACTCCTCGCTCGTCGGGAAGACGTCTCGTCGGTCCTCGGGTAGTTCGACACTCGTCACCATCTCGAGCACGTGCTCCTCGTCGCACTCGACCACTCGCGTTCGTGTCGAGGGATCGTCAAGGTCCCAGTCGACACAATCGCCCGGGTCGTACTCGCGGTAGTCGAGACGCTGGCCCCGCGTCGTCGTCGGACCGGATGGCTGCTCGTCGTCTGCCTCGGCGACGACATCGCCCGAATCGTCGCCGAGCTTGCCCTCGGCGACGAACGCGGCCGCGACCACCAGCCCCAGGAGCGCGAGCACGAACAGTGCCCGCTCCACCTTGCCCATCCCCCGCACGCTACCGATGATACCTACGGACGGAAGGCGCGCACGACGACACCCGCGTCGTAGTACTCGCGCCAGTGCACGACCTGGCCCGCGCCGTCGAACGTCAGGACCGTGCAGTAGCGGTTCTCGTAGCGGCGGCCGTTGGCGGCGACGACGCCGTCGCTGCGGTGCTCGGCGATCAGCACGTTCGGGTCGGCCGTCTCGTGGATCGCGTCAACCGTCATCGAGAACGACGAGAACGAGTCGCGCGCGAACTCCATGAAGCCGCGGATCGCGTCGATACCGTCGTAGCGCTTCGGCATGGAGCCGGGCGCGAACGGCAACTCCATCACCGCGCCCGGCGCGAAGTGCGTCAGCAGCGTGTCGGTGTCCATGGCGCCCGCGAGGCGCATCAGCTCCTCGACGCGCGCCCGGTTGTTCACGGCTTATCGGAACCGACGACCCACATCGAAAAGAACTGGGAGCCGCCGCCGTACGCGTGACCGAGCGCCTTCCCGGTACGCAGCGGTACCTGGTAGTCGCCGGCCCGGCCCCGCACCTGTTGCGCGGCCTCGCCGAAGCGCACCATGCCCGACGCGCCGATGGGGTTCGACGACAGCACGCCGCCCGACGGGTTCCACGGGATGTCGCCGTCGGGTGCGGTCGCGCCCGCTTCGGTCAGCTTCCAGCCTTCACCCTCGGCGCAGAACCCGAGATTCTCGAGCCACATCGGCTCGTACCACGAGAACGGCACGTACACCTCCGCGCAGTCCAAGTCGCGGCGCGGGTCGGTGATGCCGGCCTGCGCGTATACGTCTTTCGCGCAGTCGCGCCCGGCCTGCGGGCTCACCTGGTCGCGCCGGGCGAACATCGTCGGCTCGCTGCGCATCGCCATGCCATGGATCCACGCGGGCGGGTTCGGCGCCGCGTCGGCGACGTCCTCTGAACCCATGACCAACGCCATCGCGCCGTCGGACGACGGGCACACGTCGAGGTAGCGGAGCGGGTCCCACAGTAGGAACGACTCTTCGACCATCTTCAGATCGATGTCGGGCAGGTGCAGGTGCGCCTTCGGGTTGCGCAGCGCGGCCCGCCGATCCTTCACCGCGACCAAGTGCCCGATGTGACGCGGCGCACCCGACCGGTACATGTACGCGCGGATCAGTGGCGCGAAGTAGCCGCCCGCGCCCGCCACCAGCGGCGGCATGAACGGCATCGGTACCGAGAGGCCCCACGTCGCGTTGCTCTCCGACTGCTTCTCGTATGCGACCGTGAGCACGCGCTTGTGCACACCCGACGAGACCAGCTTCGCCGCGACAATCGACGTCGACCCGCCGACCGAACCGGCCGTGTGCACACGGATCATCGGCTTGCCCACCGCACCGAGCGCGTCGGCGAGGTACAGCTCCGGCATCGCGACGCCTTCGAACATGTCGGGCGCCTTGCCCAACACGACCGCGTCGATATCGGACCAATCCATACCCGCGTCGGCCAGTGCTTCGACTGCCGCCTCGCGCACGAGCCCGGCCATCGACACGTCCTTGCGCGCGGTGCGGTGGACGGTCTGCCCGACCCCGACGACAGCGACCGACTGCCCCGCCATAATTAGTTCCCCTCCAGGACGACGACCATGTTCTGTTGCAGGCACGGTCCCGATGTCGCGTGCGCGACTCCCCGGTTCGCCTCACCGGCGCTGATCCGTTTCGCGACTTCGCCGATTCGCATCAACCCCGCGCTCATGATCGGGTTCGCCGCGAGCGGACCACCCGACGGGTTGATCGTGGTGTGGCCGTCGAGGCCGATGGCTTCGGCGAGAATCGCTTCTTCGTGGCGGAACTGCGCGTGCAGTTCGGCCACGTCGACCGGACCGTCGCCAACCCGGGCGGCCTCGGCGGCCATCCGCGTCGACTCCGAGATCGTGAGGTCGCGTACCCCGAGCCCGTGGCACTCGATGCGGTGCTCGATGCCGCGGATCCACGCCGGCCGCTTCGATGCCTTACGCGCCACATCGTCGGCAGCCAGCAGGATCGCCGCAGACCCGTCGGTGATCGGGAAGATGTCGTCGGCGGCAATCAATGCTCCCGCACCCGTGGCGGCACTCGCTTGGAGGCCGGCCATGTCGACCATCGACGGCCAGAGCGGCGCCACATAGTACGGGTCGGTCTGCAGCGTCATGATCTCGTGCACGTCGCCGAGCGACGACTTGCCGAAGCCGTACACGAGTGCAGTGTCGACCTCGCCCGTCTGGATCGCGACCCACGCTTCGTACAGTGCCCACGCCGCGTCCATCTCGACGTGCGACTCGCGGATCGGTGGCCACGCGCCGACGGCGTCGAGGCCCATCACGAACGCGAACGGGCCGCCCTGGAGGTAGTCGAGGCTGCCGGAACACACGAACCCGATGTCGCCGCGGGCGATGCCGCTCCCGGCCATCACTTCGCGGAGTACCGGGCCGAGCATCTCGACCTCGTTGTGGATGTCGTCCTTCGGCGTCGTCGACGACGCGTAGGAGACGACCGCTACATCTCTCATCGCGATACCGCCCGAAATTGCGCCACTCGGCGACCGAAACGGTTGTCAGATGGCGCAATTTCGTTCGTCGGTCTCATTAGAGGTAGTCCTTGTAGTGCTCGTAGGCGGCGTCGGGTTCGCCGGTTGGTTCCCACCACTCGATGGCGGTGTGGTCGGCGTGGAGCTCGTCGGCCCACTTCGCCTTCACGCGCATGCCCATGCGCACGTCGTCGACACCGATGCCGCGGATCAATCCGAAGAACGTGTTGTCGGCTCCGTCGAGCAGGATCTGCGCCGACACGTACGGAATCTCCGGTGCGAGCGGTGACAGACCCGGCACGTTCACGACACAGAACGTCGCGATCACGCCCGTGTCCTGCACCTCGACTTCGACCTCGGTCGGCTGCCCGGTGATCGGATCGGTGCCACGCGACGCGGCATACACGTCGGTGCTGTCGACGGCGCGGCCGCCGATGATCTTGCCCTCACCGAGCCCGAGCAGGTAGCGCGCGGTCGATTCGCCGGCGTTGATGGTGTATTCGAGCCGCACTTCCGAGACGATGCCGGTGACCGGCTGCTCGTCGACCGGCGGGATGCGCAGCGGCGCGTTCGTCGGTTCCTCACCGTCGCCGAGCGGGACCCACGCCTCGATGTCGGTGATGTGGCCGATGCGCTCGGCCCGCCAGCGGGGCGTGACGCGCATCCCGATCTCGATCGCGTCGGGCGTACCGCAGTCGATGACGTGGAGCATCGCGGTGTCGGCCGTGTCGGGCCGGATCAGCGCGAACGCGAACGGCTTCGTCAGCGGGTGCTTGCCGGCACGGGGCTCCGCGACCCACGTGAACGCCTGCACGCGACCGCACGGGCCGACCGTGACCCAGTGGTCGCCCTCGGGCGCGACCGCGGCGCTCGTGGTGGGGTCGTACTCGGTCGGCGGGCACAGCACGCGCCCGTCGGCCAGACGCACCGCCTCAATGCGCCCGTCGCGAAGTCCCGTCAGGAACCGGCCGATCACCGGGCCCGTCGAGCGCGTGTACCCGCCCGGGTACTCGAGCACATGGTGGTGCGGCGGCAGCGTCGCCGCCGAGGCGTTAGATGGCACGGTCGCGGCCCTCCCAGTACGGATCGCGCAAGGTGCGCTTCAACAGCTTGCCCGTCGGTTCACGCGGCAGTTCGGCCATGAAGTCGAGCGTGCGAGGCCACTTGTACTTGCCGAGCCGGTCGTGCACGTGCGCCATGATCGACTCGCGCAGCGCGTCGTCGCCCGCCACCCCTTCGATGGGTTCGACGATGGCCTTGATCTGCTCGCCCATGTCGTCGTCGGGGATACCGAACACGGCGACGTCGGCCACCTGTGGGTGCTCGTGGATCGCGCTCTCGATCTCGGCCGGGTAGATGTTCACGCCACCCGCGATGATCATGTCGCTCTTGCGGTCGCAGAGGAACAGGTAGCCGTCTTCGTTGAAGTACCCGACGTCGCCGACAGTGAAGTAGCCCTCGCTGTCCTGCGACTTGCGGGTCTTCTCCTTGTCGCCTTTGTATTCGAAGCTGCCCGCGCCCATACGCATCCACACCGTGCCGGGTTCGCCCTGCGGCAACACGTTGCCGTCGTCGTCGGTGATCTTCAGTTCCGACGTCGGCCACGCGCGCCCGACCGTACCGGGGTACTTGATCCACTCGTCGGGCGGTGCGAGCGTGCCGCCGCCTTCGGTAGCCGCGTAGTACTCCCAGATGACCGGGCCCCACCACTCGAGCATCTTGCGCTTCGTGTCGACCGGGCACGGCGCCGCTGCATGAATCGCCCACGTCATCGACGACACGTCGTATTTCGCCCGCACAACGCCTGGCAATTGCAACATGCGGATGAACTGCGTCGGCACCATGTGCGTGTGCGTGCACTTGTACGTCTCGATGAGCCGCAACGCCTCTTCGGGGTTCCAGCGGTCCATGAACACGACCTTGTGCTTCGAGTGCAACGAGTTGCCCGCGAACGTCGTGACCGCCGTGTGGTAGTTCGGCGACGTACACAGGTGCACGTTGTCGCCGCCCTGCGGTATGCCGAACAACCCGAGCAGAAACGTGAACAGTTCGGCGGTCGTGTCGGGGTCGATCTGCGACAGCGCGCGTTTCACACCCTTGGGGCGACCCGTCGTGCCCGACGTGTAGTGCATCGCCGCGCCCGTCGCCCGGTCCTCGGGCGTCGTCGTAGGTTGCGCGTCGACCAGCTCCGCGAACGAACGGAACCCGGCAACCGTGCCGTGCGCGAGCCGGTGCTCGGCCGGGATACCCGCCTGTTCGGCCGCCGCGTTCACGAGCTCGGCGTGACGTTCGTGGCTGACGAACACCTTCGCCTCGGAGTCTTCGAGGATGTACGCGATCTCCGGCGCCGACTGCCGGTAGTTGATCGGCACGTAATACCAACCGGCCTGCAGCGCGGCGAGGTAGATGTGCATCGGGTGCACACCGTTGGGCAGCACCGCCGCGACCGTGTCGCCCGGCTGCATGCCGAGCGACCGCAGTCCGTGCACGACCTGATTGGCCCGGTCGAGGACCTCACCGGCCGTGTACTCGGTGCCGTCGGGGTCGACGATCGCGACGTAGTCGCGGTCCTCACGGGCGTAGTTCCAAAAGCCACCCATGGCTGTCCTTCTCTCGGGTCGGCGAGCGCCCGAAAGTAGAACACGTTCCATCTTCGGGTCGCAAGGCGCGCGGAGCCCGGCTCAGCCGACGGGTGGCCGGAGCCCCACGCCCGTTTGGGGGCCGCGCCCGATGTCGGATGGGCCGCCGGGGCCCGACGATGGGTGCATGCAAACGACGACGTTGATCTCGCACCTCCCCGCCCGGATCGCCGGGGCGATCCTCACGACGATCGGCGTCGTGCTGGCGCCGGCGGCGCTCCACGTGTGGACCGAGGCCGCCGACGACGGCGGCGACTTCGCATTCATCGGGATCGCGGCCGGTGTCGCCGGGGTGGGCATCGCCGCCGCCATCGTGGCGCTCGGCGTCGGCCTGCTCCGGGCGCCGACGGCGACGCGCGGCACCGCGTTCGTGGTGCTCCTGCTCCCGCTCTACGCGACGACGCAGTGGCACGGGGCGTCGCTTCAGGCACCGTTGATCGCCGTTATCGCCGTACCGCTGCTGCTGCTCGCCGCCGACTTCTGTGCCCCGCGGACCGCTCAGTGATCGCGATTCGCCTCGAACGCGGAACCCAGTCGCCGCGCGCCGTCGGGCGCCGGGCCCGGGTGGCCGGCGGCATCCTGCTCGTCAGTGGGCTCGGCCTCGTCGTGGGCGCCGGATCCGGTGTGGTGTGGGCGCTGCGTCACCCCGAGCCGAAGGGTCAGCTCGTCGCCGCGCTCGCCATCGCGGTGAGCTTGTTCATGGGCCTCGGCCGCATCGTCTTCGGCACCGCGATGCTCATGCGCCGCGGGTGGGCGCGCAAGGCGGCACTACCCGGCCTCGTGCTGAGCACACTGACGCTGGTCCCCATGCTGATCGCAGGGCCGTCGGCCGTCGGCGTGCAGCTCCTCCTCGTCGCGAGCGTGACCGCGCTCCCCCTCACGCTCGTCGCCACCGACCTGCGCCGCAGCCGCGCGCTCGCGGCGCCGCACTGACAGGACCGGGCCCGTATCAAGCCGGTCACGGGCCCTACCGATACTCGCGTGGTGATGAACGAGCTGGCACCGGCCCCGCCGGCGCTGCCCTTCGCGAGCATGCCCGCGCCCCACGTGGGGGCCGTCGGGCGCGTGACGGGTGGCGTCAGCGCGGCGCTGTTCGCGACCGGCCTCGTCGCCCTGCTCCTCGCCGCCGCGCAGCCGGCCGACCCGGCCGGCGCGCATTGGTACCGGGAGTTTCAGGCCCAGGTGATGATCGTCGCCGCGCTGCTCTGCACCGGCCACCTCGTGCTCGGACTCGCCCTGCTCTCAGGACGGCTGTGGGCGCGCACAACACTGCTCGTGCTGACCGGCCTCCAGGCGTTCGTGACCGCCGGGCTCGCGCTGGTTCTGTTCGGCCCGCTCGTCTACGACGCGATGTCGACGCGCCGTCGGCGCAGCTCGTGACCGAAAACGCTCTCGCTCGCCCTTCTGCGCGCGCCCGCATCGCGGGATACCTCGTGCTGATCCTCGCTGCAGTCGGTGGACTCGGATCCCTCGTGGGCATCGCGACGATCACCCTCGGCGACGACGCGGGTCAATACGGGTTGATCTTCTTGCTGCCGTGGGTTCTGGGCGCAGTCGCCGCCGCGATCGCGATCGGCCGCGGGCTCGTGCGCGGGTCGTCAAGCGCGCGGATACTCAGCCTTCCGGCGCTCGCCGTCCCGGTGTACGTCGCGCTGCTCCATCTGCAGGGGGCACCCCTGCGATTCCCGATCATCATCGGGTGCGGCGTGCCACTCATCCTCGTCGTCGTCGACCTGGTGCAGTCGCCTGTAGTGAGGAACCAAGCATCGAGTCCGTGACCCCACGGTGCGAAACTGCTCCACTGTTATTCGCAGCGGCCGGCTTCACCAGGGGCTTGTGCGCTCGCGATCAAGGCGGCGCCCGGACACTCCGAAAGGTTTGCATGGGGAACGACAAGATCGGCTGGAACCAGCTGCCGCCTACGCCCCCGCTCGGCGCCCCCGGCGCGGGGCCGCCGCCCGGGTTCGCATCGCCTCCGATGGCGCCGTTCGGCCCGCGGTCGTCGGGCCCTCGGGCCAAGCCGGCATTCGTGTGGAATCAGCCGCAGGTCGGGCCGGTGGGCCGAGTCATCGGGACCGTGTACACCGCGCTTCACCTGCTCGCGATTCTGGCCATGGGCGCCGCCATCGCTTACGGCCTGTCGCGACCCGGAGCGCGCGTCGACGAGCGGGCGCTGCCCTTCCTCGCCGTGGGCTTCCTCGTCTGGTGCCTCTCGTTCACCGTGTCGTACGCACTCATGCGGGGCCGCAGCTGGGCGCGGACGACGATGATCGTCCTCCTTGCGTTCAGCGTCGCGAACTCATGGATCGTGCAGGAGCAGCTGCGCCTGTCCATCGGCATTGGGCTCCTGGCACTGCTGCTCGTCGACTGGGCGTTCCACCGCAAGGGCTAGAGCCCCCGAGCACGCGACATGAAACGTGTTCTACTCTCCGCGCCATGACCGAAGTTCTCAAGGACCTCACGACCAAGCACTGCACCGTCGAACGTGACGGCCACGTCGTCATCTTCACGATGAACCGGCCCGAGAAGAAGAACGCGTTGAGCGGCGACATGCTCGCGGGCTTGGTGCTCGGGTACGAGTACGTCGACGAGAACCCCGACATTCGCTGCGCGATCCTCACCGGCGCGGGGGGCAACTTCTCGTCGGGCGCCGACCTCGTCGCGATGGGCCAGCAGTCCGACGACCCGAAAACGCAGGCGGTGATGGCGCGCGGCAACAACCCGCACTGGAAAGCGCTGCTGCGTGACTACCGCCTCAGTAAGCCGCTCATCGCGGCGGTCGAGGGGTACGCGGTCGCGGGCGGTACCGAGATTTTGCAGGGCACCGACATTCGTGTCGCGGGCGAGAGCGCGATCTTCGGAGTGTGGGAAGCCAAGCGCGGGCTGTTCCCGCTCGGCGGTTCGGCGTGCCGGCTCCCACGCCAGATGCCGTACACACTCGCGATGGACATCTTGTTGCGCTGCCCGCCGGTCCCGGCCCCGCAGGCGCTCGAGTGGGGTCTGATCGGCCACGTCGTACCCGACGGGCAGGCCCTCACCCGCGCCCGTGAACTCGCGCAGGAAGTCGCGCAGAACGCGCCGCTGTCGATGATGGCAATCCTTCGGACATGGCGCGAGACCGAACACATGAACGACGCCGAGGCGATGGCGTACCAGGACCCGATCGGTTGGGAAGTGTTCGCGAGCGAAGACGCGCAAGAGGGACCGAAAGCGTTCGCCGAGAAACGCGCACCCGAATACAAGGGACGGTAACGATGAGCAGCCAGGCGCAAGCCGCATGAGTGAGGCTGCGCCCGGTCTCCCCGACTCGGAGGCGTTCGCCACCGACGAGCGCGCGCAACTTGCGGCCGCCGTCCGAAAACTGATCGACGCGACCATGACGACCGAGGACGCGGATGCCGAGACGTTGCTCGACATCGCGCGCGCGACCGAGCAGCTCGCGTTCCGGCTCGGCGGGAGCCGCGACGAAGGCCCCGGATACCGCCCGCGCAGTCACGGCGACTACCTGCCCCGATCCCCGATCGTCGGCGAAGCGAGCCCGTTGTCGCCGCGCATCGACTGGCGCCAGGTCGACGCGAACGACGGGTCTCTGGGCATCGAAGCCAACGGCACGTTCGGCGCCGCGTACGAGGGACCGCCCGGTTTCGTCCACGGCGGATGGGTTGCGTGTGCGTTCGACGAAATGCTCGGTATCGCGAACATCGCGGCCGGGCACCCGGGCATGACCGCCCGACTGACGGTGAACTACCGGAAACCGACTCCGTTGTTCCGCGAGTTGACCTTCAAGGCCCGGGTCGACCGGATCGAGGGGCGGCGCATCATCTCGAGTTCTGAGGTCTACGACGGCGAGACGCTCACCGCCGAGGCCGAGGGCCTGTTCGTACAGCCCCGGCCCGAACTGGCCGAGCAGTATTTCGGCCCCCGCCCGGACTGACCGGTTTGCAGGAAAGTGGCCGCTCAGGGGCCACTTTCCTGCAATCTCGAAACCGCGGGTGAAGTCATCGGCGCCAAATGCCGATCACTTCACCGGTGAATCGCTGCCCCGCGTGTGAATACCTCGTGCCGCCCGCCTGGGACATGTGCAAGCGCTGCGGCGCGGCCCTCAAGGCGCCGGTCGGCGCGGGCGTCGCCGCCGCGCCGGTCCACGCGTACGCGCACTCGCAACCCGGACCGGCGCCGGGGGCGCCCATCTACACCGACGGCGATCTACTGCCTGGGCGCGGCGGTCAGATAACTCCTCCACCAGTGCCGGCCAGCACCGACTTCGACCTGCTCCCGATGGGCGCACCGCGCCACACCGCTTCGCCGAGGGCGGCGCGCGCCGATCGATCGACGCCGCGCCTGAGCAGCGGCACCGTGATGACGGTGTTGGCCGTCGTCGCGCTCGGAATCGGCGGCTGGATGTTCTGGCCGTCGGGCAGCGACACCGCCGGCGACACCGCGGCCGACGCGGACATGGAGATCCTGCCGTCGATTGCCGACGGACAGACTGACCCCCCCGGGGCCGCGTACCAAGTCGAGGCCGAGGCGCAAGCGCGCCAGGCGTCGATGATGGTTGTTCAGGCGTACGCGGAGATGGGCGACCCGAGCGCGGTCACGCTCGCGTTCATGGCGCAGTACGACCCGTCGTTGCAGTACGTCGACGGCGCGCAACCCTCGACAGACTCGCAGGTGGTCTCGATGCGCTCGACCGCGACCGACGCGACACTCGCCGTCGCGGGCCAAGGCGACGTCTGTGCGTTCGCACGGGTCGACGCACAGATGAACATCGGCTTCGTCTCGGCCAAGACCTCTTCGTGCTCCGCCGACAATGCGCCCGGCGAGGGTTGGTCGGGAACCGGCGCCGTGACGGGCGGCGGCGGGTTGGGTGGCACCGGACTCGATCCCGGTCTCATCGAAGAGCCGTTCACCGACCCGAACCTCGTCACCTCGTAACCGCGTAGCATCCGGCTCGTGGGACTCCCCGAGCACGGCATGGCCGCCGACGACGTGATCGCTGCCCTCGCGGCCAAGCGGGGACGCGACGCCCGCTGGCGCGACGGCCGCACGTTCGGGTTGGTCTTCGACGGCGGACCGGGCGTCCACGACGTCGCGGAACGCGCCGCCGAACTGTTCCTGCACGAGAACGCGCTGAACACCGCCGCGTTCCCGAGTTTGGCCGAGATCCAGTCCGAGGTAGTGGGCGCGTGCGCCGACCTGTTCCACGCGCCGGAGGGCGCGGCCGGGTTCATGACCTCGGGCGGCACCGAGAGCATCCTCCTCGCGGTGAAGGCGGCGCGGGAGCGAGGGCGCGCCGAACGCGGCGTGACCGAACCCGAGATGGTGCTGCCCGAAAGCGCGCACGCCGCGTTCCACAAGGCCGCGTCGTACTTCGGCGTGCCGGCCCGCAAGGTCGCGGTGCGGCCCGACTGGCGCGCCGATGTCGACGCCATGGCCGCCGCGGTCACCGACAACACGGTGCTCGTCGTCGGTTCCGCGCCGCAGTATCCGCAAGGGGTCATCGACCCGATCCCCGAGATCGCCGAGTTGGCGGCGACCGTCGGCGCGTCGATGCACGTCGACGCGTGCATGGGCGGGTTCGTGCTCCCGTTCATGGAACTGAACGGCGAAACGGTCGCACCCTGGGACTTTCGCGTCGACGGCGTCACGACCCTCTCGGCCGACATCCACAAACTCGGGTACGCACCCAAGGGCGCGTCGGTGCTCATGCACCGCACCAAGGAACTGCGCCGGTACCAGACGTTCGTGTTCGACGACTGGCTCGGCGGCATGTACGCGTCGCCCAACATGCAGGGCACGCGGTCGTCGCTGCCGATGGCGACGGCGTGGGCGGTCATGCACCACCTCGGCATCAACGGCTACCGCGAGCGCGTTGCGGCCACGATCGACGCGGCTCGCCGCATCGGCGCGGGCGTCCGCGCGATCGACGGACTCACCGTGCTCGGCGAACCCGATGCGCACTGCCTCGCGATCGGCAGCGCCGGCACCGACGTCTACGCGGTCGGCGACGCGCTGCTGCAACGCGAATGGCTGGTCGACCGCCAGGGCCCGCCCGACTCGCTGCACATGACCGTCAGCGCAGGCAACGTCCCGGTCGTCGACGAGTTCCTGGCCGACCTGCGCGCGAGCGTCGGCGAGGTCGCCGGCACCCACACCGACGATCGCAGCACCAACTACGCGACGCTCGAGTAGCCCAACGTCGGGGCAAACCTGCAACGCGTTCTAGCGCTGGAGTACCGTTCGGCCGTGGCGGTGACCGGCGCGCAAGGCGTGTCCCGACGGCGAGGCACGAGAGCGGCCGAAACCGAAGCGCGCAAGCGCCGGCTGCTTGACGCGGCCACCGCGCTCGCCGCCGACGGCGGCTACGACGCGGTGCAGATGCGCGACGTCGCAGCCCGCGCCGAGGTCGCGCTCGGCACCCTGTACCGGCACTACTCGTCGAAAGACCAGTTGCTCCTCGCCGCGCTCGCCCACCAGGCGGCAACGCTGCGCGAACGGCTCGACCAGCGCCCGGCGCGAGGCGAGACCCCGGCCGAACGGGTCGCCGATGTGTTGCGGCGCGCGTCACGCGCCCTCGAACGCCAGCCCCGCGTCATGCGGGCCATGCTCACGGCGATGTCGGCCGGTGACGACACCACGGCCTCGGCAAAACTCGACATCAACACGACGTTGCGCTCGATCATCTCCGATGCCGTCGACGGCGAGCGGGTCGACAACCTCGACGACGTCGTCAAGGTGCTCGGCGCGGTGTGGTTCGCGGAGTTGACGTTCTGGAGTGGTGGCTTCTCCGACGCGACGTCGATGAGCGATTCCCTCGCCCGCGCCGCGCGCTTGCTACTCCCGTAGCGCGTCAGCCACCTGGGCGATCAGTTCGGCGTTCTGCGGGTCGTGCGAATCGAGCGGGCCAAGGACAGCCCAGGCCGCACCGGCGACGCGATACGCCCGCAGCGCGTCGGCAACCGTGTCGGGTGAGCCGACGATGACGTCCTTCGACGCGTTGCGCGCGTTCGCCTTCTGCTGCGCTTCGGCGTCGGTAGAGGCAAGGACGACGAGACCACCCCACGTGAGTTCGGCGGCGGGTGCGATCGCGTGCACGAGCGCGGCCTCCTCCGCGAAGCGTTCGGCGTCGCGGCCCCAGCTATTCCACGCGTCGGCCAGCGCGACGATTTCGCGCACTTGGGCCGCGTGGCCGCCGACCCACACCGGATAGCCGCGGCCGCGCGTCGCGCGCACCGCGTCGTGCAACGCTTCGATCCGCGTCGCCATCGTGGCGAACCCGAGTCCGAACGCCTCGTTCTCCTGCCGGCTCTCCTTGTCGCCGCTCCCGATGCCCGCGATGAGCCGACCGCCACTCACGCGCTGCGCAGTGGCGAACCCGTGGGCGAGGACCGCGGGTGGGCGCAACGTTGCGCGCGCGACCAGCGTCCCGATCGCGACCCGGCGCGTCTCCGCGGCAACCGCGCCCAGCAGCGCCAGACACTCGAGTGCCGGGCGGCGCGGCGGCGGCCGATCCCGCCACAAGTGGTCGTACACGAACACCCCGTCGATGCCGGCCGCGTCGGCTGCCCGCGCCACCGCGAGCGGAACCTCCGGGTCGTCGACGAACGACGGAAGCGTGAGCCCGAGCCTCACCCGGCCGTCCGCGCGAGCACCGCGGCGCCGACCGCGCCCGCCTTCTCGCCCAACCGGGCCGGAACGATCGGGATCTCGGGCCGGTGGTCGGCCCCTTCGAGGTGGGCCTCGAACGCGGCCACGAGCGGCTCGAGCAGCAACGGCCCGAGTTCGACGACGCCGCCCGAGATCACGAACCGTTCGGGGTCGAACACGTTGGCGAGGTTCACGAGTCCGAGCGCGACGTTGTCGGCGTACCGAGCGAGCAATTCCCGTGCCTCGCCGTCGCCCCGGGCCGCGGCGAGCCCGACTTCTTCGCCGCTCACGTCGTCGAGGTGTCCGTTCGCGGCCGCGAGGATCGCGGCACCCTCGCCCGCCTCGACCAGTTCGCGGGCCATACGTCCGAGCGCGGTGCCCGACGCGATCGCTTCCCAGTGGCCGCGTTCACCACACGCGCAGAGCGCGCCGTCGCGGTCGACGGTGATGTGGCCGATCTCGGCGGCGAACCCGTGCGCGCCGCGGAAAATGGAACCGTCGAGAATGATGCCGCCGCCGATGCCGGTCCCGAGCGTGACCATGATCGCGAGCCGGGCACCGATCGCGGCGCCGTAGGTCACCTCGCCGAGCGCGGCGACGTTGGCGTCGTTGTCGACGACCACGGCGCGCCCGGTCGCTTCCGCCAGTGCCAGTTGGAGCGGCGCGTCGCGCACTCCCGGAATATTGGGTGCGTACGTCAGGCGCCCATGCAGGTCGACGAGTCCGGCCGCGCCGACACCGACCGCCGCGCCCGGCGGCGCGAGATCGGCGACGAGCGCCGCGCACGCCGCGACGAGGCCTTCGAGCCCGTCGACGGGCGACGGGCGCCGTTCCTCGGCCGTGATCGTGCCCGCGGCGTCGACGACGACGCCGAGCACCTTGGTGCCGCCGATGTCGAGCCCGACCGTCGGGCCCGGCTCACTCGACATCGAACTTGCGGACCCTCGGTTCGTCCGACGGCGGCGACTTGTCCAGCTGGTCCTCGACCAAGCCGTCGGCCGCGTCGAGCACACCCCGCGCCGCCTTCAGCAGCTCGCGTGCGGCCTTCCAGAAATGCTCGATCGGATCGTTCGACGGTTGGGACATGTTCATGCGGCTACGGCCTCCGGCGCTCGATCGCCCGTGCGAAGCTTCGTGACAATCCGCGCCTGCGGTCTGCGCCTCACGAAAATTCGACCTCCAGGCGGTCGCCTTCGAGGTGGGCGCGCACGACGTCGCGCCGCACCAGGCTGTCGGGCAGCACCAGCGCGCGGCGCAACGACCCGATCGTCACGAGTAGTTCCTGCTCGGTGCGCCCGAGGTCGATCTCGCCGCGCGTCACGCCGGGCAGGTGCAGTGACAGGGTGATGCGGTCGCCCTCGGCCTCGACGCGCATGGGCTCGACGTTCGACAGGCGCTCCGTCGCGCCGACATCGCCGTACAACTTCGTCGCGAAACTCGCGAGTTCGTCGTACCCGACCATCTCGTGGTCGGCCAGTTCGGCGCGCAGGATCGGGAGCGGCGCGAACGCGTCGACGATGACTTCGAGATGCGCCTTCTGCGCGGTCTTCCACTGCGCAAACCAGGGGTCGTCGACTGCCGCGGGCAACACCCGGTTCGCGACGACCGCGTCGACGTGATACCCGAACAGTGACAGGTACGTGTAGGTGCGTCGGGCTTCCGCGATGACCATGCGTTCAGGGTTCACCACGAGTCGCGCGCTCGTGATCGACCCGTCGGTCAGCAGCTCGCGCACACCGTCGAGCCGGTCGTAGAACCGGCGCACGGCACCGAACACCGCGTCGCCCGCGATGGGCAGGTTCGTCATGCGGTGCAACACCGGACGCGCGACGCGCGTGAGGCGCCGCTGCGTCTCGAAGACGCGCTCCATGTACCAGCCGAGCACGTCGGGGAGCGACAGCAACCGGATGGTTTCGGCGGTCGGCGCGCAGTCGACGACGACGACGTCGTACTCGCCCGAGGTGGCGACCTGCTTGATGTCGGCGAGCGCGAACACCTCGTCGAGCCCGGGGATCACCGCCAGTTCCTGCGCCTCGACCGCACTCGCGCCGGCCCAGTCGAGGACGTCGACGATGTAGGTGCGGATGTCGTCCCAGGCCTGTTCGAAGCGCACCCGGGCGTTGAGCTGCTGCCCCGACAGGCAGGCCCCGATAGCCATCGGCTCGTCCCCGAGCGGCGTGTCGAAGGCGTCGGCCAGCGAGTGGGCCGGGTCCGTGGAGAGGACAAGCGTGCGCAGCCCGGACTCGGCGGCCGCCACTGCCGTCGCGGCCGCGACCGTGGTCTTGCCGACCCCGCCCTTGCCCGTGAACAACAGGATGCGCATCGGCGGGGAGGGTAGTTCGCCATCGACGGTTTCCGGCATGCGTAAGGGGGGGAAGTGCATGCCGGAGCACCGTCGAGGCGTTGCCGCCACAGGTTCCCCTCACCCGAGCCGCCTGACTGGCTCCGCAGTGAGGGGGGACGAGCTCTGTGGTCGACCGCACACCCGTCGGGACTTGCGCCCCGGCGGATCGCCCTCCGCGCGGCCGACCACGTCGCTCATTGACGTGACGGCGCGGATCCGCGATGCGGAGTAGCACGTCGAACTGTAGGGAGACCCGCCAACAGTGGGGGCCTCGCGGCCGGAGCCGTCTGCCCTCTGTCTCCCACAATCCCGACGTTGCTACCGGCGCCCCCCGACGCCGCGCCCTCTCAAGGCAGTCAAACCGGAACCGGCCCGCGGATCAATCGGGCGGCAGTCCCTTACTTCCCGGCCCCGCGGCCCTCGAAACCGACCCGAAAGGAAGAGGCGATCTCTACCCGGGGGCAGAGGCGGACTACGAGAGAGATAGCTCGTCGACGCGCACCGCGGGCAGTGAACGACGGCTCACGCGACCGCTTCCACCTGCTTCTTCAGCTCCTTCAGCGCGCTGCCCATGATCAGGGAGGCGGCCCGCCGTTTCAGCAGACCGGGCAACGGCATCGCGACCTCAACTGCCAATTCATAGTGGACGCGGGTCGAGGTGGGGGTTTCGGCTTCGAAGCGATACGAGCCGTCGAGGCGCTTCAACATGTCGCCTTCGACGAATGTCCACGAGAACGCGTCGGGAGCTTCGGCGTAGTCGTAGGCCAAGACGTAGCGCACGCTCTTGCCCAGCGCCGCGGCGCGGTACTCCACCCTGCTCCCCCGGCCTTCGGCGTCGTACTCGAGCACCTTGGCTTCGCGGACGTCGCGTGCCCACTCCGGATACGACTCGAAGTCGATCGCGACGTCGAAGCACCGATCGGCGGGCGCGTCGACCCGTATGCGATCGCTCGCAGAATCGGTCATCGCCGTTCTCCTCTCGCCGGAGCTCGTGTCGTACGGGGCCGGGGACAGAAGGTTCCGTGCCGGGCGCCCCACACTCCCACCAGGCCCATGGGAAGCATAGGGACGAGCACCACGTACGGGTCGACGAACATCAGGGCCAGCGCGATCGCGATCGACGCGGCGGCCGCGCCGAGCAGATGCCGGCGGACTTCACGCGGTGCCGTCCCGGCGAGGAAGAAGAGCCCGCCGATCGTGACGTTGTCGCCCCGACCGCTGCGGACCACGCCGAGCCCGAACGCATACGCCCACACCGGCAGGGAGATCAGGAACTCGGCCAAGCAGACGGCGACGGTGACGCCGTGGAACACGTCGATCCCGACGGTTTCGAGTCCGGCCGGGACCGCGAACGCACCCACGGAGATCCACGACGCGAGAATGATCGACCGGCCGGTCACGGCCCGAGGCCCGTCATGACGCAAGAGTAGGTCCCGTCATGACAGCAGGGTAGGTAGGGAGTCGAGGTCGCCGCGACTCAGCGGCACGAGCGGCGCCACGAGCGTGTCGTACGAGAACTGTTCGACCGCGCGCCGCCGGGCGCCGGCGCCCATGCGCTGACGCAGGCCGTCGTCGGCGAGGATCTTCTCGAGCGCGGCCCGGATGGCCGCGTGGTCCTTGGGTTCGACGACGTATCCGGTCTCGCCGTCCTCGACGGCTTCGTGGGCGCCGCCGCTGCGGCCCGCGACCGCCGGTACGCCACACGCGGCCGCTTCGAGAAACACGATGCCGAAGCCTTCGGCCTCGCGGCCGCCCCACCGATCGCGGCACAACATGACGAACACGTCCGCGCACGCGTACAGCGCGGGCAGGTCGGCGTCGGGCACCCGCCCGAGAAACGCGGCCCGCCCCGCAGCTTTGCCTTCGAGGCGTTTGCGATCGCGGCCCGCGCCCGCGATGGCGAGTTGCACATCGGGCGGCATCGTCTGCACGACGTCGATGAGCGTGTCGAAACCCTTGCGCGGGACCAGGCGCGACACGCCGAGCACGAGCGGCCGGTCGGGATCGAGCCCGTATTGCGCGCGTGTCGCAGCGCGTGTCTCGGCGTCGACCGGTTGGAACCGCGCACCGTCGACACCGGGCGGGACGACGAGTCCGCGCAACGGCCCACCCGCGGCTTGGACGGCTTCGCACGCGGGATAGGTCCCGGCCGCGACTACTCCGGCGGCGTTGCGCAACACGCGCCCCGCGATCGGACGCGTCAGTGGGTTGCGGCCGTAGCCGGTGATCTCGGCGCCGTGCGCGATGACGACGTACGGAGCCGACGTCAGCTTCGGTCCGATGCGCCCGAGCGGGATCATCGGGTCGAGAAAGATGACGTCGGCGCCGATTTCGCGTGCGAGCGCGTCGATGCGCTTGCGCAGCGACGGCGTACCGAGCAGCACGCGTTCGCGCGTGCGCTCGATGCGGAACGCCTGCTGCGCGTCCCACGCGGCCGCGCCGTCGAACGGCGTCGTGAGCACCGTGGTTTCGTCGGGGGGGAGCCGGCGCCACAGTTCGTACAGGTACGACTGGATGCCACCGTGCTTCGGCGGGAAGTCGTTGGTGACGAGCAGCGAACCCATGTCGGGCGGATGCTAGGAGCGGCGGCGGCGCAGCACGAGCACGCCGAGCGCGGCGGTGACTGATCCGGTCGCGAATGCGCCGCGGATGCCCGTGGCTGCGGCCACTCCCCCGCACAGCGGGGTGCCCACGCCCTGGGACAGGTCGAAGAACGCCGAGAACGTGCCGAGAACGGCGGCGCGTTCCGAGTCGGGTACCCCGTCGAACGCGAGCAGCAACAGCGCCGGATACATGAGCGACATGCCCGCGGCGAGAACCACCGTACCGACCACGACCCCGACCACGCTGTCCCACGCGGCGATCACGCCGACCCCGGTTCCCGAGAGCACGAGCGCGCCCGTCGCCGCGGTCCGGCCACCGAGCCGGTCCGGGAGCCGCGCACCGAGAACGCGCACCGCGAGGATCAGCACGCCGTAGAGCAGGAAGATCGGACCCGCGTCCAGGCCGAGATCCTCGGCGTACAAGGGCAGAAACGCGCTGAACCCGGCCAGCGGGATGAGCCCGAGGAGTAACACGGTGCCGGGCAAGAGCGCGTTGCGGTTGATGAGACTGATGTGTTCCTCGGACTTGGGCGGGCGGCCCGCGTCCGATGTCGCCAACCCGAGCAGTGCGGCGACGAGCGCGAGCCCGGCTGCGACGAGCCACGCCGCCGTGTAGCGGTCGTCACCGGCGACGAACTCGCCGAGCGCGGGACCGAACGCGAGCCCGCCGTACACGGCCACCGACCAGTAGCTCACGGCTTCCCCGCGTCGGTCGATCGGGGCGAGGTCGGTGATCATCGTCGCCGCGCCGACGAAGAACGCCGCCTCGCCGATACCCGCGATCGCGCGCATGACAGCGAGCCACCAGAGTTCGGGCACGATCCCGTAGCACGCGGTCGCGGCCGCGACGATGAGCGAACCGCCGATGATGAGCACCCGTCTCCCGGAGCGGTCGCCGATGCGGCCCGAGTACGGCCGCAGGACGAGCGCGCCGATCGCGAATGAGCCCACCGCGACCCCGACCGCGATGCTGCCGCCACCCAGCTCGTCCTCGACGTAGTGCGGGATGACCGGTGTCAACATCGCGAGCCCGAGGAAGTAGAAGAGCCCGCTCGTCACGACGATCGCGAACCGCGCCGTGATCAGGCGTTCCGGCGCGGGCATCGTCATGAAGCGGGGATGCTACGAGAGATGCCGCCCGAGGCTCTCGGCGTGCCGGTGCAGCCACGCGGTCTCCTCGGCGACCCACACAACGGCCGACTCGGTCTCGGCGGGCGTGCGCTTGCAGTCGGTGCGC
Source organism: Actinomycetota bacterium (assembly GCA_034408875.1). Lineage (GTDB taxonomy): Bacteria > Actinomycetota > Acidimicrobiia > IMCC26256 > PALSA-610 > JANNHK01. Next base: position 28,221 of record JAWXCJ010000026.1, read on the forward strand.
CGGGCGGTTTCCAGTATGAGCGCCGCGGTCTCCGTCTGGCGCCGGACGATCGCGTCGAGCAGTTCGGTGCGGCGGTCGAACCAGTACGCGTCGCAGATGAGCCGCAAGCGCCGCGCCTGTTCGTCGATGCCGAGGCCGTTCGAGTCGTGCCCATTGAGCACGAACAGCCAGCCGAAGTACGCGACATCGTCGATGCGCTCGCCCGGATACGCGTTGTCGAAGTCAAACAATCCAGTGGGGATACCGGCATTCCACGCCAAGTTTCCCGGGGTCGGATCGCCGTGGCACACGATCTCATGGTTCGCCCGACCGGGTGCGCTCGCCGACGCGTCGTGATACCGGCGCAGCAGCTTCGCCGCCGCGACAACCTGCCCCTCCGACCACGCGCTCGGGTCAGGGTCTTCGGGGACCCAGCCCTCGACGAAGGTCAGGATCTCGCGACCGCGGTCGTCGACGCCGAAGAACCGCGGTGCTTCGATGAACCCGACCGCTTCGAGGTGTTCGAGCAACGCATGCACGAACGCGGCGTTCTCACACTGCGGCCGCCGCACCGTGTCACCCACGCGCACGACCCCATGGGTCATCGCACCGCCGGGAAGCGGGACCTCCGGTTCGGTCGCCACGCGCGTCCTCAGCGGTTGGCGTCGTTGCCGAGCCAGGTGCCGACGACGGTGGCCATGAACTCGGGTTGGCGGCGGTAGCCGAGCGATTCGTACAGGGCTTGGGCGTCGTCGGTTTGGAGGCCGATGTGCTGGCCCGGCACGCTCACTTCGAGCGCGCTGATCATGGCGGTCGCGATGCCCTGACGCCGGTACGCGGTCAGCGTCCACACGTCGACCAGATACGCGTTGCACACGCCGTCCGACAACAACCGCGCCATGCCGACGACGCGATTTCCGTCGCGTGCAATCGCGACGTGTTGCGAGTTCTCGAACGAGCGGCGGAGCGCCTCGGCCGTGCGACCGTTGTCGAACTGGTCCGCGGTCAGGTCGGCCTTGGCCTCCGCCCAGTCGATATCGGGCATGAGCGCCGCTTCGATGCGCACCGTCATGTCGTCACCCTTCGTTGGCACGGGCGAGCGCGTCGGCCCACGGCGCCCGTTCGCTGATCATCCGCCGGTACTGCATGACCTGGCGCGGACGGTTGAACCCGAGCGCGCCGACGAGCCGTCCGGCGCGGCCGAACAAGGCGACGAACTGCCGCTCGGCGAGCGTGCCGTGCGCGACGTGCATCTCGGCTTCGGTCGACACCCACCCGACAGTCTGGATCTTGCGGTCGTACTGGTCGGACCATACGAACGGGACCGGCGCGAACGGGGTGCCGCCCGCGTCACCCGCGAGCAGCGTGAGCGCGGCGTGCACACCTTGTTCGGTTGCGTTCGTCCAGTGCTCCAACCGCATGAGCTCGCCGTCGAACAACGAGTTGGGCCAGCGGGCAACGTCGCCCGCGGCGACGACGCCGGGCGCGGCCAGACACGTCTCGTCGCACACGACGCCGTTGTCGATTGTCAGACCGGAACCTTCGAGCCACGCGGTCTCGGGCACGACGCCGACACCGACGACGACCAGATCGGCGGCGATGATGGTGCCGTCGGCGAGGCGCACCTGCTCGCACCGACCTGCACCGTCGATGCTCTCGACGCCGGCGCCGAGGCGCAGGTCGACGCCGTGGTCGCGGTGCACCCCTGCGATCACCGCGCCCAGTTCGGGTCCGAGGCCGCGTACCATCGGCTGCGGCAACGCTTCCAGCAACGTGACGTCGAGGCCGCGCCCGCGACACGTCGCCGCGACCTCCGCACCGATGAACCCGGCGCCGACCACGACGACGTTCGGCCGCGCGTTGAGCATCGTCCGGATTGCGAGCGCGTCGTCGAGCGTGCGCAGCGTGAAGACGCC